>NZ_JAOWHJ010000067.1:0-353458 GCF_030332695.1 Citrobacter sp. Cpo089 | reverse complement strand
CTAAATAGCTGCGCGGAATAGTAGATCACTGAAAGGGAACTCAGCCCGGATTGTGCGATCTGATCAATCGCCAAACCAACCAAAATCACCAACCGGACTGAGCGATGCCGATCATAGTACCAATACCCCGTGGCGAACGACGCCTGATGCAGAAAGCTATTCATAAAACGCGTGATAAAAATCATGCCCGCAGACTCACGGCCATGCTGATGCTTCATCGGGGTGAACGGGTCAGCGATGTTGCCAGAACTCTCTGTTGTGCCCGTTCATCCGTTGGTCGCTGGATTAACTGGTTTACGCACTCAGGTATTGAAGGCCTGAAATCCTTACCCGCAGGGCGCTCCCGACGCTGGCCTTTTGAACATATCTGCACCCTGTTACGTGAGCTGATAAAGCATTCTCCCGGCGATTTTGGTTATCAACGTTCACGCTGGAGCACCGAATTACTGGCAATAAAAATCAATGAGATAACCGGTTGCCAGTTACATGCAGGAACCGTTCGCCGCTGGTTGCCATCTGCGGGGCTTGTATGGCGCAGGGCCGCGCCAACTCTGCGTATCCGTGACCCACATAAAGATGAAAAGATGGCGGTAATCCACAAAGCGCTGGATGAATGCAGCGCAGAGCATCCGGTATTTTATGAAGATGAAGTGGATATCCACCTTAATCCTAAAATCGGTGCGGACTGGCAGTTGCGCGGACAGCAGAAACGGGTAGTGACGCCGGGGCAGAACGAAAAATACTATTTGGCCGGCGCACTGCACAGTGGCACGGGTAAAGTCAGCTACGTGGGCGGCAACAGCAAAAGTTCAGCGCTGTTTATCGCTCTGCTGAAGCACCTGAAAGCCACTTACCGGCGGGCGAAAACAATCACGCTGATCGTTGATAACTACATTATCCATAAAAGCCGCGAAACACAGCGCTGGTTGAAAGCAAATCCCAAGTTCAGGGTAATTTACCAGCCGGTTTACTCGCCGTGGGTGAATCATGTGGAACGGCTATGGCAGGCACTTCATGACACGATAACCCGTAATCATCAGTGCCGCTCAATGTGGCAGTTACTGAAAAAGGTCCGCCATTTTATGGAAACCGCCAGCCCATTCCCCGGAGGAAAACATGGTCAGGCAAAAGTGTAGCGGTATTAGGCGCAGCTATTTAGTCCGTTAACGACCCCTTGAGACATCCCGGTCAATTCAATTGCCCCGTCAGACCAGATAGTCCAACTACCATTAGCATTACCTCCACGACTCTTTATATACGGAGCATTCGCCACTTCTCCCAATTGAACGTTTACGAAAATGAATATCCGCCACAGCGTAATCAAGACGAAACTGTGGCGGGCATTGAAAATCTTTACTCACTCACTAACCAGAATTCAGCCTCTTCAAACATTTCCTGAACAGTACGGCTTATCTGTTCCTTCTCATGCTTGCTGGCGTCAGTGTTGATCGCCGGCAGTGTCATCATCGGTTTAACCCGAACATCAGCATCGGGGAAGATCCGGTGAACCCTCTTAGTTAACTCGCCCAGAATGATATCTTTTGCACCGGGCAGACCATCAAAATTCCTTTTGTCATAAACGAGTTCCACGAACATTACTCATTGCTCCTTTACTGGATGGGTATACAGTATTTATACTGTGTTTTTATCCAGCATTCAAGAGAGGGTGTAAACATGGGCTTTCCTTCACCAGCTACCGACTATATAGAGCAGCGGGTTACGCCAGCCAGTGTCTGCATGACTCCCGACAGTCGCATCCTCGAGACGTCGGCGGGTTATGCGATCATCGTCCCGGTCACGCGCCCACAGCAGGGTGATGCGCTGTTGATTCTGTCCGGAGGTCGGACGCAGTTTGCGAAGCTTAGGGGGAAAGCGTTAATCACGGATGACGGCGAAGCGATCGAAGGTGATGCAGCTGAAGAGGCTGAGGTTATGAGGCGGGTGACGCACTTTATCAACAGCACTGATGCTGCGATATCTCTTGAGGCGGCATTGGCGCAGTTTTGAGACATATGTACGATAGAAAAATTCCGAAGATTGGCAATAGATCTCTTTATATTTGCATTCAAATTTTGTTTATTATGTATTTACATAACGTAAATTTATAAAATTTAATAAAAACAACTCAGATTGCTTATTTTTAAAGATGCATTTAATATATATGTTATAAATTGCAAAGCTCATTAAGGGATTCCCCAGTGAATATTGATAAAATGAAGATCCAGCATGCCGAGATTATCCATAAAATTAGCCGCCTCAGGGAGCTTAGCCGGGCGGGTGTGACGGCTCATGCGCAAGAAATCGCTCAAACCATTATCAGTATGAGTTCTGTGATTAAAGTACACCTTTCTGCCGAAGATCAGTTTTTATATCCTTATCTGGAAAAGGTGAACGATCAAAAGCTAAAAACAATGAGCGTAAATTTTCAGCGCGAGATGGCTGATATTGTTGCCGAGTATGAAAAGTTTTCCCGTCGCTGGAATACGGCAAATAAGCTTATCAATTGTGACGAGGCATTTCGCCGCGACGCGAATGTAGTGTTGCGCAAGGTGCATGAACGAATGCAGCGCGAGGATCATAATTTTTATCCGCTGGTAGAGCAGCTTTAAAAAAGGGCGGCAATGGTTCATCCAATACGGGAATTTGGTTTCCCGTATCCAGAAAGGTATGAAAAGGACTTGGTAAAAGCTGGCACTACTCCGAAACTAACCACATATCGGATTCTTCAAACATTTCCTCCAGCATGCGGTTCAGCTTCTCCCGATCGCTTTTGCTGGCATCGCTGTTTAAGCCGTTCGCCTGCATCGGCTTAACCTTCACTTCTGCATCCGGAAAGATCCGGTGCACTCGCTTTGTTAACTCATTCAGAATTATTTCTCTGGCACCTGTTAATCCTTCAACATTCCGTTTGTCGTACACCAACTCAACGAACATACCGCCTCCAAAGCAACAATGATTTTGCACGCAATTTATACTGTTTATTTATACAGCGTCAACGGTTGGGCACGTAGCTTTTTAAGGAAGGTTTTTGGGGCATGTATGGGGCATAAATGCCAGTTTTGGGGCATGGTTGGGACATTTTAACTCATATGAACTTAACCGAATTTCATATGGAGGCGTCTTATAATGCACTGATTAACCTAAAGAAAACACATGCTCTTGGGCGTTCTTTAGTGATTTTAAAAATTACCGCGTCACGCAGTTAAAGTGGCGGGCATATTCTTCAAGGCTGGTGATCCCCAGACGCACCCATTTTGGATGCGACCACTGGGGTAAACCGATATAGATCATAGCGCTTGCAGAATCTCCTCCACGCTGCGAACGCGCGCAATGCGCGGGAAAATGTGAGTCATGCTGCCCTGGTGTTGTTCAGCACTGGCGGCGCTACAGGCATCCTCTGCAATGATCAGACTGAAACCCAGCTCCCACGCATTTCTCGCCGTTGACTCCACGCCAATGTTAGTTGAGATGCCGCACAGGACGATGGTATCGATGCCCCGGCGACGCAGCTGCAATTCCAGATCGGTGCCATAGAAGGCTCCCCACTGGCGTTTAGTCACTTCGATATCGCTGGCGCATTTCCCCAAAGCAGCCGGGTAATGCCACCAGTTTTCGGGCAACGCTTTTGCCGGAGTATGAGTATCTACCGGTTGTTTCAGCGCTTCGGCGTAATCGTCAGACCAGCCAACGCGCACCATTACCACCGGGGAACCGTGGGCACGGAATTTTTCCGCCAACTGCGCGGCGCGGGTAACCACATCATGTGCCGTATGAGGCCCGCCAGCGAAAGGCAGGATCCCTTCCTGTAAATCAATCACGACAAGGGCGGTTGTTTTAGCGTTCAATTCCAGCATGGTCACTCCAGTAATAAAAGAATTCCGTTACACCTTAATCGCGAATCAGTGTGAAAGGGGCGACAATTTTTGTTATTTTTTGTGAGATTACGCAATGCCCGTCCAGGAAACAGGCGTACAGTCAGTACCGGACTGAGAGTCTATCCCAGTAGGCTCTTATCGTGCGGCAGAATTTCCAGTATAATAGCCGCCTTTTTTCATTCAGTTGTGACATTCAGCTAAAGCTGCGACTTCGTCATCTGCGAGACAGGTGACAATCCGCCTGCGGCAAAGTTAAGGGATATCTCATGCGTACAGAATATTGCGGACAGCTACGTCTGTCCCACGAGGGGCAGCAGGTGACTCTGTGTGGTTGGGTCAACCGTCGTCGTGATCTTGGTAGCCTGATCTTTATCGATATGCGCGACCGCGAAGGTATCGTGCAGGTATTTTTCGATCCGGACCGTGCGGACGCGTTAAAGCTGGCCTCCGAACTGCGTAATGAGTTCTGCATCCAGGTTACGGGCACTGTGCGTGCGCGTGACGCGAAAAACGTCAACGCCGATATGGCGACGGGCGAAATTGAAGTACTGGCCTCCGATCTGACCATCATCAACCGTTCAGACTCGCTGCCGTTGGACTCTAACCACGTCAACACCGAAGAAGCGCGACTGAAGTATCGCTATTTAGATCTGCGTCGCCCTGAAATGGCGCAGCGCCTGAAAACGCGTGCTAAAATCACCAGCCTGGTGCGTCGTTTTATGGACGACCACGGCTTCCTCGACATCGAAACACCGATGCTGACCAAAGCAACGCCGGAAGGCGCGCGCGATTACCTGGTACCTTCTCGCGTACATAAAGGTAAATTCTACGCGCTGCCGCAATCACCTCAGTTGTTTAAACAGCTGCTGATGATGTCTGGCTTTGACCGCTACTATCAGATCGTAAAATGCTTCCGTGATGAAGACTTACGAGCTGACCGTCAGCCTGAATTTACCCAGATCGACGTTGAGACTTCCTTCATGACCGCACCGCAGGTGCGTGAAGTGATGGAAGCGCTGGTACGTAACCTGTGGCTGGAAGTTAAAGGCGTGGATCTGGGTGATTTCCCGATCATGACCTTTGCCGAAGCTGAGCGTCGTTACGGTTCCGATAAACCAGACCTGCGTAACCCGATGGAGCTGGTTGACGTCGCCGATCTGGTGAAAGACGTTGAGTTCGCAGTGTTCTCTGGTCCGGCAAACGATGCGAAAGGCCGCGTAGCTGCTCTGCGTGTACCGGGCGGTGCTGCACTGAGCCGTAAGCAAATTGACGATTACGGTAACTTTATCAAGATTTACGGCGCGAAAGGCCTGGCTTACATCAAAGTCACCGAACGTGCGAAAGGTCTGGAAGGTATTACCAGCCCGGTTGCTAAGTTCCTGAACGCAGAAATTGTGGAAGCGATTCTGGCACGTACCGGCGCGCAAGACGGCGACATGATTTTCTTCGGTGCCGACAACAAGAAAGTGGTTGCCGACGCGATGGGCGCGCTGCGTCTGAAACTGGGTAAAGACCTGAACATCACCGACGAAGCCAAATGGGCGCCGCTGTGGGTTATCGACTTCCCAATGTTTGAAGACGATGGTGAAGGCGGACTGACCGCAATGCATCACCCGTTCACCGCGCCGAAAGATATGACGGCCGCTGAGCTGAAAGCAGCGCCGGAAGACGCGGTTGCCAACGCGTACGATATGGTCATCAACGGTTACGAAGTAGGCGGCGGTTCCGTGCGTATTCACAACGGCGACATGCAGCAAACCGTATTCGGTATTCTGGGCATTAATGAGCAAGAACAGCGTGAGAAATTTGGCTTCCTGCTGGATGCGCTAAAATATGGTACACCGCCGCATGCGGGCCTGGCGTTTGGTCTGGACCGTCTGACTATGCTGTTGACCGGTACTGACAACATTCGTGACGTTATTGCTTTCCCGAAAACCACGGCTGCAGCGTGTCTGATGACTGAAGCGCCAAGCTTTGCCAACGCAGCTGCGCTGGCGGAACTGAGCATTCAGGTTGTTAAGAAGGCCGAGAATAACTGATATGACATATAAACAGCCTGTCTCGGTGTTAGTCGTGATTTATGCAAAGGACACCGGGAGAGTGCTGATGTTACAGCGACGCGACGATCCTGATTTCTGGCAGTCGGTCACCGGCAGCCTTGAAGAAGGTGAAACCGCGTCGCAAGCCGCTATGCGCGAAGTAAAGGAAGAGATCGCCATTGATGTTGCATCTGAGCAACTGACCTTAATTGACTGTCAGCGCACGGTGGAGTTTGAGATTTTTAGCCATTTACGTCATCGCTATGCACCGGGAATTGAACGTAATACTGAATCCTGGTTTTGCCTGGCACTTCCCTCAGAACGAAAGATCGTGTTCACCGAACATCTGACCTATCGTTGGGTTAATGCGGTTGAAGCCGCCCAATTAACCAAGTCGTGGAGTAACCGGCAGGCGATTGAAGAGTTTGTAATTAACGTCGCCTGAAAAGGCGTGCTTTTTGGAGATATTATTTATGGCAGGTCATAGTAAATGGGCCAACACCAGACACCGTAAAGCAGCGCAGGATGCTAAACGCGGTAAAATTTTCACCAAAATAATTCGTGAGCTGGTGACGGCGGCTAAACTGGGCGGCGGCGATCCGGATGCTAACCCGCGTCTGCGTGCAGCGGTTGATAAAGCGCTGGCTAACAACATGACCCGTGACACCCTGAACCGTGCAATCGCGCGCGGTGTGGGTGGTGATGAAGATTCCAACATGGAAACCATCATCTATGAAGGTTACGGTCCTGGCGGTACAGCCGTTATGATTGAATGTCTGTCTGACAACCGTAACCGTACCGTTGCGGAAGTGCGTCACGCGTTCACGAAAACGGGTGGTAACCTCGGTACCGACGGTTCCGTGGCTTATCTGTTCAGCAAAAAAGGCGTAATCTCCTTTGAACATGGCGACGAAGACGCCATCATGGAAGCGGCGCTGGAAGCAGGTGCTGAAGACGTTGTGACCTTCGACGACGGCGCAATTGACGTTTACACCGCGTGGGAAGAGATGGGCAAAGTACGTGACGCGCTGGAAGCGGCTGGTCTGAAAGCGGACGCAGCTGAAGTGTCTATGATCCCATCCACCAAAGCGGATATGGATGCAGAAACAGCGCCGAAGCTGATGCGTCTGATCGATATGCTAGAAGACTGCGACGACGTGCAGGAAGTTTACCACAACGGTGAAATCTCCGATGAGGTTGCTGCCACCTTAGAATGATGTGGTTAAGCCATAAAATAACAGGAGATGCGTGATGTCTATTATTCTCGGCATTGACCCGGGGTCGCGCATCACCGGTTATGGTGTTATTCGTCAGGTCGGCAGGCAGCTGACCTACCTCGGCAGCGGCTGCATTCGCACCAAAGTCGACGATCTACCGTCACGTCTGAAGTTGATTTACGCGGGCGTGACGGAAATCATCACCCAGTTTCAGCCGGACTATTTTGCCATTGAGCAGGTTTTTATGGCGAAGAACGCCGACTCGGCGCTAAAGCTGGGACAGGCTCGCGGCGTGGCAATCGTTGCGGCGACCAATCAGGATCTACCGGTCTTTGAATACGCGGCCCGCCAGGTAAAACAGACCGTGGTGGGGATCGGTAGCGCGGAAAAAAGCCAGGTCCAGCATATGGTACGCACGCTGCTAAAACTCCCGGCGAATCCGCAAGCGGATGCTGCGGATGCACTGGCGATTGCCATTACCCACTGCCATGTCAGTCAGAACGCCATGCAAATGAGCGAGTCGAGGCTGAATTTGGCGCGAGGTCGATTACGTTAGTGACAAATGAGGCTGGATATCTATCCAGCCTTTTTTTATGATAGCGCATTACCTTTTAGCCCTTAACGCAGGAGCGTCACGTGATAGGCAGACTCAGAGGCATCATTATTGAAAAACAACCCCCGCTGGTCCTTCTGGAAACGGGCGGGGTAGGCTATGAAGTGCATATGCCGATGACCTGTTTCTACGAGTTGCCGGAAGCCGGGCAAGAAGCGATTATTTTCACCCATTTTGTGGTGCGAGAAGATGCTCAGCTATTGTATGGCTTTAACAACAAGCAAGAGCGCACGCTGTTTAAAGAATTAATCAAAACCAATGGCGTGGGACCGAAGCTGGCGCTGGCGATCCTCTCCGGTATGTCTGCTCAGCAGTTCGTTAATGCCGTGGAGCGCGAAGAGCTGGGCGCGCTGGTGAAATTACCGGGTATTGGTAAAAAAACCGCAGAACGCCTGATTGTAGAAATGAAAGACCGCTTTAAAGGTTTGCATGGTGATCTCTTTACACCAGCAGCGGATCTGGTCCTGACGTCTCCGGCAAGTCCGACAACGGACGACGCCGAGCAGGAAGCGGTTGCTGCGCTAGTGGCGTTGGGCTATAAACCACAGGAAGCCAGCCGCATGGTGAGCAAAATTGCCCGCCCTGATGCCAGCAGTGAAACCCTGATTCGTGAAGCGCTTCGCGCGGCATTGTGAGGTAACGGATGATTGAAGCAGATCGCCTGATTTCGGCTGTCAGCACTACCCCTGAAGATCTGGTGGATCGTGCGATTCGCCCAAAATTGCTGGAAGAGTACATTGGCCAGCCTCAGGTCCGTTCGCAAATGGAGATTTTTATCCAGGCGGCGAAGCTGCGCGGTGACGCTCTCGATCACCTGCTGATTTTCGGTCCTCCTGGTCTGGGTAAAACTACGCTTGCCAATATTGTCGCCAATGAAATGGGTGTTAACCTGCGCACCACGTCCGGTCCGGTACTGGAAAAAGCGGGTGACCTGGCGGCAATGCTTACCAACCTTGAACCCCACGATGTGCTGTTTATCGATGAAATTCATCGTCTGTCACCAGTGGTGGAAGAGGTGCTGTATCCGGCGATGGAAGATTATCAGCTGGATATCATGATTGGTGAAGGGCCGGCTGCCCGTTCGATTAAGATCGATCTGCCGCCGTTCACGCTAATCGGGGCGACGACGCGCGCCGGGTCGTTAACCTCTCCGCTGCGTGACCGTTTTGGTATTGTGCAGCGCCTGGAGTTCTATCAGGTGGCAGACCTGCAGCACATTGTTGGGCGTAGCGCACGCTTTATGGGCCTGGAAATGAGCGATGAAGGCGCGCTGGAAGTGGCACGCCGCGCCCGCGGTACGCCGCGTATCGCCAACCGTTTATTACGCCGGGTACGCGATTTCGCTGAAGTGAAGCATGACGGCACGATTTCGGCTGATATTGCCGCCCAGGCGCTGGATATGCTCAATGTGGATGCGGAAGGATTCGATTATATGGACCGTAAGCTGCTGCTGGCGGTTATCGATAAATTCTTTGGCGGACCGGTAGGACTGGATAACCTGGCAGCGGCGATTGGGGAAGAGCGTGAAACCATTGAGGACGTGCTGGAGCCGTATCTGATTCAGCAAGGTTTTCTGCAGCGTACGCCGCGTGGACGTATGGCAACCGTGCGCGCCTGGAACCATTTTGGCATTACACCGCCACAGATGCCTTAGTGCCTGATGTCGTGACGCTCATCAGGCCTGGGCGATTTTGTAGGCCCGGTAAGCGCAGCGCCACCGGGCAACGCATGCTTAGTTCGCCTGCTTTTTCATCATGCTGAAAATAAACAGCAGCGCGGCGCACAGCACCACGGAGGGACCTGCCGGGGTGTCATAGAAGGCCGAGAAGGTCAGCCCGCCTGTAACCGCTATCATTCCCACTCCAACGGCAACTCCTGCCATCTGCTCCGGCGTACGGGCAAAGCGACGGGCGGTCGCCGCAGGGATGATAAGCAGTGAGGTGATAATCAGCGCCCCGACAAACTTCATCGCCACACCAATCGTTAACGCCGTAACTAGCATCAGCAGCAGCTTCACGCGTTGCAGCTTCACACCATCGACAAATGCCAGATCAGGACTGATGGTCATCGACAGCAGGTTGCGCCACTGCCAGAACAGAATCGCCAGAACAATAACCACGCCGATGGCGATGGAGATAAGATCTTCTGGCGTCACGGCGAGCAAATCACCAAACAGGTAAGCCATCAGATCCACACGGATGTTGGACATCAGGCTGACAACAACCAGCCCCAATGACAACGCGCTGTGCGCCATAATACCCAGCAAGGTATCGATCGCAAGGTGAGGGCGCTTCTCCAGCCATACCAGACCGCCAGCCAGCAACAGGGTGACGGCGATAACCGCATAGAAAGGGTTTACATCCAGCAGCAGGCCAAAGGCGACCCCCAGCAGCGAAGCGTGGGCCAGCGTATCACCGAAATAAGACATTCGACGCCAGACTACAAACGAGCCGAGTGGGCCAGCGGCACAGGCCAGCATGATCCCGGCTAACCAACCGGGTAATAACAATTCAATCATGAGTGACCATTTCCCCGGCGTAAGACGATACGACCCTGTAAATCGTGGCGGTGATTGTGATTATGACGGTAAATTCCGAGTTGTTCGGCGCCGCGTTGCCCGAACATTGAGATGAATTCCGGGTGCATAGAAACCACTTCCGGCGCACCGGAACAGCAAATATGATGGTTCAGGCACAGTACCTCATCGGTTTTGGCCATCACCAGATGCAGGTCATGGGAAACCATCAGTACGGCGCAATCCAGTTCACGTCGCAACTGGTCGATAAGGTCGTACAGTGCGACCTGCCCATTGACATCCACGCCCTGGGTTGGTTCATCGAGCACCAGTAGCTGAGGTTTATTCAATAAAGCACGGGCCAACAGGACGCGTTGTGTTTCCCCGCCAGAGAGCTTTTGCATCGGCGCATCCATCAGATGCCCGGCCTGAACGCGCTTCAGTGCCGGAAGGATATCCTCTTTTTTGGTACCGGGACGTAAGCGCATAAACCGACTTACCGTCAGTGGCAGCGTAGTATCGAGGTACAGTTTTTGCGGTACATAGCCAATCCGCAATTGACCATTACGCTTGATTACTCCCTCATCAGCCGCTACCAGCCCTAATACAACGCGCACCAGCGTAGACTTCCCGGCGCCATTTGGGCCGAGAAGCGTTAAAATTTTACCGGGTCGAAGTTCAAGCGATACGTCAGACAGGACGCGGCGTTGACCATAAGAGACCGAGACATTTTCCAGTGAAACCAAAGTCGTCATATCAATTTTAGTCTTGCAGAAGTTATAGAATGTTATAATATCACATTTCTTACATTCATTACGATGATTGGTCGCATTATGTTACATAAAAATACGCTTCTTTTCGCAGCATTATCCGCTGCTCTTTGGGGTAGTGCAACACAGGCAGCAAATGCCGCTGTGGTGGCCTCGCTCAAGCCGCTGGGGTTTATTGCTTCAGCCATTGCAGACGGGGTAACAGACACTGAGGTTCTGTTGCCTGATGGGGCTTCCGAACATGACTATTCACTGCGTCCATCAGACGTAAAACGCTTACAGGGCGCGGACTTAGTTGTTTGGATTGGGCCTGAGATGGAAGCGTTTATGGAAAAGTCAGTCAAGAATATTCCTAACGCGAAACAGGTAACGATTGCGCAGCTCAATGACGTGAAACCGTTACTCATGAAAGGTGCTGATGACGACGATGACGATCATGGACACAATGATGCTGGCAGTGAAAAAAGTGACGAGCATCACCATCATGGCGATTACAACATGCATCTTTGGCTTTCCCCAGAGATAGCGCGGGCCTCAGCGGTTGCAATCCATGAAAAATTAGTGGAACTTATGCCGCAAAGTCGAGCCAAACTTGACGCCAACCTGAAGGATTTTGAGGCACAATTAGCCGCAACCGATAAGCAGGTAGGTAACGAGCTCGCACCGCTCAAGGGAAAAGGTTATTTCGTTTTTCATGACGCCTATGGCTACTACGAAAAACACTACGGACTAACACCGCTTGGTCACTTTACCGTGAACCCTGAGATTCAACCTGGTGCGCAGCGTTTACATGAAATAAGAACACAGTTGGTTGAGCAAAAAGCAACCTGCGTTTTTGCTGAGCCACAGTTCAGGCCAGCGGTCGTTGAAGCCGTCGCGAGAGGGACATCCGTTCGAATGGGAACGCTGGATCCGCTCGGAACGAATATCAAACTGGGTAAAACAAGCTATTCAGCGTTTTTGAACCAATTAGCCAACCAGTATGCGAGCTGCCTGAAAGGAGATTAATGAGGAAGTGAATACGTGCAACAGATAGCCCGCTCTGTCGCTCTGGCATTTAATAATCTGCCGCGACCCCATCGCGTTATGCTGGGGTCGCTTACCGTACTGACATTGGCCGTCGCCGTCTGGCGGCCTTATGTTTACCATCCCGATTCTGCACCCATCGTTAAAACTATCGAGCTGGAAAAAAGCGAGATTCGTTCGCTGTTGCCTGAGGCCAGTGAACCTATCGATCAGGCCGCGCAGGAAGACGAAGCCATTCCGCAGGATGAACTGGATGACAAAACGTCTGGTGAAGCTGGCGTGCATGAGTATGTCGTCTCCACAGGCGATACGCTGAGCAGTATTCTTAATCAGTACGGCATCGATATGGGCGACATCAGTCAGCTCGCTGCTTCCGATAAAGAACTGCGCAATCTGAAAATTGGTCAACAGTTATCCTGGACGTTAAGCGCGGAAGGTGACCTGCAGCGCCTGACCTGGGAAGTGTCCCGCCGTGAAACCCGCACTTACGATCGCACTGCGACAGGTTTCAAAATGAGCAGCGAAATGCAGCAGGGCGATTGGGTTAACAGCCGTATCAAAGGCACGGTGGGCGGAAGCTTTGTCGCCAGCGCCAAAGAGGCCGGACTGACCAGCTCTGAAATCAGCGCGGTGATTAAGGCCATGCAGTGGCAGATGGATTTCCGCAAACTGAAAAAAGGCGATGAGTTCTCAGTGCTGATGTCTCGCGAAATGCTGGACGGTAAGCGCGAGCAAAGCCAGCTGCTGGGCGTGCGTTTACGTTCTGAAGGCAAAGACTATTACGCCATCCGTGCTGAAGACGGTAAGTTCTATGACCGTAACGGTACCGGGCTGGCGAAAGGCTTCATGCGTTTCCCGACGGCGAAACAGTTCCGTATCTCCTCGAACTTTAACCCGCGTCGCCTGAATCCGGTGACTGGACGCGTAGCACCGCACAAAGGTGTCGACTTTGCGATGCCGCAGGGGACGCCAGTACTGTCGGTAGGCGATGGTGAAGTGGTCGTAGCGAAGCGTAGCGGCGCTGCCGGATACTATGTTGCGGTACGTCATGGTCGCACCTACACCACCCGTTATATGCACCTGCGTAAGCTATTGGTGAAACCAGGTCAAAAAGTGAAACGTGGCGATCGTATCGCGCTGTCAGGTAACACCGGGCGTTCAACCGGTCCGCACCTGCACTACGAAGTGTGGATCAACCAGCAGGCCGTGAACCCTCTGACGGCGAAACTGCCGCGTACAGAAGGTCTGACCGGCTCGGATCGCACCGATTATCTGGCGCAGGTGAAAGAAGTTATGCCTCAGCTACGTTTTGATTAATTAGCACACTGATAAAGCCGGTACGCGATGCGTGCCGGCTTTTTTTATTTTGTACGGCGCATCGTGCGCCGCTACACTATCAGCAGATCTACTTTTCGCCGCACCAGACACTGGAAGAGCATGGAAACGAAAAAAAAGAATATTGAGTATATCCCTGAGTTTGATAAATCATTTCGCTATCCGCGCTACTGGGGCGCCTGGCTGGGTGTAGCGGCGATAGCTGGGATTGCGTTAACGCCGGCGTCATTTCGCGATCCTATTCTGGCAAAGCTCGGACGGATGGTTGGACGTTTGGGAAAAAGCTCTCGTCGCAGAGCACTGATCAATTTATCCCTTTGTTTTCCTGAACGCAGCGAAGCTGAGCGCGAAGCCATTGTCGATGAGATGTTCGCGACAGCCCCTCAGGCGATGGTCATGATGGCGGAACTGGCCCTGCGCGGTCCGGAGAAAATTCAGAATCGGGTTGACTGGCAGGGCCTTGAAATCATCGAAGAGATGCGCCGCAACGATGAAAAAGTGATTTTTCTCGTTCCTCATGGCTGGGGTGTAGATATCCCGGCGATGCTGATGGCTTCCCAGGGACAGAAAATGGCAGCAATGTTTCACAATCAGGGGAACCCGGTATTTGATTACGTCTGGAACACGGTGCGCCGTCGTTTCGGAGGCCGATTACATGCACGTAATGATGGCATCAAACCGTTTATTCAGTCTGTACGTCAGGGATATTGGGGATACTACCTGCCGGATCAGGACCATGGGCCTGAGCACAGCGAGTTTGTCGATTTTTTTGCTACCTATAAAGCAACGTTACCGGCAATTGGTCGCTTGATGAAGGTTTGCCACGCGCGTGTAGTGCCGCTGTTTCCGGTGTATGACGGTAAAACGCACCGCCTGACGATTAAGGTCCGTCCTCCGATGGATGACATCCTGACAGCGGATGACCACACCATTGCCAGACGAATGAACGAAGAGGTGGAAATTTTTGTCACGCCTCATGTCGAACAATACACCTGGATACTGAAACTGCTTAAGACGCGTAAACCCGG
The DNA here is from genome assembly GCF_030332695.1 of Citrobacter sp. Cpo089. NCBI lineage: Bacteria > Pseudomonadati > Pseudomonadota > Gammaproteobacteria > Enterobacterales > Enterobacteriaceae > Citrobacter > Citrobacter sp. Cpo089. The sequence goes on along the minus strand of NZ_JAOWHJ010000067.1, from coordinate 339,040 downwards.
CGAGATTGAGCCCTATAAGCGCAAAGATCTCTATCCGAAGAAATAAAAAAAAGCCTCTCAAACGAGAGGCTTTTTTACATCAAACGCTGGCGTTACTCGACGGTCAGAATACGCGTGGTGTTAGTTGAGCCAATAGTGCTCATCACATCGCCCTGTGTCACAATCACCAGATCGCCGGAAACCAGATAGCCTTTATCGCGCAGCAGGTTCACTGCTTCATTGGCGGCAACGACGCCATCTGTTTCGCTGTCAAAGTGAACCGGGGTGACACCGCGATACAGAGAGGTCAGATTCAGCGTACGTTCATGACGAGACATCGCGAAAATTGGCAGACCGGAACTGATACGAGAAGTCATCAGCGCAGTACGACCAGACTCCGTCATAGCGATAATAGCGGTGACCCCTTTCAGGTGGTTAGCAGCGTACATCGCTGACATCGCAATCGCTTCTTCAACGTTATCAAACTGCACGTCAAGGCGGTGTTTAGAGACGTTGATGCTTGGGATCTTCTCTGCACCCAGGCAAACGCGCGCCATTGCCGTGACGGTTTCCGCCGGGTACTGACCTGCTGCTGTTTCGGCAGAGAGCATCACGGCATCGGTACCGTCGAGGACGGCGTTAGCCACGTCCATCACTTCCGCACGAGTCGGCATTGGGTTGGTGATCATCGACTCCATCATCTGTGTGGCGGTGATGACCGCACGGTTCAGCTGACGCGCACGGCGAATCAACGCTTTCTGAATACCTACCAGCTCAGGGTCACCGATTTCAACACCCAGGTCGCCACGGGCTACCATCACTACGTCAGAAGCCAGGATGATGTCATCCATCGCATTCTGGTCGCAGACGGCTTCTGCACGTTCTACCTTGGCGACAATTTTCGCATCGCAACCGGCGTCGCGTGCCAGACGGCGGGCATAGTTTAGATCTTCGCCGCAGCGCGGGAAGGAGACAGCCAAATAGTCAACGCTGATTTGCGCTGCGGTAATGATGTCGGCTTTGTCTTTTTCGGTGAGGGCTTCAGCAGAGAGACCGCCGCCCAGTTTGTTGATGCCCTTGTTATTGGACAGCGGGCCACCGACAGTGACTTCGGTGAAGACTTTCATGCCCTGAACTTCCAGCACTTTAAGCTGTACGCGACCGTCGTCGAGCAGCAGGATATCGCCAGGCACGACGTCTGCAGGCAGTCCCTTATAATCAATGCCGACTTTTTCTTTGTCGCCTTCGCCTTTACCGAGGTTGGCGTCTAACAGGAACTTGTCGCCAACATTAAGAAAAACTTTACCTTCTTTAAAGGTAGATACGCGGATTTTAGGTCCCTGCAGGTCACCCAAAATAGCTACATGACGTCCCAGTTTTGCGGCAATTTCACGGACCTTATCCGCCCGCAGTTTGTGATCTTCTGGAGAGCCGTGGGAAAAGTTCATACGTACGACGTTCGCACCCGCGGCGATAATCTTCTCAAGGTTGTTATCGCGGTCAGTTGCCGGGCCTAACGTGGTAACGATTTTGGTTCTGCGAAGCCTTCTGGACATGTAATACTCCGTTGACTGAAACAACTAGGTGTTGCGTGAACATTAATCCGGCCGTTCTCAAACATTAACGGTAAAATGAACGACCCGGATGATAAAAGGGTAGAACATTGTTATTGCTTTTAGCGGTCATCACTCTTGATGAGTAATTCTTTATCAAAACGCGATTCCTTGAGCGCTTCCTTGACACGCTTCAAGTTATCTCTAAATTTTGCCCCTCGGCGCAAAGTAAATCCTGTAGCCAGCACATCTATCACGGTCAGTTGAGCAAGTCGAGAGACCATGGGCATATAAATGTCAGTATCTTCCGGTACATCGAGGGTAATAGCCAGCGTGGCTTCACGCGCCAGTGGCGTGCCGGGAGAGGTGAGGGCGATAACCATAGCGTCGTTTTCCCTTGCTAACTGCGCCAGTTCAACCAGACTTTTGGTTCTTCCGGTATGAGAAATAAGCACAATGACGTCGTCGTCGCTACAATTCATACAACTCATCCGTTGCAGGACAATGTCGTCGGAATAGATTACCGGTACGTTAAAGCGGAAAAATTTGTTCATCGCGTCGTGCGCGACCGCGGCGGAAGAACCTAAACCAAAGAAGGCGATTTTCTTCGCCTGGGTTAACAAATCTACCGCCCGGTTTACCGCTGTGTTATCCAGCGACTGACGAACGTGGTCAAGGCTTGCCATCGCCGATTCGAAGATTTTCCCCGTATAAGATTCTACGCTGTCATCCTCATCCACATTGCGATTAACATAAGGGGTACCATTTGCCAGACTTTGTGCCAGATGCAGTTTAAAATCAGGGAAGCCGCGCGTATCCATGCTACGACAGAAACGGTTCACCGTCGGTTCGCTGACGTTGGCTTCTACAGCAAGCGTGGCGATGCTTGAGTGAATTGCCCGCTCGGGAGAGGCAAGAATAATGTCGGCGACTTTACGCTCTGACTTGCTCAAATGTTCCAGTTTTAACTGGATTTTTTCCAGCATATTCATGATGTAGGTAGACTCATGGGTCATGGGCAAAAACGATTTCAACGATAAGGGGAAATCGAGTGGTAACTCTGGTAGATAGTACCCCTGCTAGTGCAGCAACGGGGCAAAATGGACAAAATAGTTGTTGTTTTTTTTCATTACATGATCGGAGTCGGATTTTCATACTTCTTCATGGGTACGAAAAAGACGACTTTTTTATCCATTTTGATGGGTTATACGCCAATAAAGCGGCTGTTCGCGGTAACAGCACGGCTGGATAAGCGTTTACGGTTTCCGGATTCACGTAAAAGCAGTACAGTGCACTGTAATAAAATTACAACCAGTGTCTGGCAAAAGCACCAGGCACTTAATTGAGGAGAATGACATGGCGGTAACGCAAACAGCCCAGGCATGTGATCTGGTCATTTTCGGCGCGAAGGGCGACCTGGCGCGACGGAAATTGCTGCCTTCCCTGTATCAACTGGAAAAGGCCGGCCAGATTAACCCGGATACCCGCATCATTGGGGTTGGGCGTGCCGACTGGGACAAAGCAGCCTATACCAAGGTTGTGCGCGAAGCGCTCGAAACCTTCATGAAAGAAAAAATTGATGAAAGTTTGTGGGAAACCCTCAGCGGTCGTCTTGAGTTTTGTAACCTGGACGTCAACGACACCGCCGCGTTTAAGCGTCTGGGCAAAATGCTGGATCAAAAATCGCGTACCACCATCAACTATTTTGCAATGCCGCCGAGCACCTTTGGCGCGATCTGCAAAGGTCTGGGTGAAGCAAAGCTGAATGCTAAGCCTGCCCGCGTGGTGATGGAAAAACCGCTGGGTACATCACTGGCAACATCCCGTGAAATCAACGATCAGGTTGGCGAGTATTTCGAAGAGTGCCAGGTTTACCGCATCGACCACTATCTCGGCAAAGAGACGGTACTGAACCTGTTGGCACTGCGTTTTGCCAACTCCCTGTTTGTGAATAACTGGGATAACCGCACTATCGACCACGTAGAAATTACCGTGGCGGAAGAAGTGGGCATTGAAGGGCGCTGGGGCTACTTTGACCAGGCCGGTCAAATGCGCGACATGATCCAGAACCACCTGCTGCAGATCCTGTGCATGATCGCGATGTCTCCGCCGTCCGATCTGAGCGCCGACAGCATCCGTGATGAAAAAGTGAAAGTACTGAAATCACTGCGTCGTATCGATCGTTCGAACGTACGTGAAAAGACAGTTCGTGGTCAGTACACCGCCGGTTTTGCCCAGGGCAAAAAAGTTCCGGGATACCTGGAAGAAGAAGGCGCGAACAAGAGCAGCAACACGGAAACGTTTGTGGCGATCCGCGTGGATATCGATAACTGGCGCTGGGCGGGCGTACCGTTCTACCTGCGTACCGGTAAGCGTTTACCGACCAAATGCTCTGAAGTGGTGGTTTACTTCAAAACGCCTGAGCTGAACCTGTTCAGAGAATCCTGGCAGGACCTGCCGCAGAACAAGCTGACTATCCGTTTGCAGCCTGATGAAGGTGTCGATATCCAGGTACTAAACAAAGTGCCGGGGCTGGATCACAAGCATAACCTGCAAATTACCAAACTTGATCTGAGCTACTCCGAAACCTTCAACCAAACGCATCTGGCCGACGCTTATGAGCGCCTGCTGCTTGAAACGATGCGCGGCATTCAGGCGCTGTTTGTGCGTCGAGATGAAGTTGAAGAAGCATGGAAGTGGGTCGATTCTATTACTGAAGCCTGGGCAATGGACAACGACGCACCTAAACCGTATCAGGCCGGGACCTGGGGACCGGTTGCCTCTGTGGCCATGATTACCCGTGATGGTCGTTCCTGGAACGAATTCGAGTAAAATATCATCTAGCTCATAGGTGTTATTTTACCGGTAACATGATCTAACACAGATTGTAGAATAATTTTTGCACTTTTAAGCTCCGCGTGGATTCACCCGCGGGGCTTTTTTTATTACACTGCCTGAAACGATTTTGCCCCTGAGCTACGGCTAACAAGCGATTCAGCTGCTTTTAACCCAACTGAAACACATTGTTGATCCAACGCTCTGACAGATAAATTTTAGGAGCCTCTATGAATCCGAATTTGTTACGCGTAACAAAGCGTATTGTCGAACGTTCTCGCGACACGCGTTCCGCCTACCTTGCCCGTATTGAACAAGCGAAATCGACTACCGTTCATCGTTCACAACTGGCGTGCGGTAACCTGGCGCATGGTTTTGCTGCCTGCCAGCCAGATGACAAGGCCTCGCTGAAAAGCATGCTGCGTAACAATATCGCGATCATTACCTCCTATAACGACATGCTTTCCGCGCATCAGCCGTACGAACATTATCCGGACATCATTCGTAAAGCGCTGCATGAAGCCAATGCGGTAGGCCAGGTCGCTGGCGGTGTTCCTGCGATGTGCGACGGTGTGACCCAGGGACAGGATGGGATGGAGCTTTCGTTACTGAGTCGCGAAGTGATTGCGATGTCGGCTGCTGTCGGCCTCTCACACAATATGTTCGACGGCGCGTTATTCCTTGGCGTGTGCGACAAAATTGTCCCGGGTCTGGTGATGGCGGCACTGTCATTTGGTCATCTGCCTTCGATCTTTATTCCCTCCGGCCCGATGGCGAGTGGTCTGGCGAACAAAGAAAAAGTGCGTATCCGTCAGTTGTATGCTGAAGGCAAAGTCGATCGCATGGCGCTGCTTGAATCCGAAGCGGCGTCTTATCACGCACCGGGGACCTGTACGTTCTATGGTACGGCAAACACCAACCAGATGGTGGTGGAGTTTATGGGGATGCAACTGCCAGGGTCCTCATTCGTACACCCGGATGCCCCGCTGCGCGAAGCGTTGACCGCCGCGGCTGCTCGTCAGGTAACGCGTCTGACCGGTAACGGCAATGAATGGATGCCGATCGGTAAAATGATCGATGAAAAAGTAGTGGTGAACGGTATTGTCGCGCTGCTGGCGACCGGGGGGTCAACCAACCATACAATGCACCTGGTTGCGATGGCGCGCGCAGCCGGGATTCTGATTAACTGGGACGACTTCTCCGATCTGTCCGATATAGTGCCGTTGATGGCGCGTCTGTATCCGAATGGTCCGGCAGATATTAACCACTTCCAGGCAGCGGGTGGCGTGCCGGTGTTAATGCGCGAACTGCTGAATGCGGGTCTGCTGCATGAAGATGTGAACACCGTTGCTGGGTTTGGTTTGTCGCGTTACACCATGGAACCCTGGCTCAACGAGGGTGAACTGGACTGGCGCGAAGGGGCAGCGAAGTCGCTGGACAGCAATGTGATTGCTACCATCGATCAGCCATTCTCCCACCACGGCGGTACCAAAGTGCTGAGCGGTAACCTCGGACGTGCGGTGATGAAAACGTCGGCGGTTCCGGTAGAAAATCAGGTAATTGAAGCGCCCGCGGTTGTTTTTGAAAGTCAGCATGATGTATTGCCGGCCTTCGATGCGGGACTGCTCGACCGTGATTGCGTAGTCGTTGTGCGCCATCAGGGACCAAAAGCAAACGGAATGCCAGAATTACATAAACTCATGCCGCCACTTGGTGTATTATTGGACCGTTGTTTCAAAATTGCGTTAGTTACCGATGGACGACTTTCAGGTGCTTCAGGTAAAGTGCCTTCAGCAATCCATGTAACCCCAGAAGCCTACGATGGCGGGCTGCTGGCAAAAGTACGCGATGGCGACATCATTCGTGTGAATGGACAGACAGGTGAATTGACGCTGCTGGTTGATGAAGAGGAACTTGCTTCTCGTCAGCCTCACATTCCTGACCTCAGCGCATCGCGCGTGGGCACAGGCCGTGAAATGTTCAGCGCGTTGCGTGAAAAGCTGTCCGGTGCGGAACAGGGCGCAACCTGTATCACTTTTTAAGACTTATTTTGTAATCAGGCGAGAGAAAACTCTGATGAAAAACTGGAAGACAAGTGCAGAAGCAATCCTGACCACTGGCCCGGTTGTACCGGTTATCGTGGTTAATAAACTGGAACACGCAGTGCCGATGGCAAAAGCGCTGGTTGCAGGCGGCGTGCGCGTTCTGGAAGTGACCTTACGTACAGCATGTGCGATGGATGCCATTCGCGCGATCGCAAAAGAAGTTCCGGACGCTATCGTTGGTGCAGGTACTGTACTGAATCCACAACAGCTGGCTGAAGTTACCGAAGCCGGTGCACAGTTTGCTATCAGTCCGGGTCTGACCGAGCCGCTGCTGAAAGCCGCGACGGAAGGTACTATTCCGCTGATCCCTGGTATCAGCACCGTGTCTGAACTGATGCTGGGTATGGACTACGGTTTGAAAGAGTTCAAATTCTTCCCTGCTGAAGCAAATGGCGGTACCAAAGCGCTGCAGGCAATTGCGGGTCCGTTCTCTCAGGTGCGTTTCTGCCCAACCGGCGGTATCTCTCCGGCGAACTACCGTGACTACCTGGCACTGAAAAGCGTGCTGTGCATCGGTGGTTCCTGGCTGGTTCCGGCGGATGCGCTGGAAGCGGGTGATTACGATCGTATTACCAAGCTGGCTCGTGAAGCAGTAGAAGGCGCGAAGCAGTAAGCCGTTAATGCGTAAACCGTAGGTCGGATACGGCATCAATGTTTTATCCGGCCTACGGGTCTGGTTTTTATCCTGCGACTTTCACCTGTGCGGCTGCGTCTTTCGCGCGTATCACCGCATCTTCAATGCTCTGTGCTGTGGCCAGCACAACGCCCAGACGACGGCTCCCGTCGATTTCCGGCTTGCCAAAGAAACGCACTTGCATACCCGCACCTACAGCGGCTTGTACGTTATCAAATGTGATATTCTGGCTGGTAAGTTGCGGCAGAATAACGGCGGAAGCAGAAGGTCCATACTGGCGGATTTCGCCAACGGGCAGACCGAGAAATGCACGTACGTGCAGGGCAAACTCAGACAGATCCTGCGAAATTAAGGTCACCATACCCGTGTCGTGAGGGCGAGGGGAGACTTCGCTGAAAATCACCTCATCACCGCAGACAAACAGCTCCACGCCAAACAGTCCGTGACCGCCCAGCGCCAGTACCACCTTGCGGGCTATTTCCTGCGCGCGCGCCAGCGCCAGGTCACTCATCTGCTGCGGCTGCCAGGACTCGCGATAATCGCCATCTTCCTGGCGATGACCTACCGGCGCGCAGAAATGCACACCATCAACGGCGCTGACGGTTAGCAGGGTGATTTCAAAATCAAAATTCACTACGCCTTCGACGATAACGCGTCCGGCGCCTGCCCGGCCTCCCTGTTGAGCATAGTTCCACGCCTCGGTGAGCTGATCGGCTGAACGGATAAAGCTCTGCCCCTTGCCGGAAGAACTCATGACCGGCTTCACAATGCAGGGATAGCCGATTTCGGCAACGGCCTCACGGAAGCGTGTTTCGGTGTCTGCAAAACGGAAAGATGATGTAGGTAAAGACAATTCTTCGGCGGCGAGACGACGGATTCCTTCCCGGTTCATGGTCAGTTGGGTCGCTCGTGCGCAAGGCACAACGTGTTGACCTTCCTGTTCCAGTTTGACCAGCATATCCGTGGCAATCGCCTCTATTTCCGGCACGATGTAATGTGGTTTTTCACGCTCGACAAGCTGGCGTAATGCCTCGCCATCCAGCATGTTAATTACGTAGGAGCGATGGGCAACGTGCATGGCTGGCGCGTCGGGGTAACGATCCACGGCAATGACTTCCACACCCAGGCGTTGGCATTCAATCGCCACTTCTTTACCCAGTTCACCTGAACCTAATAACATCACTCGCGTTGCTGCGGGACGCAGCGCTGTGCCTAATAACGTCATAAATTAATCCCCTGTTTTATCTGGGCGCAGTATATACGAAAACGTTTGCGTCTGTCTTTATTACCAGGTTGATTTCAGAGCTTAAAAAGAATATACTGTACATAAATACAGGTAATTTAAGAGGCTGCAAAAATGGCGGTTGAAGTTAAATACGTAGTCATTCGGGAAGGTGAGGAAAAAATGTCGTTTACCAGCAAAAAGGAAGCCGATGCGTATGACAAAATGCTGGATACAGCAGATCTGCTCGACACATGGCTGGAGCAATCGCCGGTAGCGCTCGAAGACGAGCAGCGTGAAGCTCTCTCCCTGTGGCTGGCTGAGCAAAAAGATGTGCTGAGCGCCATTCTGAAAAACGGCAAGCTGCCTTCGCCACAGGCTGTCGAAAACGATGCGCACGCTGAGGATGATACTCAGGCTGCCTGAAACGACTTGCGCTCCTGACGTTTTGTACCATGCTTTTCCCTGAATCATTGTGCAATTCCTGACGTTATTTCACGTTGCCGCAGGCAACCTGAAGGACGAAGGGGAGATTAAGGAGAAAAGAATGTATAAAAAAAGAGCGTTATTGAGCCTGCTGTTATTGTCTGCCAGCGTATCGGTATTTGCGGCAAATATGGAAAGCAAGAATGTTCAGTTCCCCAAGTGCGAAGGACTGGATGCTGACGGTATTGCGGCAAGCGTGAAACGTGACTATCAGCAAAATCGCATCGCGCGCTGGGTTGACGATCAAAAACGCGTCGGTCAAGCCGACCCTGTCGCCTGGGTTAGCACGCCCGATATTACGGGCAAAGACGCGAAATGGTCAGTTCCCCTGACGGTTCGTGGTAAAAGCGCAGATATTCACTACCTGGTGAAAGTCGACTGCAAAGCCGGAACGGCCGAGTATCAGCCGCAGTAACGCAGGTATTTGCACATCTTTTGATGACCTGAACACTTCCTGACAACCCTCGGGTACGCTTTGATGATTATTCGTCTGTACTTGAGGGGCAAAATGGCTAATTGGCTGAATCAACTACAATCTCTTCTTGGGCAAAAAGGATCCTCCGCGTCATCTTCTGGCGAGCAAGGGCTGAGTAAACTTCTGGTTCCAGGCGCGTTAGGCGGTCTGGCAGGATTACTGGTTGCCAACAAATCTTCACGAAAATTGCTGAGCAAATACGGCACCAGCGCGCTTCTGGTGGGCGGCGGTGCGGTTGCCGGTACCGTGTTATGGAACAAATACAAGGATAAGGTTCGCGCTGCGCATCAGGATGAGCCGCAGTTTGGCGCACAAAGTTCACCGCTGGATGAGCGCACCGAGCGTCTGATCCTGGCGCTGGTTTTTGCGGCGAAAAGCGATGGACATATTGATGCCAAAGAACGAGCGGCCATTGAACAGCAGCTCCGTGAAGCGGGCGTGGAAGAGCAGGGCCGCGTTCTGATTGAACGTGCTATTGAACAACCGTTAGATCCTCAGCGCCTGGCGCAGGGCATCCGCAACGAAGAAGAAGCGCTGGAAATTTACTTCCTGAGCTGTGCGGCGATTGATATCGACCACTTTATGGAGCGTAGCTATCTCAATGCGCTGGGCGATGCGTTGAAGATCCCGCTGGATGTTCGTGAAGGCATTGAACAGGATCTCAAAGAACAAAAACAGGCTTTACCGGGTTAATTACTTACCGCTAAGGCGCATGTTTCGCTTGCATCATTGCTGTCTTTTGCCACCCTTATAGGATGTTTAAGCAAAAGAACAATGACATGCTACCAAAAGCTTCTCGTATTCCTCACGCCATGACGCAGCATGGCGATACTCGTGTTGATAATTATTACTGGCTGCGAGATGACACCCGCTCGCAGCCAGAAGTGCTGGATTATCTGCAACAAGAAAACGCGTATGGCCGCCAGGTTATGGCCTCGCAGCAGGCTTTGCAGGATCGTGTCCTGAAAGAGATTATCGACCGTATCCCGCCTCAGGATGCATCCGCCCCCTATGTGAAGAATGGTTATCGCTACCGGCATATTTATGAACCGGGGTGCGAATATGCTATTTATCAGCGTCAGTCTGCCCTCAGTGAAGAGTGGGATGATTGGGATACTCTATTGGATGGGAACCAGTGCGCGGCACACAGCGAGTTTTATACGCTGGGTGGACTGGCGATATCTCCGGATAACACCATCATGGCGCTGGCGGAAGATTATCTCTCTCGCCGGCAATATGGCGTGCGTTTTCGCAACTTGCAAAGCGGCAACTGGTATCCGGAAGTGCTGGAAAACGTCGAAGCGGATCTGGTCTGGGCGAATGATTCTCAGACTTTCTATTACGTGCGCAAGCACGAAACAACGTTATTGCCGTATCAGGTGTGGCGACATACAGTCGGCTCTCCATCGTCATTGGATGAGCTGGTGTATGAAGAAGCCGATGATATGTTTTATGTCAGCCTGCATAAAACCACCTCGCTACACTATGTGGTTATTCATATCGCCAGTGCGACCACCAGTGAGGTTTTACTGCTTGACGCAGAACTGGCGGATGCCGAACCGTTGGTCTTTTTAGCGCGACGCAAAGACCATGAATACAGTCTCGATCACTATCAACACAATTTTTATCTGCGCTCCAACCGTCAGGGGAAAAATTTCGGCCTGTATCGTACCCGCGTTCGTGATGAGCAAGCCTGGGAGACGCTGATCCCAGCGCGCGACAACGTGATGCTGGAGGGCTTTACGCTATTCACTGACTGGCTGGTGGTAGAAGAGCGTCAGCGGGGCTTAACCAGCCTACGACAGATTAATCGTAAAACGCGCGAAGTGGTCGGGATCGCCTTTGACGATCCGGCTTATGTGACCTGGCTTGCCTATAATCCAGAGCCTGAGACATCGCGCCTGCGCTATGGCTATTCCTCCATGACCACCCCGGACACGTTGTTTGAACTGGATATGGACACCGGGGAACGTCGTGTGCTTAAGCAGACGGAGGTCCCCGGATTTGATGCGGCGAATTACCGTAGCGAACACCTATGGATAACTGCGCGTGATGGCACCGAGGTTCCGGTTTCGCTGGTTTATCATCAAAAGTATTTCCTGAAAGGAAAAAATCCGTTACTCGTTTATGGCTATGGCTCATATGGCGCCAGCATGGATGCCGATTTCAGCAGCAGCCGTTTGAGCTTACTGGATCGCGGCTTTGTTTATGCTATTGCCCATGTGCGTGGTGGTGGTGAATTAGGACAACAGTGGTACGAGGACGGTAAGTTTCTGCACAAGAAAAATACTTTTAATGATTACCTCGACGTCTGTGATGCGCTGCTAAAAATGGGCTATGGCGCGCCTGAGTTATGTTATGGCATGGGCGGAAGCGCCGGAGGCATGTTAATGGGCGTCGCCATTAATGAACGCCCGGAACGCTTCCATGGTGTTATTGCTCAGGTGCCGTTTGTCGATGTGGTAACCACTATGCTCGATGAATCAATTCCCCTGACGACCGGTGAGTTTGAAGAGTGGGGTAATCCGCAGGACGAAGAGTATTACACCTATATGAAAAGCTACAGCCCGTATGACAATGTAACCGCGCAGGCATACCCACATCTGCTGGTCACGACGGGATTACACGATTCCCAGGTGCAATACTGGGAACCAGCAAAATGGGTGGCAAAACTGCGTGAGCTGAAAACGGACGATCGTTTGCTGCTACTTTGCACGGATATGGATTCCGGACACGGCGGTAAATCCGGGCGTTTTAAATCTTACGAAGGCGTGGCCCTTGAGTACGCTTTTTTGATTGGACTGGCGCAGGGAACACTGCCTGCTCAGGCGTGATCCAAATAGTGTTTTAGCGTTAATCGTAGTTCCGGGCTCATATTGTCAAGGTTATTAAATAACCAACGTAGATAGCCCGGATCGCGTTCAGCCACTTCTGATACCGGTTTTCCGCGGTACTTTCCAAAAGTGAAAGTAGTGAGTAAGGCGGGACGGCCGGTAATATCGACCATTTGATCGGCTGTCCAGCCTGACGTCTGCATGATGTCGATCAGCAGTGCCGCAGTGATGTAGCAATCGTACAGGGCGCGGTGATGGTGGAGACCCGCTGGCGTCTGGACGCTCAGCTTGCGCGATTTATACAACGCCATGTTGCTGTATTTGATCCCCGGCCACAACCGACGGGAGAGCTTCATGGTGCAAATCCATTCCCCGGGCATATCGGGCAATACGCGGCGGTCAAAGCTGGCATTGTGCGCCACGTACCATTCGCTGCCGTAATACTGCGGGATGACGTCTTCAATCCATGGCTTATCGGCCACCATTGCTTCAGTAATGCGATGGATAGCCATTGCTTGTGGGCTGATGGGGCGGTCAGGGCGTACCAGGTGGCTCATGGGGTTGACTATTTTTCCGTCAACCACGTCGACAGAAGCAATTTCAACAATGCCTCCCTGTAGACCACAGGTTTCTGTATCTATTATGCGCAACATGCCATGCTCCTGACCCAAAACGACTAGCGTAATGGAATGATATCACCTTGCCAACCCCGTGGCGTGCGTTGGCCGGTTAACAGCAACGAACCGCTGTCTGCGCGAACAATCAATCGACCTCGTTCATCCCATAACGCACTGCTACCCCGCGCATTGGCCATTAATACCGCGATGGCGAATTTATGTGAGAAACTTTGTAGGCGAGATGTAGAGGAGAGCAGTTCCGGTTCACTGACTGATTGGCAGCTGGTGAACAGCGAAAAAGCCGGGTCGATATCAATGCCTTCCGGTTGGCTATCTACAACGCTGATGGCATTTCGCTGTCTGGTAATACAGGCCCCGTGGCTCTGATGGAAGGTTAATGGCGAAGTCATCCAGGGAGAGAAAAGCGCAATGCCTTTCACGAACCGGTTGTTATGTTCTACAGGTAGTCCCGCAATTATCGTCATGCGATAAGTCGCTGCGGCATGTGCGAGAGGTTCTAACAGCGCTTCATCGGGTGGGGCAGGAAGCGCGTCATTCTCATCAACACAACCCAGCAATGAGAGGGAAGGGAAGACCAGCAATTCACATTGGCATTGAGCTGCCGCATGAATGAATTGCAGGTGATGCGCGACATGTTCGGTAACTGAGGTGTGAAGAGGTTCGTATTGTGCTGCTGCGATTTTCCAGTATGACATAATGATTTCCTTTTCATAGTGTCTACAACCATCCTTAATGTGTGGATTAAGAATATGCTTATACTGTAGCAGGCGTCATGTAAGGAATCGTAACGTAATATAAGTTTTATTTAACTTTAGGCTCGTATGGTAAACGTGAAAGCGTAACGGATGCCAGACGGTGCGCGATGAGTCTTTCGCGGAACCAGTCGCGTAAATGCTCTGGCTGTTCGCGTTCAACAACTTCTGCAACAACGGGCATATTGTATCGCTCCTTAAATGCCACTCCAGCCGCAGCCAGATCGACATTGACCTTATCCATTTCCGCTTGCTCAAGTTTGGCCAGATTGATGTTCATGGGCTTTTCCTTTTCTCTGTCTTTCGGCGCGCAAAGTTACTAAGAGTGTGCGTTAATGGCAAGACAGAAATGATGATTCTCGACTCGACCATTGTAGAAGGTTATTCTCTACAGGTTAGACATAACAAAAAGGAATAGTTGAAATGGCTTCATCTGCATCTATGCTTCGCAACGCGCTCATCGTACTCGCCAGCGTTCTGGCAACACCTGCGGCATTGGCGCATGCCCACCTCACAAAACAAAGTCCGGCGGCTAACGCTGAAGTTGCGGCATCTCCTCAGGCGTTGACGCTGAATTTTTCTGAAGGCGTAGAGCCGGGATTCAGCGGTGCAACGCTGACCGGTCCTAACAAAGAACAGATCAAAACGGGCAAGGCATCGCGCAGTGAGCAGGACAAAACGCAGCTGATTGTTCCGCTTGATCAAACACTTGAAGCAGGAAAATATACGGTCGACTGGCACGTTGTCTCCGTGGATGGTCACAAGACGAAGGGGCAATATACCTTTAGCGTGAAATAACCAATGCTGGCATTTACCTGGGTTGCACTACGGTTTATCCATTTTACCGCTTTGATGCTGGTGTTTGGCTGTGCGCTTTACGGCGCATGGCTGGCTCCCGTTTCGGTTCGTCGTTTAATGATGCGTCGTTTTTTACGTCTGCAACGGCATGCTGCGACGTGGAGCTTTATCAGCGCGACGCTGATGCTGGCGATTCAGGGTGGGTTAATGGGCTCAGGCTGGCGGGATGTTGTCTCTACTGACGTTTGGCTCGCCGTGTTGCAAACGCAATTTGGTGGCGTCTGGTTATGGCAGATTATCCTCGCGTTGGTCACGCTGGTGGTGACCATCATGGTGCCGCGCAGTATGCCGCGACTACTATTAATGCTGACTATTGCGCAGTTTATTTTGCTGGCTGGCGTCGGACATGCGACGCTGCACAGCGGTATCCCTGGCGCAATCCAGCAGGTTAACCACGCTTTACATTTGGTATGCGCTGCCGCCTGGTTCGGTGGTTTGCTGCCCGTACTTTACTGTATGCGAATGGCGCAAGGTCGCTGGCGGGAACAGGCCATCAGTACCATGATGCGCTTCTCACGCTATGGACATCTTTTCGTTATCGGTGTTTTACTAACCGGTATTATGAATGCGCTGTTTATTGTCGGTTTTTCTGTTCCCTGGCACATGGCTTACGGGCGACTGCTTTTGTTAAAAGGTGCCCTGGTCATGCTAATGGTGGCGATTGCGCTGGTGAATCGGTATGTTCTGGTACCACGCATGCGGCAGGATAACCGCGGCATGACTCTCTATTTTATTTGGATGACCAAACTGGAATGGGGTATAGGAGCCGTTGTTCTGGCGATTGTCAGCCTGTTTGCAACCCTCGAACCTTTCTGATTGATGGACTGGCGAAACGCATGAAAAAAATCATAATCTCTTTATTACTCCTGGCAAGCTCCGGAGCCGCGCTGGCTGCGCCGCAGGTCATTACCGTCAGCCGTTTTGAGGTTGGCAAAGATAAGTGGGCGTTTAATCGGGAAGAGGTGATGCTGACCTGCCGTCCAGGTAACGCGCTGTATGTCATCAATCCTAGTACGCTGGTGCAATACCCGTTGAATGATGTCGCCAGACAGCAGGTGGAGAGCGGAAAAACCACGGCAAAGCCGATAGAGATTATCCAGATTGATGATCCGGCGAAACCGGGCGAAAAAATGAGCCTGGCACCGTTTGTAGAGCGTGCAGAAAAGCTCTGTTAATTGTCAGATGTAGCGCTCTGATTTCCAATAAAAAACCGCAAGGATCTCGCAGGAGAACTTGCGGTTTTTGCGTTTGGATGCGTAACAAACGTCCTTTTTTTCCGGCCACTTTAGCCGCGGACTGGAAAACCTGGCGCTGTCATCTATTCTTAAATGGCAGGGTAACTTAGCCTGCATTAATGCCAACTTTTAGCGCACGGCTCTCTCCCAAGAGCCATTTCCCTGGACCGAATACAGGAATCGTATTCGGTCTCTTTTTATGTGGCGAATGCGATGCCATCCAGGGCAAAACACGACGTATTGCATGCTGCATTCTCCATAAACCATACCATACTCCTGCCCACGATCGTCCAGGCTTTTTTACCATCATTGCTAAAATTATAATCAGGTACCCTTGTAATCTGGAGGCGACATGGGACGACCTGGCAATATCTATCAACGAATCGACGGTACGCAGTGGCGTCACGTCTGGGTGGTTGGGGATATCCACGGATGCTTCTCGATGCTGATGGCTAAACTGCGCCAGTACCGTTTTGATCCCTGGCAGGATCTGCTGGTTTCAGTGGGGGATGTTATCGACCGTGGACCAGACAGTTTGCGTTGTCTGAAACTACTGCGTAAACGCTGGATTGTCGCGGTCAGGGGGAACCATGAACAGATGGCGCTGGACGCGCTGGCGACGGGGGATCAATTCATGTGGTTTATGAATGGTGGCTCGTGGTTCGAGCAGGCGGAGCAACCGGCAGCGAAATTTGCTCTTGAAGGGTGTTGGCAGTTACCCTGGATTCTGGAGCTGCATTGTCAGAACGGTATACACGTTATTGCTCATGCCGATTACCCGGATGATGATTATCAGTGGCTAAAAGAGATCGATTTACAGCGCGTGCTGTGGGACCGCTCGAGACTGATGAACAGTGGTTGTGCGATTCACGGCGCGGATCACTTCTGGTTTGGCCACACGCCGTTGCGCCATCGGCTGGATCGCGAGAATCTACACTATATTGATACCGGCGCTGTATTCGGCGGCGAGTTAACGCTGGTACAACTGCAATAATCAAAAATCGCTGTATTCCTGGGCCGGATGCCAGAAACTGTCGATGTAGTCGTCCGCAGGTAAACATCCGCCGTTACGAATACGTTGATCGTCCATCGATATCAGGCACTGCCGCTCAGTTTTGTAGACATCAACCACGATATCTTCACAACCGCCATCCAGATAGCACACAAAAAGAACCAGCGTGAACATTCCATCCTCAAATGGTAAAGCCATACCTGTAGTGTAGAAGATGTTGATAGATGAGGGAAATTAACCAAGAAATAACCCGTCTGGCGACGGGTTCTTTTTGAATCAGGCAAGGCGCATGATCCAGGCATCTGACTTACGATCGTAGTGTTCGCGAAATAGTACTGAATGTTCTCCGTTCAACAGGGCCGGGACGCTGGTGTCGGCATCCCAGGCATCCAGTTGCATACATAAATCTGGATCGGATTTACACGGAATGGTTAACGTTCGGTCCCCCGGCGATTCGCCATGTAACTCGGCGTCGTCGATTTCAAAAGCGCCAATGCGCACACTGGTTTTCATCATCGTGCTCTCCGTTAATTTGCTGGTTGTGGTACGACCAGTTAGGCCGTCCATTTTTCAGCGTAGTCAACGTTAGCAAAAGCGCCAGTAAAAACGTGCGTTATCCCGTAAAGAGTTTGCCATCCCGGACAAGATCGCGCGGATAGCTATTCTTCAGTCGCGATCCAATGCGTTTTGCCAGACCGATCGGCTGATGCTGGAACGTAACCAGTACGTCGTCACTCGTCGGTGCGGTTTGCGGGTAAACATCTCTACCGCGATACCACTCTTCCGCTTCGGCAAGGGTCAGCTCGAATGCATGGCTGTGGTTCGGATCGGCGAGGGCGATAACGGCCTCATGCTGCCAGCGATACCCTTTGTTGTGGGTTTCAGCCAGTTTGATCCCGAGTCGAGAAAAGCGAACCTTGCCAATCAGAGGTTCAATGTCAGTCGGGAACAGCCAGATCTCTTTATCGCGCTGCCACAGGCGCAAATTATCTTCCCACTGCAGTCCACAAGCGCTCGCGGCTTGCGTGACAAGCGCGGACTCGCGTCCTTTAAGCGGGCTAAACGGGAAGTTTCCGACTTTGTACTTCGGCGCAGGTAGTGCAGGGATTGCAGCTGTTTTGCGCAAACGCGCAACGAAGAAACCTTCGCAATCGTAAATCTGCGGGAATACATGCAGGAATCCTTCCGGCGTCAGGGCGCGTTCGGCCTGCGGAAATAAATCACCCAGAGGTAAAAACTCGACGGCATCAGGATAGGTCTCAATCAACCACTGCATGATATTTTCATTTTCGTCACGATTAAGCGTACAGGTCGAGTAAACCAATGTGCCACCGGGACGCAGGGCGTGGAAGGCGCTGTCGAGTAATTTGCGCTGGGTCGCGGCAATTTCCAGATTACTTTCTACAGACCAGTTTTTTAGCGCATCAGGGTCTTTACGCACCACGCCTTCACCGGAACACGGTGCGTCGAGCAATATGGCATCAAATGACTCCGGCAACGCAGCGCCAAATACGCGTCCGTCAAAATGGGTCAGGGCGACGTTGGCTATCCCGCAACGGCTGACATTGGCATGCAGGACTTTGACGCGACTGGCAGAAAACTCATTCGCCAGAATGGCGCCTCGATTATTCATTTTTGCGGCAATTTGCGTGGTTTTGGAGCCGGGGGCTGCCGCAACATCCATTACGCGTTCCGGGGTATTGCCTTCGGCGAACAGCGCGGCGACTGGCAGCATTGAGCTGGCTTCCTGAATATAAAACAGGCCGCTTAAATGTTCTGCGGTGCTGCCGAGCGGCACTGACTCTTCATCATCGCGTTCGATCCAGAAACCTTCCGTACACCAGGGAACCGGAGTGAGAGACCAGTTGTAAGGTGCTGTCAGCGCGAGGAAATCGGCAACGGAGATTTTCAGCGTATTGACGCGAATGCTGCGGCGCAACGGGCGCTGACAGGCAGCGAGAAAGTCATCGAATGAGAGCGTGGAAGGCATTGCTTCACGCATTTGAGTCAGAAAGGCGTCGGGAAAATAAGCCACTTGGTACCACCGGCAAAAAAACAGGTGCGCAGTGTAGCATAACTGCTCCGGCGTACGTACTCGCGCCGGAGCAGTGGATACATTAACGTGGCAGGGCGGTGCCCCATTCACGCCACTCTTTCGGTTCACTTTCCAGCAACAGGAAGTGTTTACCTGCCTGTGCTTTCGGAGCCAACGGTGTACCCGGTGGAGTCGCGAAGGCGATGCCGCCGCGGATGAACTGATTGAAGGTACCGGTCTTCACGACACCGCCGGTCAGGCCGAAGTCGAGATTGTAGCCGGATGCCAGCCAGAACACGGAGTTGTTGCGTACCAGATGCTGATAGCGTTGGCTAATGCGCATGGCAACCATCACACGATCGGAAAGCGAGCCCAGCGTCAGCCCGGTGACGGTCCCCACTTCAATACCTCTGAACAACACCGGGGTTCCGATATTCAGCGAACCTGCTTCTGGTGCTTCAACCACAATACTCAGACCATCGAGGTAACGAGAGTCGGTAATGGTGGCTTCCTGCAGCTCAAAATCACGGCGCGGATTACCGCGTCCTGGTTCAACGTTGATATACGGCTGCAGGATTGTATCCAGATGCTCCACGCCCGCTGCCGAAATTTGCGGGGTGATCACGGAGAAACGGGTACCGCTTCGCGCGAAGGTCTGCACGTATTCCGGGTACAGAACCGCTTTTGCCTGAACTTCGTTACGGGCGGTGATCAGCTCAAGCGTCTGGATCTGTCCGATATCGATTCCCAGGTAGCGAATCGGCATGCCTGCAGCGAGTTTGCCGGCATCGAACGCATGCAGCGTTATCTGGCCGCCGACCGCACGCGCGGCGGTTTCCGAAGCATACAGAATACGCTTGTCGCCTTTACGTTGGCTGGCGCTGGCACCGCTTAAATTATCGAAGCTAATCGCCCCTTTAAGCGCGCGTGAAAGGGGAGATGCCTGTACGGTTAATCCGCTGCCGTTAAGCTGAACTTTTGCTCCGCCTTCGGCCCAGAACACGCTGTTGCTGGTCAACAGGTTGCGATATTCCGGTTTGATATGCAGATCGATATCAAACGCATCGGCGCGAGGACGAACGCTAATCACTTCACCGACCTCGAATTTGCGGTAAAGCACCACCGAGCCGGCCTGCACATCAGGCAGCGTTTCGGCGCTCAGGCTGACCGTAGTGGTTGGCAGATCGCTCAGACTGTTTTCAATCGCTTTCTCCAGGTTAGCGTAAAGCGGGTAGCTTTTTTTCATTTCACCCTTAGTACCGGGCAAAATACGAATGCCGCCGCTGAGCCACTCACTGGCGCTGGCGCCAAGGAACTCCACGCCATCAAGTCCGACTTTGACATCCACGCGGCTGTTCACCACGAACTTACTGTCACCCTGCACCAGGTCACGATGCTGTGGTTCAACAGCAACGGTAAATGAGACGCCTTTGCTGGAAAGCGTACGCTCAATCACCTGACCGACCTGTACGCCGTGAAGAATTAGCGGCTGGCCAGCATCAATACCGTAACTCTCCGGCGCGGTCAGCGTAAACGTCATGACGCCTGGGTCGTGTAACAACGACTTCTCAGCGGGAATAACGACAAACTGGTTACGCGGCTCGCCTTCGCCAGGTACCAGCTCGAAAGTTTTACCTGTTAGCAGCGAACTGAGATTCACATCGCTTAACGATAATTTAGGGCTGTGTAACTCAATTCGTGTGTTGTCACGCAGCAGCGTTACGACGCTGGGATCGACCGTCATTTCGCCGGTGACTTTACCGCCTGGGTTTAAATCCAGTTTTGTGAGCTGACCGACTTCTAATCCTTGATACATCAGCGATGTTGAGCCTGCTTTGAGTCCATCTCCGCTGGGTAAATCAAGCTTGACGATTACTCCACGCTGGCTGTGCGCGAGATCCTGATATAGACCAAACGTGTCGTCTGCCGCAGCAGGTTTTGAGTCTTCGGGTGAATCAAAAGCAATGGCACCGTTGACCAGCGCCGCCAGACTCTCCAGTTTTACCTTCGCACCGCTAAGGCTGACATCCGCATTTACACCGGAGACGTTCCAGAAGCGGCTGCCTTTTTTCACCAGATTGGTGAAGCGACGTTCAATCAATACATCGATGGTTACGCCCTGATGGTTCGGGTTGATGGTGTAGTCATAGACCCTGCCCACCGGAATCTTACGGAAATAAACCAGCGAACCGCTATTAAGCGATCCGAGATCAGGGGCGCGCAGATGCAGCATTAAATCGCCATTATCCAGACGATACTTGGGCTGGGTGTCGAGGGCGACGAAATGATCCTCGGCCTCGCCAGTACCGGGCATCATGCCGATATAGTTGCCGCCAACCAACGCATCCAGACCAGAAACCCCAGCCAGCGACGCCTTCGGCGTGACCAGCCAGAACTGGGTATCTTTGCGCAGAGCATCTTTCATGCTCGATTTGATGCTGACGCGGACTTCAATTTTGCGTAGATCTTTGCTGAGGTTGATATCCTGCACCGTACCCACTTCAACGCCCTGATAGCGAACGGGAGTTCGGCCTGGCACAATGCCGTCCGCAGACATAAAGTCAATGGTCACGGTATTGCCGCGATCTTCATAGCTTCCCCAGATAAGCCATCCTGCGATCATCAGCGCGATGAACGGCAGTAGCCAGAACGGGGAGATACGGCGTTTTGTTTTAATCTGCGCTTCAGTCTGCGAAGCGGGCGTTTCCTGACTCATGTGCATCCCAAAGTAAGCGGCTGTCCAGCCATTCCACAGCAAGAATAGTCAATATTACCGCTGCGCCGAAATAAAACGCAGCCGGTCCCATAGTAAAAGCAAGTATCTGATCGCGATTTATCAGCGACATGGTTAACGCGATAACAAAGAGATCCAGCATCGACCAGCGGCCAATCCAGGTCACCATACGCAGTAGTTTTATACGGGTGCGCAACCCTTGTTCACAATTAAAGTGGATGCTGAATAGCAACGTAAACATCACAATCACTTTGGTAAATGGCACTAATATACTGGCGATAAACACGATCGCCGCTACGCCGACATTACTGTTTGCCAAAGACATTATGCCTGACAGGATTGTGTCTTCCTGCCGGCCGCCGTTGACATAAATTACCGAGATGGGCAGCAGGTTAGCGGGTAAAAGCAGGACAATCGAGGCCAGCAGAGCCGCCCAACACTTTTGGATACTTTGATTTCTGCGCCAGCGCAACGGAATATGGCAGCGGGGGCAGCGACCGCGGGCGTCCGGATAACCTGTAAAATGGCAGCCAAGGCAGACGCGGAGCTTATCATCGGGCCGACGAGCCGGTCTTTGCGGGTAGAAACGGTCCCAAAGTTGCTCAACGTTAAGATGCGACAGCGTCAAAATACTGAGGATCACCAGCGCAATAAAAGCAAACAGCCCCACGCCAGGCTGCAAAAAAGCATAGTCCTGAACCTTGATTGATGCGACACCGATACCCACCAGGTAAATATCGAGCATCACCCACTCTTTGAGCCTTTCCAGCATCAGCAGCACCGGGCGCAGGTTCATCCCGAGAATATTACCAAACCACAGATAAGCGATTGAAGTAACAAGAATTAGCGGCGCACCAGCGACGCAAAAAAGCACGAAGGAGGCGGTAAGGGGGTCACCTTGTCGGGTCATTTGCCAGATGCCTTGCATCACATTGGCATCAATGCGCACGCCTAATAAATAGATGTGCAGAAGTGGCTCTCCCCAGGCAAAGGGCATCAGCAGCAACATGGTGAAAGCCATGGCCGCCAGTCGCGTTAACGACCAGTCGCGTCCGTCACGAATTTTTGCCTGGCAGCGTGGGCAAAAGGCACTTTGGTGCGAACGCATTTTAGGCAAGCTAAATATCAGGTCACATTCAGGGCAGCGATGATAATGTGCACGAGGTAGTGCCTCACCGATGGACCTGATGGCTATTTTTTTAGTTGGCGTGATGCGTGGTGTCGTTAAGGCCATGTATCGCGAATCAAATTGTTGAAGTAATGTTATCTTAACTCATGACGGGAATGATCTTGAGCATTAACGCATTTAATGTTTATTTTAGTAGGCTGCAGTTTTAAGTAAGACAACTAAGTGATTATATAATGAACAAAATAGAGCTATATACGGATCTGAACCGTGATTTTCAGGCATTGATGGCAGGTGAAACCAGTTTTCTGGCAACGCTGGCGAATACCAGCGCATTGTTGTACGAGCGTCTTGCAGAAGTGAATTGGGCCGGTTTTTACCTGCTTGAGGACGATAAGCTGGTGCTTGGTCCCTTCCAGGGCAAAATTGCCTGCGTGCGGATCCCGGTAGGGCGCGGTGTGTGCGGTACCGCAGTGGCGCAGAACCAGGTTCAGCGTATTGAGGACGTACATGCTTTTGATGGGCACATCGCCTGTGATGCCGCCAGCAATGCTGAAATCGTCCTGCCGATCGCTGTGGACAATCAGATAATAGGCGTGCTGGATATTGATAGCACGGCATTTGGCCGCTTTACTGAAGAAGATGAACAAGGTCTGCGTACGCTTGTGGCACAGCTTGAAACCGTGCTTGCAACGACGGATTACAAAAAATTCTTTGCGCGCGTCGCAGGATAATCAACGGATAACGTAGCAATTACTGATGACGTCATTATAATGTCGCCTGTTCATGCCTGCGCTTGTTGGCTACGTCCGTTGTAATCAGGAAATTTCATGGAAAATCAACCTAAGTTGAATAGCAGTAAAGAAGTCATCGCGTTTCTGGCCGAACGCTTCCCGCAGTGTTTTAGTGCGGAAGGCGAAGCGCGCCCACTGAAAATTGGCATTTTTCAGGATCTGGTAGAGCGTGTTGAGGGTGAAATGAACCTCAGCAAGACTCAGCTCCGTTCTGCCTTACGTCTCTATACTTCAAGCTGGCGCTATCTGTATGGCGTTAAATTGGGCGCAACGCGTGTTGATCTCGACGGCAACCCTTGTGGTGAGCTGGATGAACAACATGTTGAACATGCTCGCAAACAGCTGGAAGAAGCTAAAGCCCGTGTTCAGGCGCAACGCGCAGAGCAACAGGCGAAAAAACGCGAAGCGGCCGCTGCCGCCGGTGAAAAAGAAGACGCACCGCGTCGCGAGCGTAAGCCGCGTCCTGCACCGCGTCGTAAAGAAGGTGCTGAGCGTAAACCTCGCGCTGAAAAACCAGCAGCAAAAGCACCGCGTGCTCCTCGAGAAGAACAGCATACCCCGGTATCTGATATTTCAGTACTGACGGTAGGGCAGTCTCTGAAGGTGAAAGCAGGAAATAATGCGATGGATGCCACCGTATTAGAAATCACCAAAGATGGCGTCCGTGTACAGCTGAATTCGGGTATGTCTTTGATTGTACGCGCAGAACACCTGGTGTTCTGAAACGGAGGCCAGGCCTGGCATGAACACTTTTTTTAGGCTTACTGCGTTAGCTGGTCTGCTTGCATTAGCAGGCCAGGCACTTGCTGTGGAAGACATCACGCGTGCCGATCAAATCCCCGTTTTAAAGGAAGAAACCCAGCATGCGACGGTAAGCGAACGTGTGACGTCGCGTTTTACGCGATCACATTATCGCCAGTTCGATCTGGATCAGGCGTTTTCGGCAAAAATTTTTGACCGCTATTTGAATTTGCTCGACTACAGCCACAACGTGCTGTTGGCGAGCGATATCGAACAGTATGCAAAAAAGAAAACGGTCCTCGGCGATGAACTGCGCACCGGCAAGCTGGATGTCTTTTACGATCTCTATAATCTGGCGCAAAAACGCCGATTTGAACGTTATCAGTACGCATTAAGCGTACTGGCACGTCCAATGGATTTCACCGGTAACGACACCTTTAACCTCGACCGAAGCAAAGCGCCGTGGCCGAAGAGCGAAGCAGAGCTTAATGCGCTGTGGGACGGCAAGGTTAAATTTGACGAACTCAGCCTGAAGCTGACCGGTAAAACCGATGCGGAAATCCGCGAAACGCTGACGCGCCGCTACAAATTTGCGATTCGCCGTCTGGCACAGACCAACAGCGAAGATGTGTTCTCACTGGCGATGACAGCGTTCGCCCGTGAAATCGATCCGCATACTAACTATCTCTCTCCGCGCAATACCGAGCAGTTCAATACTGAAATGAGCTTGTCTTTGGAAGGTATTGGCGCGGTTCTGCAGATGGATGATGACTACACCGTCATTAACTCCATGGTGGCAGGTGGTCCGGCAGCCAAGAGCAAAGCGATCAGCGTTGGCGATCGTATTGTCGGCGTCGGACAGACGGGCAAGGGCATGGTCGATGTGATTGGCTGGCGTCTGGATGATGTCGTGGCACTGATCAAAGGGCCTAAAGGCAGCAAGGTACGCCTTGAAATTCTGCCCGCCGGCAAAGGTACCAAGACGCGCACCGTGACGCTAACGCGTGAACGTATCCGTCTCGAAGACCGCGCCGTTAAAATGTCCGTGAAAACCGTCGGCAAAGAAAAAGTTGGCGTACTGGATATTCCTGGCTTCTATGTAGGCCTGACTGATGATGTCAAAGTCCAGTTGCAGAAACTGGAAAAACAGAACGTCAGCAGTATCATCATCGATCTGCGTACCAACGGCGGTGGAGCGCTGACCGAAGCGGTTTCGCTTTCCGGTCTGTTCATTCCTTCCGGCCCGGTGGTTCAGGTTCGTGACAATAACGGTAAAGTGCGTGAAGACAGTGATACCGACGGCGTTGTGTACTACAAAGGCCCGCTGGTGGTATTGGTCGATCGCTTCAGCGCCTCAGCTTCAGAGATTTTCGCTGCGGCAATGCAGGATTATGGCCGAGCGTTGATCGTTGGTGAACCCACCTTCGGTAAAGGCACCGTTCAGCAGTATCGCTCCCTGAACCGTATTTACGATCAGATGCTGCGTCCGGAATGGCCTGCGCTGGGTTCTGTTCAGTACACGATCCAGAAATTCTACCGCGTAAACGGTGGCAGCACGCAGCGTAAGGGTGTTACGCCGGATATCATCATGCCGACAGGTAATGAAGAAACTGAAACTGGCGAGAAGTTTGAAGATAACGCGCTGCCGTGGGACAGCATTGATGCGGCGACCTACACCAAGTCAGATAATCTGACGCCGTTCGGACCTGAATTGCTGAAAGAGCACAATGCACGTATTGCGAACGATCCTGAGTTCCAGTACATCATGAAGGACATTGCGCGTTTCAATGCGATGAAGGATAAGCGCAACATCGCTTCTCTGAATTACGCTCAGCGTGAAAAAGAGAATAACGAAGATGACGCAATGCGTCTGGCGCGTATTAACGATCGGTTCAAGCGTGAAGGCAAACCGCTGCTGAAGAAACTGGACGATCTACCGAAGGATTACCAGGAGCCGGATCCATACCTGGATGAAACGGTAAAAATCGCGCTCGACCTGGCGCATCTTGAAAAAGAAAAGCCAGCGGAACAGCCCGCAACCAGTCAATAATCTCGAACAGGCACAAGAAATTGTGCCTGTTTTTTTAACAAGTGCATGAAGACGTCAGTCTGATACGATAAAATGTAAAGTTGTGTCTTTCTGGTGACTTAGCACCTATGGATGCTTGAAAATAGTCATAAGACCCATACGATATGGGTAATCGCATAGTGCGTTTTGTTAAATTGAGGTTAAAAGAAAATTATGATGCGAATCGCGCTCTTCCTGCTGACGAACCTGGCTGTGATGGTCGTTTTCGGGCTGGTATTGAGCCTGACAGGGATTCAGTCAAGCAGCGTTCAAGGCTTGTTGATCATGGCACTGCTGTTTGGTTTTGGTGGTTCCTTCATTTCGTTGCTGATGTCCAAATGGATGGCGTTAAAGTCCGTTGGCGGGGAAGTGATCGAACAGCCTCGCAATGAAAGAGAACGCTGGCTGATGAATACAGTTGCGAACCAGGCCCGCCAGGCCGGGATCGCTATGCCGCAGGTTGCAATCTACCATGCGCCAGATATTAACGCGTTTGCTACCGGTGCGCGCCGGGATGCCTCGCTGGTGGCTGTAAGTACTGGCCTGTTGCAAAACATGAGTCCGGATGAAGCCGAAGCGGTTATCGCGCATGAGATCAGCCACATCGCTAATGGCGATATGGTGACCATGACGTTAATTCAGGGGGTGGTGAACACCTTCGTTATCTTTATCTCGCGTATTCTGGCGCAGATTGCCGCTGGGTTTATGGGCGGTAACCGCGATGAGGGAGAGGGTAGCAACGGTAACCCGTTAATCTATTTTGCGGTAGCGACGGTACTGGAGCTGGTATTTGGTATTCTGGCGAGCATTATTACGATGTGGTTCTCACGTCATCGTGAATTCCATGCGGATGCAGGCTCAGCGAAACTGGTGGGTCGTGAAAAAATGATCGCCGCGCTGCAGCGCCTGAAAACCAGCTATGAGCCGCAGGAAGCGACCAGCATGATGGCGTTCTGCATCAACGGTAAATCCAAATCGTTGAGCGAGCTATTTATGACTCACCCCCCGTTGGACAAACGTATTGAAGCGCTGCGTAGCGGTGAATACCTGAAATAATCTGCAGCAGACAACAACAAAAAGCGCGTCGACTGACGCGCTTTTTTTATGCCTGAACTCGCGGTTGTGTAATACGTAAGCCACTCACGATTGCGGCCAGCGAAGCCAGAATACCCGCTGTTATCAGCGAGACGTGTGTTCCACTGTCACCAAACTGATTTAGCATCAGCGCAACCAGTGCGGCCCCGGTACTCTGGCCCAGTAAACGCGCCGTTCCGAGCATACCGCTCGCGCCTCCGCTACGATCACGCGGCGCGGAGGTGATGATGGTGTGATTATTCGGTGACTGGAACAAGCCAAAACCCGCACCGCACAAAATCATTGGCCAGATGATATTAAAATCAGAAGGTGATGCGGGCAGCAACACCAGCGAAAACAGCCCACACGCCATTACTGCCATGCCCAGCGCGCCCAGCAGACCCGCATGAACACGTTCAATCAGATATCCCGCCAGTGGGGCCATCACCATGGTTGCCAGCGGCCACGGCGTCAGTAGCAGGCCCGTTTCAACCTCGCTGCGCCCGAGAACCGTTTGCATGAAAAAGGGGAGAGAAACCATTGCCAGCATTTGTGCGCTGAATGAACAGATTGAGGTGCAAATAGAGAGTGAAAACAGCGGAATGCGTAGCAGATCAACCGGCAATAACGGTACTGGCAATGCGAGTTGGCGGCGGATAAAGAAAAACCCTACCACGAGAAGCCCCACTAGTTCAGCACCAATCAATTTTAGCGACTGTCCCTGTGCAAACCCGCTGAGTGCCGTGATTAACAAACCGAATGTTAAGGCGTTCATTACTGCGCTGGGCAGATCAAAGCGCGGTTTATTTCTACGTGAAGAATTGGGGGGCAAAAAACGCATAGCCAGTAGCAGGGCGATGATCCCCAGCGGGACGTTAATCAGAAATAGCCATTTCCACGAGGCAATAGAGAGAATTGCCGCCGCAATAGTCGGACCCGCTGCCGAGGAGACTGCCACAATAAAGGAGTTAATACCCATTCCGCGGCCAAGCTGGCGCTGAGGATAAATGAGTCGGATCAATGCCGTATTAACGCTCATCAACGCCGCGCCGCCAAACCCCTGAGCCACGCGCGCTAACGTCAGCATATGTAGCGAGTCTGACAAGGCACAAAACAGCGACGCCAACAGAAACACGACCAGACCACACTTATAAATGCGTCGGTAGCCAAACATATCACCTAAAAAAGAGAGCGATAACAGCGAAACAACGATCGCAATTTGGTAGGCGTTCACAATCCAGATTGAGCTGGCGGGTGAGGCCTGAAGATCGGTGGCGATAGTGGGGAGGGCAACGTTCGCTATTGCGCCATCGAGTACTGCCATAGAGATGCCAATAACAATGGTTAAAATTGCGCCATATCGCTGGGGCAATGGCAGACCATCGGTCTGAGTTTTTTCCATAGGAAGTCAATATTGTCGGAATTTATGATGAGAATAATAATTTTAGCATTGATATTCAGGCGTTAGGTCGCAGATTTGTAACTAAGTAAGCAAAGAGCGATTGCGAGGGCTGATACGTGAAATTATAATAAAAACCGGTTCTGATTTTTATAAAACACTCGAAAGGGGTGATAAATGGCAATCGCAGATCTGGATAAACAACCCGATTCTGTATCTTCCGTGCTGAAGGTTTTTGGCATCCTGCAGGCGCTGGGTGAAGAGCGCGAAATTGGTATTACCGAGTTGTCGCAACGCGTCATGATGTCAAAAAGCACCGTTTATCGCTTTTTGCAGACCATGAAAACGCTGGGTTATGTGGCACAAGAAGGGGAATCTGAGAAATACTCACTGACCCTGAAATTATTCGAGCTGGGTGCTCGCGCGTTGCAAAACGTCGATCTTATCCGTAGCGCTGATATTCAGATGCGCGAACTTTCGCGCCTGACCAAAGAGACAGTACACCTTGGCGCACTGGATGAAGACAGCATCGTCTACATTCATAAAATCGACTCCATGTACAATCTGCGCATGTATTCTCGCGTAGGTCGCCGTAATCCACTGTACAGCACGGCTATCGGTAAAGTTCTGCTGGCATGGCGTGACCGCGATGAAGTGAAGCAAATACTGGACGGTATTGAGTACAAACGCAGCACCGACCGTACTATTACCAATACTGATGAACTGCTGGTACTGCTGGATAAAGTCCGTGAGCAGGGCTACGGTGAAGACAACGAAGAACAGGAAGAAGGTCTGCGCTGCATCGGTGTGCCGGTGTTTGACCGTTTCGGTGTGGTGATTGCAGGCTTGAGTATTTCATTTCCGACGCTGCGTTTCTCTGAGGAACGTTTGCACGAGTATGTGGCGATGCTGCATACGGCTGCGCGTAAAATTTCAGAACAAATGGGTTATAACGACTATCCGTTCTAATCTGGCGTAATAGCGTCAACGTTAAAACCCCAGGTATTTTTGTATCTGGGGTTTTTTATGAACAGTCATAAAGTTAGTTGGTGCAAATAACGTAGCGTATGTATTGTTGCTATATTAACCGTTATCAATAATGACCGTACTTTTTCTTAACAAAGGGCAATCCGACAGGCCAATGATACCGCTGTTTGTGTGGACGTATTGTGCGGTGCTGGTTCCGCGGGCGGTCAGATATTGGCATTGCAAGCCCAGACCCGCTGCATTCTCCTTACTTCCAATCAAAATTCCATAGCCGCTCAGTAATAAACCGATCCAAACCAGAGCTAACAACACAATAGCGCGGATTATCAGACGCATTACAACCTCTTATCTTTTCTCGTTATTATTAGATTAGCCTGTACATGGGATGAAACAAGTGAATCATTCCTAAAAAGATTGAATGCCGATACAGTTAACGCTGGGTTTAGGTAACGCATGATAATTTATAGACATAAGATGTAGATTCGAAGAGTGGAGCTGGAGTGAAAAAAATTCGCTGGGTAGTGCTGATAGTTGTCGTGCTGGTATGCATACTGATGTGGGCGCAAGTGTTCAACATCATGTGCGATCAGGATGTACAATTTTTCAGCGGTATTTGTGCCGTTAATAAATTTATTCCCTGGTAAGCGCATTTTTGCCACAGTTGATTACCTTCTTGTGCGGCAGTGGTAAACTACGCTGTCTACATTGAGGTGGTAAAATGAACGAAGTTTTGAATTCTGGCGCGTTGAGTTTGGCGTCTTTGGCTGTATCGGTGGTGATTCTGGTTGTCGGGCTTGTACTGTGGTTTTTCGTCAATCGGGCAAGTTCGCGTACTAATGAGCAGATTGAGCTGCTCGAAGCATTGTTAGATCAGCAAAAAAGACAGAACGCATTGCTCCGTCGCCTTTGCGAAGCGAACGAACCTGAAAAAGCGGCAGAGCCTGCTGCGGTCACAGCGAAGGATGAAGATGATGACATCATCCGCCTGGTAGCTGAGCGGTAAAAACGGTATGACAGGATGAGGATCTGTTGCTTTTGTTCTCAGATGTTTCATCCTGTCGCCAACGTGCCAGATTATTTTCTTCTGTACATGTCGTGTAATTAGCACTCTGATACGCGTCTAAACTCAGTATTTTCAGATGCTCCAACCAATTAATATCTTATCCCCGGTCTGATATAAATATAATTTCCCATACGATAAAAATATGATTATGTCATTTTTGTGATAGCGATCGTTTTATTAACAGCGAAACGTTTCTCTTACTTTTTTTGTGCATTGTCATCATTCTTTCATTATTTTGGTGCAAAAGCAGAAGGCGGATCTCATTTTTACGCTTGTGACATTTTATGCATTACTAAGCATAAAAAATGATATCCGGCACACCCTGTAACAGCTAATCTGGAATAACCGAAGCTATTGAGCTATGGTAGAAATGTCCCGGCAATGGTGCAAGCCAGGCGGGGGATGGGGCGAGCGGCGGGAATATAACACTACTCGGTGTGGCGCATAACTGTGCAGTTGCTGTTTGATGAACGACGGGATTTGTGCGACCGATCGAGACACGTTTAAAAATGGCTTGCCATTATTAACGTTGTATGTGATAACACGTTTTGGGTTAAACGAGGTACAGTTCTGTTTATGTGTGGCATTTTCAGTAAAGAAGTCCTGAGTAAACACGTTGACGTTGAATACCGCTTCTCTGCCGAACCTTATATTAGTGCCTCAAGCAGTAATGTCTCAGTTTTATCTATGTTATGCCTGCGGGCGAAGAAAATACTCTAAGGAATTTTGCAAATGGCAAAGATTAAAGGTCAAGTTAAGTGGTTCAACGAGTCTAAAGGTTTTGGTTTCATTACTCCGGCTGATGGCAGCAAAGACGTGTTCGTACACTTCTCCGCTATCCAGGGTAACGGCTTCAAAACTCTGGCTGAAGGCCAGAACGTTGAGTTCGAAATTCAGGACGGCCAGAAAGGTCCGGCTGCTGTTAACGTAACAGCTATCTGATCGACACCACTGATTTGAAGCGCATATGCGCAACCATCTCAGATATAAAGCCTCGCTTATGCGGGGCTTTTTAATTCAAAATACGTCTAAATATTTCTAAATGCCCTTCCATTAGCGCTTTGTTGCAAAGGCGTGATGTTCGTAGCATAGTTTTCCCCGCTTTCTTACGACATTTCTCGTTAAATCAGACACCTGAAAAACTATCTTGCTGGAGACCAGGTGAAAAAGAAAAACGACGGCGACGCGCGCAATTTTACTCCCGTACGTTTTGCCCTGCTTTGTGTGGCAATATTATTGAGTCTGGGATTGCTGCTGGGTCGGGTTGCGTGGCTGCAAATTGTCACGCCGACGAGTCTGGTGAAACAGGAAGACATGCGTTCGTTACGTGAGGTAACTATTGCCTCGCCGCGCGGGATGATTACCGATAGAGAAGGGCGACCGCTGGCGGTAAGTGTTCCGGTTAACGCCGTATGGGCCGATCCTAAGACCATCATCAGCAAGGGAGGCGTGGGTTACAACGAACGCTGGCAGGCTCTGGCAAGGACTCTGCATTTGTCACTTAGTACGCTGGCGGAACGCGTTAACAGTAATCCTGGCGGACGTTTTATTTATCTGGCACGACAAATTTCCCCTCAGCAGGCTGAGTGGGTCGATGATCTTAATCTCCCGGGCATCAACCTGCGCGAGGAATCCCGCCGGTTCTATCCCGCAGGCCACGTAGCGGCGAATCTCATTGGTTTTACCAACATTGATGGACAAGGCATTGAAGGGCTGGAAAAGAGCTTTAATAACCAACTGATGGGTAAACCTGGCTCCCGTCTGGTACGTAAAGACAAATTTGGCCATGTCATCGAAAATATCACCGAAGTTACGCCTGTTCCTGCACACGAATTACAGCTCAGCATCGATGAGCGTCTGCAGACGGTCACCGAAGATGCGTTGGACAATGCCGTTACGTGGAATAAAGCGGAATCAGGAGCCGCAGTGCTGGTCAACATTGCTACCGGTGAAATACTGTCCATGGCGAGCTTTCCTGACTTCAACCCCAATAATCGTGATGGCGCGGTACTGGATGATTTTCGTAACCGTGCAATTAGCGATACGTTTGAACCCGGTTCAACCGTTAAACCGCTGGTGATCATGACTGCACTCCAGCAGGGGATAGTACAACCCGACAGCGTGATTGATACCCATCCTTTTTACCTTGATGGACATCGCATTCGCGACGTCGGATTTTACCCGGAACTGTCGCTGACCGGGATTTTACAGAAATCGAGCGATACCGGCGTGTCGCACCTTTCATTGGCTATGCCTGTCCAAAAATTGCTGGATACCTATAAAAGCTTTGGTTTTGGCGATCCAACCGGACTGGGATTAACCGGTGAAAGTAGCGGTTTAATGCCTCAACGCCGCTACTGGAGCGATTTGGATCGCGCGACCTTTGCATTTGGTTATGGATTAATGGTAACGCCGCTGCAGTTGGCGCACGTATATGCAACCATTGGTAGTTTTGGTATCTATCGGCCCCTTTCGATTACCCGTATTGACCCGCCGGTAATCGGTACCCGAGTGATGCCGGAGGCGCTGGTTCACCAGGTTGAACATATGATGGAAAGCGTTGCATTACCCGGTGGTGGGGGAACTAAAGCCGCGGTCAGAGATTATCGCGTGGCGGTTAAAACAGGAACGGCAAAGAAAATTGGTGATGACGGTAAGTATGTCGATAAATACGTGGCCTACACGGCAGGTGTTGCGCCAGCGAGCGACCCGAAATTCGCATTGGTTGTCGTCATCAATAATCCGCAAAACGGTGCTTATTATGGTGGGGCTGTCTCTGCGCCTGTCTTCAGCCAGATAATGGGTGATGTCCTGCGTCTGGAGAACGTTAAACCGGATGGCATGCCTGCTGACTCCGATCATCTGCTGGTGATGCACGGCAGCAACGTATCCTCGCCGTCGCTGTAAGTTATTTTCCCAGGGCGCAATTCGCGTTACACTTGCGCCCTTAAGTCACCTGCCGGAGTTGTCATGTCGTTTTCCTGTCCTCTTTGCCACCAGCCTCTTACTCAAGCGAATAACAGTTTTGTCTGCCCCGGGCGGCACCAGTTTGACGTGGCGAAAGAAGGGTATGTCAACTTACTGCCGGTTCAGCATAAACGATCGCGCGATCCGGGTGACAGCGCTGAGATGATGCAGGCGCGACGGGCATTTCTTGATGCCGGGCACTATCAACCGTTGCGTGATGCGATTGTGAATGTGCTGAAAGATAAGTCGACTTCAGAAGATGCAGCGATCCTGGATATTGGCTGTGGGGAAGGGTATTACACCCATGCGTTTGCCGACGCGCTGACGGGTTGTACAACCTTTGGTCTTGACGTCTCCAAAGTGGCAATTAAAGCCGCAGCCAGACGCTATCCGCAGGTGACCTTTTGCGTTGCCTCCAGCCATCGTCTACCGTTCGCAGATGAGTCAATGGATGCCATCATCAGGATCTACGCGCCCTGTAAAGCGCAAGAGCTGGCACGCGTGGTTAAACCGGGGGGATGGGTTATCACCGCCACGCCGGGACCGCGTCATTTAATGGAACTGAAAGGGCTTATTTATGATGAGGTGCGTTTGCATGCGCCGCACACAGAGCAACTGGACGGTTTTGTTCTGCAACAGAGTATTGCGCTGGGGTATCAGATGCAGCTTCAGGGCAGCGAGGCCGTTGCGTTACTGCAAATGACGCCGTTCGCCTGGCGGGCAAAGCCGGAGGTGTGGGAAACGTTAGCGGGGAAAACGACGTTTGACTGCCAGACCGACTTTAGTATTCATGTCTGGCAGCGTCTGAATTAACCGTGGAAGTGTGCCCAGAGGATCTGGGCACCGATACCAATCAGCACCACCCCACCCAAAATTTCTGCTCGTTTGCCCAGCATCGGGCCAATAAAACGACCAATCATCATGCCGAGCGTGGACATAATCAATGTGGCGCAGCCGATGGCCAGCGCGGTGGCAATAATGTTGACCTGCAGGAAAGCCAGGCCCACCCCGACGGCCATTGCGTCTAGACTGGTGGCAATGGCGGTGGTGACCAGCAGCCAGAAACCATGACGGCGCTGCGGTTCTTCCTCTTCATCACCGTTGTCGCGAAAACCTTCGATTATCATTCGCCCGCCTAAAAAAATCAGCAGAATGAAGGCGATCCAGTGGTTCCACTCCAGCACGAATTTGCTGGCTAACATACCCATGCCCCAACCAATCAGCGGCGTAAGCGTTTCAACTGCGCCGAATATCAGACCTGTGCGCAATGCTTCAGAAAATTTGGGTTTATGCAGTGTGGCGCCTTTGCCAATTGATGCAGCAAAAGCATCCATCGACATGCCGAAAGCGAGAAGAACGGTAGCGGTGAGATTCATAACAGCGTCCTGACCGGGGTATCCATAAAACACATCACTGCCCCCAGTAACCATGCATACAGGCCGGAATCACTGTAAATACAGCGCCATTCAGATATGCATTGCAGTTGATGTGCCTATGGTCTCGCCTGACTGAACCTGTAAATTCAGTCCGTACGCGCCACGTTTTTCAACGAGTATGTTGACACGTACATTTCCGGAGTCTGGAAATCGGCTACTCCCCAACGACGGGCGCAACCTTAACATATTTTGAGAATATAAAACAAGAAACGCAGAAATAATATTTGACTTCTAATTGAAAACGATTTTCATTTAGATTTATTTTTAAATAAAACGTTAAAATAAATAACATTGCGGACAGTGAAATATAGCCTTGGCTATGTTTATTTTTATGCTGATATATAAAAAACATAGTTCAGGCTATATTTATAACTTATTGATTTGAAATTAAAAGTTTATATATTCTCTCAAGATCGTCTATATTTCGTACGCGAATCAACAATCTTCGATGTTCTAATTGCATCACTAATACACC
This sequence comes from Citrobacter sp. Cpo089, assembly GCF_030332695.1. Classification (NCBI taxonomy): domain Bacteria; kingdom Pseudomonadati; phylum Pseudomonadota; class Gammaproteobacteria; order Enterobacterales; family Enterobacteriaceae; genus Citrobacter; species Citrobacter sp. Cpo089. The sequence goes on along the minus strand of NZ_JAOWHJ010000067.1, from coordinate 303,523 downwards.
GTCTTCAGATAAATTCATCTCTTTAATGCGGTTATATTCAATCCAGACGTTGGCGAAGAAAAAACCTTTCTGCTTGAAGATGATTTTTGGCGTACGGATCCAGAACAGATACAACCCCATCAATACCAGTGCACATAATAACCATGTGGTAAATTGCGCGCCGTGGCTGGTGATGTTGTTGTAGATAAGAATAGCTACCAAGCCAAGGAAGATAACGCTGTCGACTCTGCTGCGGGGAAGCAGGGCGACAGTAAGCAGAGTAGGGCCATTACGGCGGGGCATGATGAACTGATCGTAAATGGCATACGCCAGCAGCGAAAAGATAAATAGAACCAGCACCAGGTCCGTGATAGTCATGAATCCTCAACCCTCTAAATAGAAAAACCGGGGGCAAGCCCCCGGTGATGTACAACAGTCTTACAGGCCGAGCAGTCCGACAGCGTAGCCCGCGATACCGATGACGAAGAAGCCAACGATGATCCACAGCGGGTTCACTTTCTTACGCAGCAGCCACATACAGGCGAATGTCAGCAGCAGAGGAACCAGACCCGGCATCAGCTGGTCAAGGATAGTCTGCACGGTGGTAACACGAGTCTGACCATCCTGACCGGTGATAGTAGAAACCACCAGTGGGATGTTTACGTGCGTCCACTTGTTAACCAATGCTCCCATGACAAACAGGCCGAGGATTGACGCCCCCTCAGTCAGTTTCTGCAGGAAGCCGCCGCCCATATCTTTAACGATATCGACACCTTTACGGTAGCCATATGCCACACCGTAATAACGGGTTGCCAGACGAACCAGGTTAAACAGGATGAAGAACAGCAGTGGCCCCAGCAGGCTGCCGCTCATCGCGATACCTGCGCCGAGTGCGGCGAAGACCGGACGTACGGTACCCCAGAAGATCGGGTCACCGACGCCTGCCAGCGGACCCATCAGACCAACTTTGATACCGTTGATGGCACCATCGTCAATCTCTGCGCCGTTTGCACGCTGTTCTTCCATTGCCAGCGTAACGCCCAGTACTGGAGCCGCTACGTACGGATGGGTGTTAAAGAATTCCAGGTGACGCTTAATCGCTTGCTTACGTGCATCGTTGTTTTCCGGGTACAAGCGGCGGATAGCCGGTACCATGGAGAAACAGAAACCCAGCGCCTGCATACGTTCGAAGTTCCATGAACCCTGAAACAGGTTAGAACGAATGAACACGCCACGAATATCACTCGGAGTGAGTTTTTTCTCGGTGGTAGTTTTAGTCATATCAACCATTTCGCTCACCTGCTAGTCCAGTTCGTTATCGAGATCGTTATTGCCAGCCGCCGCAGCAGGTGCACCGGCTACGCGGTTATATTTCGGGCTCAGCTGAATGTAGAGGATGGCCATGACTGCGCCAATCACACCCAGAGCAACCAGGTTGAAGTTAGTAAATGCCGCGGTGACGAAGCCGAGGTAGAAGAATGGCATCAGATAGCCTGCGCGCATCATGTTGATGACCATCGCATAACCAACCACTACGATCATACCGCCTGCGATGTTCAGACCACCGGTTACGACTTCCGGAATGGCGTTAAGCATGCTCTGAACTTCACTGGTACCAACAGAAATCGCTACGATTACCGCCGGGATAGCGATACGCATAGCCTGCAGGAACAGAGAGGATACGTGCAGCCAGGAGAGCGCCGTCAGGTTACCGTTTTCGGCCGCCTTATCCGCTGCGTGCTGGAATGCTACGGTGATAGTACGAACGATAATGGTCAGTACCTGGCCTGCTGCTGCCAGTGGGATAGCCAGCGCGATACCGGCACCAATGCTTTGGTGACCCGCGATAACCAGAACGGTAGAGATAATTGAGGCCAGCGCGGCATCTGGTGCAACCGCAGCACCGATGTTCATCCAGCCCAGGGCGATCATTTCCAGGGTACCACCGATGATGATACCGGTTTTCATATCCCCGAGAACGGCACCAATCAGCGTACAGGCCACCAACGGACGGTGGAACTGAAATTCATCGAGTACCGACTCCATACCCGCGATACATGCGACGATGAACACCAGCACAATCTGAAGAGTGGTAATCTCCATTGTACTTCTCCTATTGCTATACAGACTTAAGTGTGAAAACTAAGTAAATGCCAGGGAATTATTTCACCTTGGCAATCAAATCCATCATTTTCAGTTTCTGATCGGTAGAAACCTTACGGGCCTCAAGCTCAATACCGCGTTCGTTGAGTTTCTTGAAGGCTTCGATGTCTTTGTCATCGACAGAAATTGCGTTGTTTACCTGCGTTTTACCCTGACGGAAAGCCATACCGCCAATGTTTACGGAGGTAATTTTCACACCACCTTCAACGATACGTTCTACGTCGGTTGGGTTGGTGAACAACAGCATCACACGCTCACCTGCATATTTCGGGTTGTTGTAGACGCGGATCATTTTCGCGACATCAACCACATGCGCCGTCACACCCGGAGGTGCTACCTGAGTCAGCAGCGTTTTACGCACGGTATCGGCGGCAACTTCATCACTGACGACGATAATGCGCGTTACGTTGGTTTCTTTGGTCCAGCGAGTTGCCACCTGACCATGGATTAAGCGGTCATCAATACGCGCCAGGCCGATCTGCATATAATCGTTCGGCCCCATCGGTTTCGCGGGGGTTGCTGCTTTCGGTGCCGCGACGGGGGCAGGAGCGGCTTTTTCCACCGGTTTTGCTTTCAGCGCTTTCACGCCTTCACTACCGGTTTCAACGGCCAGTGCCACTAATTCATCAAAGCTTGGGTTGTCATCACGCGCCATGAAGGTCTCAACCAGCATGGGAATGTTCACACCGGCGATTACTTCGTAATGCTCTTTATCGACGACAATGCGGCTCGCAGCGTTAAACGGGCTGCCTCCCCATGTGTCAACGAGAAACAGCACGCCTTTACTGGTATCGAGTTTTGCCAACTGAGCGTTGTACTTTTCGATCAGCGTTTCAGCATTTTCGCCTGGAACGAAATCGATCCAGCCGACGTTTTCCTGCTCGCCTAACAGCATCTCTGCCGTCTTAAGTAACTGCTCTGCAGCCCAACCATGTGTGCCTATTACAATAGCAATGGTCACTTGCTACCTCCTTTATTATCGTTAACACATCAACATGAAGATGTATTTGAATCGTCGTCCGCAATCGAATCGATTCAGATAAGGGTTACAAAGAAAAACCTATGATTTTCGTGAATTATTTTAGATATCGAAAAAAATATTTTATGTGATGAAGATCCGTAATTTAACTTCCGATAAAAAGAAATTTCGAAGGGTAAAATATCTCCGAAACAACTTATTGCAAAGGAAGGTAAATCTTTGCTAAAAACAGCTTCTCTCTGTTATGTTTAGCATCTGTTTAATTACTCAGGAGTATAGGGCAGTAGCCCACCATATGGATCGTCACCGACGTCATTTCACCTTCAGGCCGTATCAAGCCTGTCAGATTGGCACTTTTTGCCACAAATTTTCTCTGCATATCGCTTTAACGCCTGAGATCCTCAGCGCGCAGTTTGGTCATTCCTTAAGCAGGAGCTTGTCATGGAATTATTAATGGACCCGCAGATTTGGGTGGGTTTGCTCACGCTTGTCGTTCTCGAAATTGTTCTGGGTATTGATAACCTGGTCTTCATTGCGATCCTGGCTGATAAGCTGCCGCCGAAACAGCGTGATAAAGCGCGTTTAATCGGTTTGTCACTGGCACTGATTATGCGTCTGGGCTTGTTGTCCGTGATTTCGTGGATGGTGACGCTTACAAAACCTCTGTTCACGGTAATGGACTATGCGTTCTCGGGGCGCGATCTGATTATGCTGCTGGGGGGTATCTTCCTCTTGTTCAAGGCTACGACAGAGCTGCATGAGCGGCTGGAAAACCGTGAACATGATACCGGGCAGACGAAAGGGTATGCGAGCTTTTGGGTTGTCGTAACACAGATTGTCATCCTCGACGCGGTGTTCTCGCTGGATGCCGTGATTACGGCGGTCGGCATGGTCAACCATCTGCCAGTGATGATGGCGGCAGTAGTGATTGCCATGGCCGTGATGCTGCTGGCCTCTAAGCCGCTGACACGATTTGTGAACCAACACCCGACGGTGGTGGTGCTGTGTCTGAGCTTCCTGTTGATGATTGGTCTGAGCCTGGTTGCCGAAGGGTTTGGCTTCCATATTCCGAAAGGTTATCTGTATGCGGCGATTGGTTTCTCGATCATCATCGAGCTGTTTAACCAGATTGCCCGTCGTAATTTTATTCGCCACCAGTCGACGCTGCCGCTGCGTGCACGTACTGCCGATGCAATCCTGCGTCTGATGGGCGGTAAACGTCAGGCCAGCGTGCAGATGGAATCCGATAACCCGGTGCCGGTTCCTGTCCCGGAAGGCGCGTTTGTGGAAGAAGAACGCTATATGATCAACGGCGTCCTCTCCCTGGCGTCGCGTTCGTTACGCGGCATTATGACGCCACGTGGTGAAATCAGCTGGGTTGATGCCGACCTGAGCGTGGCGGAAATTCGCGAGCAGTTGCTCTCTTCACCTCACAGCCTGTTCCCGGTGTGTCGTGGCGAACTGGATGAGATCATCGGTATCGTGCGTGCTAAAGAGCTGCTGGTGGCGCTGGAAGACGGTGTGGATGTGGCGGCGATTGCCTCTGCTTCTCCGGCTATTGTTGTTCCGGAGACGCTGGACCCGATCAATCTGTTAGGCGTACTGCGTCGTGCCCGCGGTAGCTTCGTTATCGTCACTAACGAGTTTGGCGTAGTACAGGGTCTGGTCACGCCGCTGGACGTATTAGAAGCCATTGCCGGTGAATTCCCGGATGCCGATGAAACACCTGAAATTATTGCTGATGCAGGTGGTTGGTTGGTCAAAGGCGGTACCGATCTGCATGCGTTGCAACAGGCGCTGGACGTGGATACGTTAGTGAATGAAGACGAAGACATCGCCACGGTGGCAGGTTTAGTCATTGCGGCTAACGGCCATATTCCACGTGTAGGTGATGTTATCGAAGTCGCACCGCTGAGCATTACGATTGTCGAAGCGAATGACTATCGTGTGGATTTAGTTCGCATTGTTAAAGAACAACCCGCTCACGACGAAGACGAGTAACCGGGTTTAGCGAAACGGCATGACGGGCATACTGTGTCGCCCGTTATGTCGGGTGGGCGGCGGCGTGCTGCCCGCCAGCCATTTTGGGAAATCACGCAGCGGCATTGGCTTTGCGTACAAAAAACCTTGCAACAAATGTACGCCGTGTCGGCGCAAATGCTGAGCCTGCGCCTGGGTTTCAACGCCTTCCGCCACCAGTTCTATATTCAATTTTTTCCCCAAAGCGATAATGATGTCTGTGACGGTTGAGTTCACGGCGTCTGTTCCTATGGCCGAAGTAAATGATTTATCGATCTTCAGCACATCCGGGCGGAGTTTTTCCAGCCAGGAGAGCGAGCTGTTACCGGTACCGAAATCATCAATCGCCAGTTTTACGCCAAGCCGATTTAATTCGCGTACGACCCGATAATCCACATCCAGTAACGCATCGCGTTCGGTCAGTTCGATAACCAACTGCTGGATTGGGTGCTGGCTGAACCAGTACTGATTAAGATCTTTTAGCAGCGTGCCGTTACGAAAATGGCTGGCGGCGACATTAATCCCAATATGAAACTGACTGCTCATCGGGAAAACGTGTCTTTGCTGAATGGTTTCTGCGATGACATGACGGGTTAGCGGCACAATCAGGTTGTGCTCCTCAGCGATGGGAATAAACACTTCCGGAGAGATCCAACCCTGGCGTGGGTTATTCCAGCGTAGAAGAATCTCCACGCCCATGCATTGCTGGGTTTGCGCATTAAGCAGCGGCTGGCAAAATAGCTCGAATTCCCGAGCAGCAAGGGCCAGATTAATCTCCCAGGAAAAACTCATTCTGCTGGCGGTCGCCAGCCATGCCAGGTAACCCACTAATAAACTTAGGATCACCGCCAGCGGCAGCTGTGTTGGCAGATGTTTAATCGCCAGTTCACTGGGACCGGGGCCGGTGACGCTAATGGTAAACGGGAAATGTTGAGATGACAGCTGGTAGCGTTTTTCATCATTTAGCTTAGGCAGAGTATCGACCACACCTTGATCATACAGTAGATGCCGATTACCAACGGTTAAGCTGGCATCGGTGATCTGCGGCGGCTGCGGTTCAAGCAACATAGACGACAATAAATCAATATTGACGATTTCCAGCACGCCATCTTCACCATCAGCAGAGGACGGGTACCACTGCGTCAAAATCGGACTCCCTTTAATCAGCGAATGGTCAGTAGACAGCAGCAGTTGCGGTTCCCGGCTGGGTAATTCGGGCTGTAGTTGACGAATGGGGACATTGCGATACCCAAAAATGCTGGAGCAATAGAGGATCCCGCTTTGAATCAGATTAATAGAACGCACCGTTTGCAGTCTTGCGGCATGTTTGCTTAAGGGTAAACGCGCCACTGAGCAGGGGAGGCCAATTAACGGCAGCAATACATCACGTCCGGTCTGCAAGGGTAAAAGCACGTCATCCAGTTCTTCTACAGCATGGTTGGCAAAGGTGACGATATTTCGGTGATTTAAATTACGCTCCGAAATAAATCGGACAGTTAATGTGAGGATGAGCGTCAGTAGTGCACATACTGTGCAGACGATGAAGCGATTCCGGCGATAATTTTTAATGATCCGTTGTGCTGTTTGCATGCGGGCCGCCCGATAAGCCGTTGGTCACAGAAGCCAACAGCAACAGAGCAAGTGTAGTGGGGAAAATTACAGTAGACGAGGGAGAGGGGGCAAATTCGCCCATCCGTCGCAGATGGGCGAAAATTAAGTATTAGTCACATTGAACTTTGATTGCCAGGCCACCGCGTGACGTTTCGCGGTATTTGGCGTTCATGTCTTTACCTGTTTCGTACATGGTCTCAATGACTTTATCCAGCGAGACGCGCGGCGCGCTGGTACGGCGCATTGCCATACGCGCAGCGTTGATCGCCTTCACTGAAGCAATGGCGTTACGCTCAATGCACGGAACCTGTACCTGACCGGCAACCGGATCGCAGGTTAAGCCGAGGTTATGTTCCATGCCGATTTCGGCAGCAACACACACCTGCTCAGGGCTCGCGCCCAACAGTTCAGCCAGACCCGCGGCAGCCATGGAGCAGGCTACGCCCACTTCACCCTGACAACCTACTTCTGCACCAGAGATTGAGGCGTTCATTTTGTACAACGCGCCAATCGCACCAGCCGCCAGGAAATAGCGGGTATAGATATCCGGGCTGACGGACTCGATGAAATGATCGTAATAGGCCAGTACCGCAGGCACGATGCCGCAGGCACCGTTGGTTGGCGCTGTCACTACGCGACCGCCTGCGGCGTTTTCTTCGTTAACGGCCAGCGCGAACATGTTAACCCAGTCGATCACGTTCATCGGATCGTTGGACAGCTTATCGCTGGAAACCAGCATACGGCGCAGAGCTGAAGCACGACGAGGAACGCGCAGCGGACCCGGCAACACACCTTCGGTGTTCATGCCACGATCGATACAGGCCTGCATGGTTTGCCAGACGTGGCCAAAGTACTCTTCAATCTCTTTTTTGCTGTGCAGAGCAAGTTCGTTCTGCATCGCCATGCCAGAGAGAGACAGGCCGGTGCTGTTGCAGTACTCCAGCATTTCAGTCGCGGATTTGAACGGATAAGGCACGCTGACCTCGCCCGCGGCATCCTGACCAAAATGTTCTTCATCAACGATGAATCCACCGCCGATTGAGTAGTAGGTTTTGCTATAAATGACGGTTTCGCCATTGTACGCATGGATCTGCATTCCGTTTTCATGCAGCGGCAGGTTGCCGTTGTGAAAACGCATCCCGTCATTCTGCGGGAAATCCACTTCGTGCTGACCCTGCGCAAGCAGCAGGCGTCCACGCGTTTCTACGTCGCGGATAAATCCGGGGATGCTATCAATATCCACGGTAGCAGGCTCATTGCCCGCCAGACCCATAATAATGGCGATATCGGTGTGGTGACCTTTACCCGTGAGCGACAGTGAACCATACACGTCGACGGCGACACGAGTAACGCTGTCCAGTAATCCTTTTTCGACCAGGTCATCGACGAACTGTTTACCCGCCTTCATAGGCCCTACGGTATGGGAAGATGAGGGACCAATCCCCACCTTAAACATGTCGAATAGACTAATCACGATAATACTCCTACAGGGCGACTGGGCTTTCCAGTAACGATGTTATAACTGCGCATAGTGTAAGAGGGAACGCGGCGATCGGCTTAACTATTCACATGAATTAAACTAATAGATAACCGCGGTTTTACTAATGTTGTGACCTGAGTTTCAAGTTGTCTATGGCGCGCGTAAAGATAAGTATAGTCAGGGCTTGACGCCAATTTGCAGCGCCAGCTCACGAATTATTCCGGCAGTCATTCCCCAGACGAAATATTGCTCATACCAGGAAAGCCATACGCGATGTGAATCGCCACGACGGTAAATATCCAACGGGTGGTAACGACCTAAATGCAGGGCCTGGGCCAGCGGCATTTCGAACACTGCTGAAACTTCATCTTCACTGGCGCGATACGGCAGATTAGGCGGGATAATGCCTACCACTGGGGTGACCTGGAAACCGGTCACGCTGTCGACCGGCGGCAGAACGCCGATCACTTCTACGCATGAAGGTGGGATCGCCACCTCCTCCTGTGCCTCGCGAAGGGCGGCGGCAATTAACGAGGCATCACTGCTATCCACCGCCCCACCGGGGAAGGCGACCTGTCCGGCGTGCTTGCGTAGGTGAACGGAACGCTGGGTTAACAACAACCCCGGCTGTGGACGACGCACGACGGGGATCAGTACGGCGGCCTGGCGCTGGTTTAACGCGGCATGATTGACCTGCGGACGCAGGAGTTGAAAGCGCGATAAGAAATCATCAAGCGTCAGGCTGCTGTATTCCACGTCTCAGTTCTCCAGTTGGTGCAAAATACGATTCACTTTATCAAATGTTTCCTGATATTCAGCGTCTTCCTGACTGTCCGCCACTATGCCGCCGCCAGCGGAACAATAAATTTGTCCGTTTGTGGCTGTCAGCGTGCGAATGGTGATGCTGGTATCCATATTGCCGCAAAAACTCAGATAACCGATGCTGCCACACCAGGCATTACGTCTTTGTGGCTCCAGTTCGTCAATAATTTCCATCGCCCGCACTTTCGGCGCACCGGTAATAGAGCCGCCAGGGAAGGCTGCGCGTAGCAGATCGGTGGCGTGTAATGACTCTGGCAGACGTGCGGTAATGGTGCTGACCAAATGATGAACGGCAGGGAACGGTTCTACGACAAACAGCTCCGGAACCTGTACCGAACCCGGTACGGCAACGCGGCCAATATCATTACGCATCAAATCGACGATCATCAGGTTCTCCGCACGATCCTTCGGCGAATTCGCCAGCCGCCGGGCCTGCTCACGATCGGCATCGGCATCTTCAAGCCTGGGCAACGTACCTTTAATAGGACGCGTCTGGATATGCTGATTCTCCAGCAGAATAAAACGTTCCGGCGAAAGACTGAGGATAACGCCTTCCTCAAGACGAATAAACGCGCTGAACGGGGCGCGGTTAGCGTGATTGAGTTTGACGAATGCCTGCCACTCATCCCCCTCGTAATGCGCTTGAAAACGCTGCGCGAGGTTGACCTGGTAACAATCGCCGCTGTGCAGATAGCCCTGTACCTGGCGGAATTTTTCGCCGTACCGGGCGCGGCTCATATTGGACTGCCACGCCGAGGTCAATGTAAACGGCTCACGCGTTGGCGGTTGTTGCGCATCGAGCCACTTCAGGCGAGCCTCGACATCGTTATGGCTGAGCAGCGATACGGTCTGCAACTGGTGATCGACAATCAGCGCCCAGTCGTAAATGCCAACGGCCATATCCGGTAGCGTAATATCGCGCTCAGCAATAGTCGGCAGAGATTCAAAGCGTCGGCCAAGGTCGTAGCCAAACAGACCTAACGCGCCGCCCTGAAACGGCAGATCCGGGTGATACTCGGGGTGAATCTTGTGTGCAGCTAGCGCGGAATGTAATACCGTCATTGGATCATCAAGCGAGCGCGTGATTGCGTGCCCGTTCTGCACTACGGTCTCTTCAGCACGTGTAACCAACGTGGTGACGGGGTCCGCCACCAGAATATCAAAGCGGTTATGCGGATGGTCGGCTTGACCTGAATGCAACAGCATCGCCCAGGGCAGATGGCTTAATGTCGAAAAATAGCGTTCAGCGGCGTCCTGACGCCAGGGTAATGTGATTACTACGGGAGATAACGTCTTCATCAGTCCTGACTCGTTGCTACTCTACTGGCTAACTGCCCGGTAGCATGAAATAATTAGCGCAGACAATTTAGCAGGAGTTAACAATGTTTGCAGGTTTACCTTCACTCAGTCATGAGCAGCAGCAAAAAGCGGTAGAGCGTATTCAGGAGCTGATGTCACAGGGGATGAGCAGCGGACAAGCCATTGCTCTGGTTGCTGAAGAGTTACGCGCCAGTCATACCGGTGAGCGGATCGTGGCGCGTTTTGAAGATGAATAACGCCGCTTAAACTGCAGCGATTATCTTAATCTCAACTTTGTATTTCGGGTTCATCAATCCGGCCTGAACGGTACAACGTACCGGCGCGTGGCCAGCAACGACCCACGCGTCCCAGGCTTTGTTCATGGCGGCAAAATCGTTTTTGTCTGCCAAAAACAGGGTGGCATCAAGAATACGTGACTTGTTGCTGCCTTGTTTTTCCAGCACAGCATCAATTTGCGCCAGCGTATTTGCCGTCTGCTCAAAGGCGTCTGCATCCAGATTTTCCGGCACGCCGGTGTAATACAGCGTGTTGTTGTGGATTACCACGTCGGACCAACGCGCTTCGGCATCAATGCGCACAATCGTCATAAATCATTCCTCGTTTACGTTTTTTCATAATAGCTTTGGGTTGCGCCAAGACTGCCATAATGTTGTGCCCACGTCACCTCTTCAACTGGCGAAAGACCCGCTGGCCTGACATAATCCCTGTTCAAATGAACAGGGGGCAGTGTGACGGACGATTTTGCAGCAGACGGTCAGTTGGCTAAAGCGATACCGGGTTTTAAACCGCGAGAACCACAGCGGCAGATGGCCATCGCCGTCAGTCATGCCATCGAAAAATCACAACCGCTGGTGGTAGAAGCCGGAACCGGAACGGGTAAAACCTACGCTTATCTTGCTCCAGCGCTGCGTGCCGGAAAGAAGGTCATTGTCTCCACGGGCTCGAAGGCGTTACAGGATCAGCTATACAGCCGCGACCTCCCGACTGTCGCTAAAGCACTGAAGTTCACCGGTAAACTGGCGCTGCTGAAAGGGCGTTCAAACTATCTGTGCCTCGAACGTCTCGAACAGCAGGCGCTGGCGGGTGGCGACTTGCCGGTACAAACGTTAAGCGACGTCATTCTGCTGCGCTCCTGGTCAAATCAAACCCTTGATGGGGACATCAGCACCTGCGTCAGCGTGGCGGAAGACTCGCAGGCCTGGCCGCTGGTGACCAGCACTAATGACAACTGTCTGGGCAGCGACTGCCCGCTGTATAAAGAGTGTTTTGTCGTTAAAGCGCGTAAAAAAGCGATGGATGCGGATGTTGTCGTGGTTAACCATCATCTGTTTCTCGCCGATATGGTGGTAAAAGAGAGCGGGTTTGGCGAACTGATCCCGGAAGCTGATGTGATGATCTTCGATGAAGCGCATCAGTTACCGGATATCGCCAGCCAGTACTTTGGTCAATCACTCTCCAGTCGCCAGCTGTTAGACCTGGCGAAAGACATCACCATTGCCTATCGCACCGAGCTGAAAGACACTCAGCAGTTGCAAAAGTGCGCCGATCGCCTTGCACAAAGTGCTCAGGACTTCCGCTTGCAGCTTGGTGAGCCGGGTTATCGCGGAAACCTGCGGGAACTGCTGGCCGACCAGCGCGTACAGCGCGCGTTTTTGCTGCTCGATGACACGCTGGAGCTGTGTTATGACGTGGCGAAGCTGTCTCTCGGACGTTCGGCATTGCTGGATGCCGCGTATGAGCGCGCCACGCTTTATCGTGCGCGTCTGAAGCGCCTGAAAGAGATCAACCAGCCAGGCTTCAGCTACTGGTATGAATGCACCTCCCGCCATTTCACCCTCGCGCTGACGCCGCTTACGGTGGCGGATAAATTCAAAGAAGTGATGGAACAAAAGCCGGGCTGCTGGATTTTTACTTCCGCGACGCTGTCGGTAAACGACGATCTTCATCATTTCACCGCACGACTGGGTATTGAAGATGCCGAGTCGATGCTGCTGCCGAGCCCTTTTGATTACACGCGCCAGGCGCTGCTGTGCGTGCCGCGTAATCTCCCGCAAACCAACCAGCCGGGGGCTGCACGCCAGTTAGCATCCATGCTGCGACCTATTATCGAAGCGAACAACGGTCGCTGTTTTATGCTGTGCACTTCGCACGCGATGATGCGCGATCTGGCGGAACAATTCCGCGCTACTATGACGCTTCCCGTACTGCTGCAGGGCGAAACCAGCAAAGGACAACTGCTACAGCAGTTTGTCAGCGCAGGTAATGCGCTACTGGTTGCCACCAGCAGCTTCTGGGAAGGCGTGGACGTGCGCGGCGATACCCTGTCGCTGGTGATAATCGATAAACTGCCGTTTACCTCGCCGGACGACCCGCTGTTAAAAGCCCGAATGGAGGATTGTCGACTGCGCGGCGGCGATCCGTTTGAAGACGTCCAGTTGCCGGATGCGGTAATCACACTGAAGCAGGGGGTAGGGCGTCTGATACGTGATGCTGACGATCGCGGCGTGCTGGTGATTTGCGACAATCGTCTGGTTATGCGGCCATACGGCGCCACCTTCCTGGCGAGTCTTCCACCTGCTCCACGGACGCGTGACATCGCTCGCGCGGTTCGCTTTCTTGCCATACCAACGGCTGAGTAATTTGTTGCGGAGTGTGGTAAGATGCGCGCCAAATTTATTGATCTGATCACAAACACCCATGCGAATTTTGGCTATCGATACCGCCACAGAGGCGTGCTCTGTTGCCCTGTGGAATGACGGTACTATCAAGGCTCACTTTGAGCTTTGCCCACGAGAACACACCCAACGAATTTTACCGATGGTTCAGGAAATCCTGGCCGCTGGCGATCTCACGTTAACCGATATCGACGCCCTGGCGTTTGGTCGCGGTCCCGGCAGTTTCACCGGCGTGCGTATCGGTATTGGCATTGCTCAGGGGCTGGCGTTAGGCTCAAACTTACCGATGATCGGCGTCTCCACCCTGGCGACCATGGCGCAGGGCGCCTGGCGTAAGTCGGGCGCGACTCGCGTACTGGCGGCGATTGACGCGCGAATGGGCGAAGTCTACTGGGCCGAATATCAGCGTGATGACAACGGTAACTGGCACGGTGAAGAAACCGAAGCGGTGTTAACCCCCGAGCAGGTACATGAGCGTTTATTGCAGCTTTCTGGCGACTGGGTGACGGTCGGGACGGGGTGGCCGGCATGGCCTGAGCTTGGTAAAGACAGCGGTCTGACGTTCAGCGATGGTGACGTGCTGCTTCCAGCGGCTGAAGACATGCTGCCCGTCGCCACGCAAATGCTGGCTGCGGGTGAGACCGTAGCGGTCGAACACGCTGAACCGGTTTATTTACGTAACACCGTGGCGTGGAAGAAACTTCCCGGTAAAGAATGAATCTTAGTAGTAGAACCCCGGCTAAGACCTACAGTCGTCAGTGAACAGCATTGTGAACAGGCCGGGGCAGAAGCTAAGAAAAGGGAGTCACAATATGGCGGTGCAAAAGCAGTTAATAAAGGGTGTGTTGGCGGGGGCCTTAGCGTTAATGCTTAGCGGCTGCGTCACCATTCCGGATGCGATTAAAGGTTCGAGCCCGACGCCGCAGCAGGATCTGGTGCGGGTGATGAATGCGCCGCAGCTGTATGTCGGACAGGAGGCGCGTTTCGGCGGCAAAGTGGTGGATATTCAGAACCAGCAGGGAAAATCCCGTCTGGAAATTGCCACCGTTCCGCTCGATAGTGGTGCGCGTCCAGTGCTGGGTGAAGCCTCTCGCGGGCGGATATATGCTGATGTAAATGGCTTCCTCGACCCGGTGGATTTTCGCGGACAACTGGTCACCGTCGTCGGTCCGATTAGCGGTACGGTGGACGGAAAAATCGGTAATACGGCGTATAAATTCATGCTGATGCAGGTAACCGGTTATAAACGCTGGCATATTACTCAGCAGATTGTCATGCCGCCTCAGCCTATCGACCCCTGGTTCTACGGTGCGCGTGGCTGGCCTTACGGTGGCTACGGCGGATGGGGCTGGTACAATCCCGGCCCGGCACAGGTTCAGACCATAGTAACAGAGTAACTCTTTGTTTTATTGGTAAAAGAAACAGCGGCTCGTCCGCTGTTTCTGCATTAACGTGGATATAAGAAAAATAAATAGTGACGTGCTTCGCAACCTTGTCGTTGTGTAATAAACAAACTGGTACGCTGAGTTAATATTATGTTAACAGTTTGTTTATTGCCTGGGGTTGTGATGACGACGAATACGCATTTTAGAGGTGATGTATTGAAAAAGGTTTGGCTTAACCGTTATCCCGCTGGTGTTCCTGCGGAGATCAATCCTGACCGTTATCAATCCCTGGTGGAACTCTTTGAACACTCAGTAAGACGGTATGCCGATCAGCCCGCGTTTGTAAACATGGGGGAGGTGATGACCTTCCGCAAGCTTGAAGAGCGGAGCCGGGCATTTGCGGCCTATTTACAACAAGGCCTGGGGCTGAAAAAGGGCGATCGCGTCGCGCTGATGATGCCGAACCTGCTGCAATATCCGGTCGCACTGTTTGGGATTTTACGTGCCGGCATGATCGTCGTGAACGTTAACCCGCTTTACACGCCTCGCGAGCTGGAACATCAGCTCAACGATAGCGGCGCGTCGGCGATTGTCATCGTATCTAACTTTGCTCATACGCTGGAAAAGGTGGTCGACAAAACGTCTGTGCAACACGTGATCCTGACGCGTATGGGCGATCAGCTGTCGACCGCAAAAGGGACGCTGGTCAACTTTGTCGTCAAGTATATCAAACGGCTGGTGCCGAAATATAACCTGCCGGATGCCATCTCGTTTCGCAGTGCGCTGCAAAACGGTTACCGCATGCAGTATGTGAAACCCGAAGTGGTGTCGGAAGATCTGGCGTTCCTGCAATATACCGGCGGGACAACCGGCGTGGCGAAAGGCGCGATGCTCACGCACCGCAACATGCTGGCTAACCTTGAGCAGGTTCATGCTACCTACGGTCCGTTGCTGCATCCGGGTAAAGAATTGGTGGTGACGGCGTTACCGCTGTATCACATTTTTGCGCTAACGATGAACTGTCTGCTGTTTATTGAGCTAGGCGGTCAAAACCTGCTGATTACTAACCCGCGTGATATTCCGGGGTTGGTAAAAGAGCTGGCGAAGTATCCGTTTACCGCGATGACCGGCGTCAATACGCTGTTTAACGCGCTGCTGAATAACAAAGAGTTCCAGCAACTGGACTTCTCGTCACTGCATCTCTCGGCAGGTGGCGGAATGCCGGTTCAACAAGCGGTAGCTGAACGCTGGGTGAAGCTGACGGGGCAGTATCTTCTGGAAGGTTTTGGCCTGACGGAGTGCGCCCCGCTGGTGAGTGTTAACCCTCACGATATTGACTACCACAGCGGAAGTATCGGTTTACCGGTTCCCTCCACTGAGGTCAAGCTGGTGGACGACAACGACAACGAAGTGCCACCGGGAGAACCGGGTGAGCTGTGTGTGAAAGGTCCACAGGTGATGCTGGGCTACTGGCAGCGACCAGACGCCACTGACGAAATCATCAAAGACGGCTGGTTGCACACTGGCGATATTGCGGTGATGGATGACGAAGGCTTTCTGCGTATTGTCGATCGTAAGAAAGATATGATCCTGGTGTCCGGCTTTAACGTCTACCCTAATGAAATTGAAGACGTGGTTATGCAACACCCTGGCGTGCAGGAAGTGGCTGCGGTTGGGGTTCCGTCCGGCAGCAGCGGTGAAGCGGTGAAAATTTTCGTGGTGAAGAAAGATGCCTCGTTAACCGATGAAGCGCTGGTCACTTTCTGTCGTCGTCACCTGACGGGCTATAAAGTACCGAAGCTGGTGGAGTTTCGCGATGAGTTGCCGAAATCTAACGTTGGTAAAATTTTGCGACGAGAATTACGTGACGAAGCGCGTGCCAAAGTGGACAATAAAGGCTGAGCGTTAAGTCAGCCAGTAGAAAACGCCGGGTAATCCGGCGTTTTTTTTGGCGCAAACCTAAGAGAGCACGATTTGAATTATCAAATGATCACCACGGACGACGCGTTGGCCACGCTGTGCGAAGCCGTCCGTGAATTTCCGGCGATAGCCCTGGATACAGAATTTGTTCGCACGCGTACCTATTATCCGCAGTTGGGGCTGATCCAGCTGTTTGATGGCAAACACGTTGCTCTGATTGATCCGCAGGGGATCACCGACTGGTCGCCGCTGCGCGATATTCTGCGTGATACTGCCATCACCAAATTCCTGCATGCGGGTAGCGAAGATCTGGAAGTGTTTCTCAACGCTTTTGGCGAACTGCCGCAGCCGTTGATTGATACACAAATTCTGGCTGCTTTTTGCGGTCGTCCGCTGTCGTGGGGGTTTGCCGCGATGGTGGAAGAGTTTACGGGGGTGGCGCTGGACAAAAGCGAATCCCGCACCGACTGGCTGGCCAGACCGCTGACCGAGCGTCAGTGTGAGTACGCGGCGGCTGATGTCTGGTATCTATTACCGATCACCACAAAACTGATGGTCGAAACTGAAGCCAGCGGCTGGCTGCCAGCCGCACTGGACGAGTGCCGCTTAATGCAGCAGCGTCGCCAGGAGGTTCTGGCGCCTGAAGACGCATGGCGCGATATCACTAACGCCTGGCAGCTGCGTACCCGTCAGTTGGCCTGCTTGCAACTGCTTGCCGACTGGCGACTGCGTAAAGCACGTGAGCGCGATCTGGCAGTGAACTTTGTGGTGCGTGAAGAACACCTGTGGTCGGTCGCTCGTTATATGCCGGGGAGTCTGGGTGAACTGGACAGCCTCGGCCTTTCCGGTAGTGAAATTCGCTTCCATGGCAAAACGCTGATTTCGCTGGTAGAAAAAGCGCAGGCTTTACCGGAAGAATCATTGCCACAGCCGCTGCTGAATTTGATGGATATGCCAGGATACCGCAAAGCGTTCAAAGCCATCAAGGCGCTGGTTGCCGAGGTGAGTACTGAGCATAATCTTAGCGTCGAACTGCTGGCTTCACGCCGTCAAATCAACCAGCTACTCAACTGGCACTGGAAATTAAAGCCGCAGCAGACCCTGCCGGAGTTGGTTTCCGGTTGGCGTGGCGAACTGATGTCCGATCGTCTCAACGCGCTGCTGCAGGAATATCCGCAGTAAGACACCAGGCTCGCCGGGTTGCGCCATTGCTAACCCGGCCTGCGCAACGCTACAAATCAAGCACCAGGCGCTTACCTTTGGCGCGAGAGCAACAAATGAGCATGCTCTGCTGGCTGGCTTTTTCGTCGTCGCTGAAATACTGATCGCGGTGATCCGCTTCCCCTTCAAGAATCGTTGTTTCGCAGGTGCCGCACACGCCTTCCCGGCACAGGCACTCAACGCGCGCGGCTTTGTTATTTTCGATAACCTGCAAAATGGTCATCTCTTCCGGGACCACAAACTCGCGTCCTGAACGCGCCAGCACCAGGGTAAAGGCATCACCGCTTTTATCTTCCAGCGCAAATTGTTCGAAATGTAGCGTATTGCTGTCAGTCTATGGAGGGAAGCCGCTTCTCTGACGGCATCGTTGAGCACTGCTGGCCCGCAGGTGTAAATATGTGTGCCGGGTTCGACATCGGCCAGCAGGCGAGATAAATCAAGGCGTGTCCCTGAGCTTGACAGATGCAGATGAATACGATCGACGCTGGGGTGTTGCAGGAGTTCGTCATAAAACGCGCAGTTGTCCTGACTGGGAGAGCAATAATGCAGTTGCCATTCTGCCTGAGAGTGTTCCAGCTCCGGGATCTGCGATAAAAACGGTGTGATGCCGATACCTCCGGCAATCAACAGATGTTGTTGTGCCTGAGGGGCGAGGGCGAACAGATTGTTTGGTGTGGAGATCGTGAGCGTGTCGCCGGGTTTCACCTTTTGATGCAGATAACGTGAGCCGCCTTGGGACGCCTCTTCCAGTCGTACGGCGATTTGCCAGGCGCTGGTATCGAAGGGTGAACTCATCAGCGAGTACGCATTGCTGTATAGATTCTCGCCATCGCGCATCTGCACGATGATATGGCTGCCACCCTGAAACGCAGGCAACGGCTGGCCTGAGGTCGCCATTAGGGTGAAGCGTTTTACCTGCGCGGTAATGGTCTCAATCCGACTGACCCGGACTTCTTGCATTTGATAATCAGACATTGCGGCACTCCCTAAAAAATCTGTCCGGCGCGGTTCAACGACGCGCCGGTGTCTGTCGTTACAGCCCCTGGTTATTCCTGAAACACCTGCGCGACCAGATTATGGAAATGGGCAATGCCATGTTCGGAGATGCCGCTGCCGCTGGTGTCCGCCATAATGCGGCCCTGACCGCGATACCCGCGCGATTTCAGCCCCTTTTGCACGCTTTCAACCAGACGTAAATCTTCAGGACGAAAGACGTTGCGATACCATTCGATCAGTTGTTTCTGCTCTTCGGTCAGCTCTTCGTTGGTGAAGTAAATGTCATAGTTTTGCAGCGTAGTTTCTGCATCCACTGGAAATTCATAGATAACGGTCATCATGCCTTTGATTGGCGTAACGTTGAGCATGGTGCACGGCCACAGCCAGAAACCGTGGAAGGCGGCATCAACACCTTCTTCGAACTTAAATGACTGCTCTGACGGTTTGGCGAAACCGTATTGTAGCGTCCAGTTGCCGTGCATAGTATGCCAGTAACGATCAACCTGAACCGAGTCGGAAAAACCAGGGTGAGCCGGGCCGCAGTGGTAGCACTCCAGATAGTTATCGACAATATTCTTCCAGTTGGCTGGAGTTCGGGTCGTAAAGCGCGCCGCCAGCTTCAGGTCATGCACATCAGGGCAGGCTTCGATAACTTTGTCTGCAAGACCTGGGAGTTGTTCTTCCACGCTGCCCGCGTTCGGATCCATGTTGATAAACACGAATCCGGCATACTCTTCCAGACGTACAGGAGTAAGGTGCGCTTTTTCGCTGTCGAAGTTGGCGACATTTTCGCAGTTACGCGCATGTGCCAGATTGCCGTCAAGTTTGAACGCCCATGCGTGGTAAGGGCAGGTAATTACATTTTTCGCTTTCCCTTCGCCGCTCAACAGCTGATGACCACGATGCGGGCAAACGTTGTAGAACGCGCGCAGCACGTTATCGCGACCCCGTACCAGCACGATGTTCTCGCCAATCACTTCCCGGGTAACATAATCATTGGGCTTTGCCAGCTCGCTACTGTGGGCGACGCAAATCCAGCTTTTAGCAAACACTTTCTCTTGTTCGTGCTCGAAGGCCTGATGGTCGGTATAGAACCGGGCAGGGATAGTCCAGGCGTCCTGCGGGTTGGCACAGAAATTTTGCGGCAGAATAAACTCAGGGCTCAGATTGCTCATTGGAATACCTTTAATTTGTGAGTAAGAGGATTTTTTACTGGCGCTTAATTGTCGCCTTTGAGTAATGTCCCGGCCGGTGGCGCAACGGGGGCGTTAACTGGCGTTTCGGGAAGATGACTTTCAATTTGATGCGCAGGAACGTGGGCATAGTCCTGCCGTACCCAACGAAGAAAACCGCCAACCTTCACCAACAGAATGGCGAGGAAGGGAAGTGCGGTCAGAACCACCGTGGTCTTCATGGTTTCCAGGGACGCGCCGGTGAATAAAATCGATAAGGGGATCAGGGTGATGACCACGCACCAGAACAGACGTAAGCTACGCTGCGGATCTTCCCCTTCCTGCAGGTTACGCGTGCTGGTGGCCGCCATGGTGTAGGCGACGGCATCCATATGCGAGGCGAGAAAAATAATCATGATCGCCAGATACGCCACCAGGAACAGTTTCCCGGCAGGCAACGACATCAACACTTGCTGTACGGCTGTTTCGCCGCCTAACGTGGCCATAACCTGCGGTACGTCGATCACACCGTTCACAAACTGGTGAATGGAGTAGCTTTCCATCACGCCAAAGAAGAACCAGCAGCCAACGGTACTACCTAAGATTAACGCCCAGATAACCTCTTTGATTTTGCGACCACGGGATACGCGAGTGACAAACATTGCCACGCCAGGGGTGTAGGAGATCCACCACAGCCAGTAGAACACCGTCCAGTTGCGGGTGAACTCACCGTTGCCAAGTGGATCGGTGAACAGGCTCATCTGCAAAAAGTTTTGCGTCGTCAGACCAATGGCGTTGATGATGTTATTGGTGATGAATTCGGTCGGGCCGACAATCAGCACCAGCAGCGGCAGTAAAAACGCCCCCCAGCCGACCATTTTGCTCAGACGTTGCAAGCCGTTGTTGATGCCAATCCAGGAGCTCAGACAGAAAATGCCGCCAGAGAACAGGATAACAAACGCCTGTACGGTGAAGTTATCCGGTAAACCCGTGAGAGCAGATAAACCACGGGTAAAGGTGGCGGCGGTGACAACCAGAGAGATGGTTAACGCGCCAACTGTTGCGATCAGGAACATCAAATCAACCAGCCGGCCCCACACCCCCTGCGGATGCACGCCGGTGATAGCGGCGATTATTCCGGACAGGCTCAGCCCTTTGTTTTTCCGCACATGAAAGTGGTAGGCCATGGTTAATGAAGC
Organism: Citrobacter sp. Cpo089; assembly: GCF_030332695.1. Classification (NCBI taxonomy): domain Bacteria; kingdom Pseudomonadati; phylum Pseudomonadota; class Gammaproteobacteria; order Enterobacterales; family Enterobacteriaceae; genus Citrobacter; species Citrobacter sp. Cpo089. Next base: position 282,582 of record NZ_JAOWHJ010000067.1, on the reverse strand, counting down.
CAGCGTATAGGTCGCCCAGGCGCTGATTCCCCAATGGAAAAAAGAGTAGGGTAAGCTGTATTCCAGCGCTTTTTGCGAGTGCGGAGCGATATTCAGACCCGGGGTCTGGTAATAATAGGCCCACTCAGCAACGCCCCAGTAGAGCGTGGAGGAACCTAGTCCGGCACAAATAAACATAAACAGCCAGGACAGCGTGCTGTATTCCGCTTTTCCTTCTCCCAGACGAATGTTGCCGTATTTGCTGGTGGCCAGCCAGACGACCAGACCCATCGCCATCAGAACGAGGATCTGCACGGCGGAACCCAGCATCCGGGTAACGCCGTTAAAAAGGGTATTTGCAACTTGTGCAGACTGCTGAGGGAAGAGACTAAGTGTGGCGGCGATGAAAAGAATAGCCACCAGGCTGATGGCTATCAGCGGCATGTCTTTTTTCTTTACGTTGCTCAACATGGGATCTCCTGGGCACAGTTGCCCGCGTATGGCATTAGCCTGTCGTTGTTATCATGCTGTAGGGAATTAGTGATTTTGTATTTAACAATTTTATTATTTGTTCTTTACATGAATTAAACAATTGCCCGATACGTGAAGCAATAAAACACGGAACGGAAATAATAAAAGGTGAATTGGCGCAGGTTTTTGGCGACATAAAACGCATAAAAAAGCCGCGTCAGTGACGCGGCTCATATTTTGTGGTTTGACCTCTAACGCAGTGCCTGAGCGATGGCTTCACCTACCTGTTGGGTGGTGGCGTTGCCTTTCATATCTGGCGTTTTCGGGCCGCTGGCAATAACTTGCTCAATTGCTGCCAGAATACCGTCGTGGGCGGCTTTATAGTTGGCATCACCGTTGCCAAGGAAGTCGAGCATCATGGCGCCAGCCCAGATAGTCGCTATAGGGTTGGCGATGTTCTTGCCGTAGATATCGGGGGCCGAACCGTGTACTGGCTCGAACAGGGACGGGAAGGTGCGTTCCGGGTTTAAGTTGGCTGAAGGCGCAATGCCAATCGTTCCGGTACAGGCTGGACCCAGATCGGAAAGGATGTCGCCAAACAGGTTGGAGGCAACCACCACGTCAAAACGCTCCGGCTGCATCACAAAGCGGGCGCAGAGTATATCAATATGCTGTTTATCCCAACGGATCTCGGGATAGTGAGCCGCCATTGCTTCCACGCGCTCGTCCCAGTACGGCATGCTGATGGCCAGTCCATTGGATTTAGTCGCCGAGGTCAGGGTTTTGCGCGGGCGGTTTTGCGCCAGCTCGAAAGCGTAACGCAATATACGATCCACGCCGCGACGGGTGAAGACCGACTCCTGGATAACCACTTCGTGTTCTGTACCTTCGCTTACGCGTCCGCCGAGTGAAGAGTATTCTCCCTCGGTGTTCTCGCGCACCACATAGAAATCAATGTCGCCAGGCTGCTTGCCTGCCAGCGGGCAAGGTACGCCTGGAAACAGGCATACCGGGCGCAGGTTGACATACTGGTCGAATTCGCGGCGAAACTTAAGCAGTGAACCCCATAATGAGATGTGGTCCGGTACGGTTTCCGGCCAGCCAACGGCACCAAAATAGATAGCATCGAAGGATTGTAACTGCTCATGCCAGTCATCCGGCATCATCTTCCCGTGATGGGCGTAGTACTCGCAGCTGGCCCATTCCATTTGCTCAAAGCTGAGTGACAACCCCCAACGCTCGGCGGCTGCCTGCAACACCTGAATGCCTTCAGGCAGGACTTCTTTACCAATGCCATCTCCGGGGATAGCGGCAATACGACAGGTTTTCTTCATAGCAGCTCTCACTTGTACGCCATCAAAATTGACTTTCCCCGTATCCTATAATTGACTGATTAATAGTTAATCCCCCTAACTGGTGAAACATAAAACACAGATCATGAATAATCTGCCGCTGTTAAATGATTTACGCGTCTTTATGCTGGTTGCCCGTCGTGCGGGATTTGCCGCCGTTGCCGAAGAGCTGGGCGTATCTCCGGCTTTTATCAGTAAGCGCGTTGCCCTGTTGGAACAAACGCTGAACGTGGTGCTGTTGCACCGAACAACGCGGCGCGTAACCATCACGGAAGAGGGGGAGCGGATCTACGAATGGGCACAGCGGATCCTGCAGGATGTCGATCAGATGATGGACGAGCTGTCCGATGCCAGGCAGATCCCGCAGGGGATGCTACGAATTATCAGTAGCTTTGGTTTTGGCCGCCGGGTGGTCGCTCCGGCGCTGTCTGCGCTGGCAAAAGAGTACCCGCAGTTAGAACTGAGGTTCGATGTTGAAGACCGTCTGGTAGATATGGTCAATGAGGGCGTCGATCTTGATATTCGTATCGGGGATGATATCGCGCCGAACCTGATTGCCCGCAAGCTGGCGACTAACTACCGTATTCTGTGCGCCTCGCCGGAATTTGTGGCGCAGCATGGAGTGCCGAAACAACTGAACGATCTTTCTACTTTTCCCTGCCTGGTTATTAAAGAACGCGACCATCCGTTTGGTATCTGGCAAATGCGTAATAAAGAGGGCGCACACTCAATAAAGGTTACGGGGCCGCTGTCGTCTAACCATGGCGAAGTGGTACATCAATGGTGTCTGGATGGGCAGGGAATTGCTTTGCGTTCGTGGTGGGACGTTTGCGACAACATTGCCAGCGGACATCTGGTGCATATATTGCCTGAGTATTATCAACCCGCCAATATATGGGCGGTTTATGTCTCCCGGCTGGCGACGTCGGCAAAAATCCGTATTACGGTTGAGTATTTGCGCCGCTATTTTGCCGAAAACTACCCAAAGTTTACTTTGGAATAAATGCTCGATAGGTTAGTCAGAGATAGAAAATAAAAAAGGCAGAATAATCTGCCTTTTTCGTAACCATGATTTAGCGACAGAAGAGCTTATTTAGACTCTTCCGCTTCAGGTAATGTCACGTTAAGTTCGAGGATCGAAATATCGCCGTCTTTTTGTTCAAGTTGTACCGTGACCATTTCGGGATCAATTTGTACATACTTGCAGATAACGTCGAGAATATCCTTGCGCAGCTGCGGTAAATAATGTGGCTCGGCGTCACTACGACGACGTTCCGCAACAATAATCTGCAGTCGCTCTTTAGCGATGTTCGCTGTGCTCTTTTTCCGCGAGAGAAAAAAATCCAGTAATGCCATAACTTATCCTCCGAACAGGCGTTTGAGGAAACCTTTCTTCTCTTCTTCAATGAAGCGGAAAGGACGTTCTTCTCCCAACAGACGGTCTACGGTATCAGCATAGGCTTTACCGGCATCAGCATTGATGTCGAGAATAACCGGCTCACCCTGGTTAGACGCGCGCAGGACTGACTGATCTTCAGGAATCACGCCAACCAGCTTGATTCGCAGAATTTCCAGTACGTCTTCCATGCTCAGCATGTCACCTTTATTTACGCGGCCAGGGTTGTAGCGCGTAAGCAGCAGATGCTCTTTAATTGGATCTTCACCGTTTTCCGCGCGACGAGATTTCGACGCCAGAATACCCAGAATACGGTCAGAGTCACGTACAGAGGAGACTTCCGGGTTGGTGGTAATAATCGCTTCATCGGCAAAATAGAGGGCCATCAGCGCACCGGTTTCAATACCCGCCGGAGAGTCGCAGACGATGAAGTCGAATTCCATCGTTTTCAGATCGTCCAGAACTTTCGCGACGCCTTCACGCGTCAACGCGTCTTTATCGCGAGTTTGTGAGGCCGGAAGAATAAAGAGATTTTCGGTACGCTTATCTTTGATTAGCGCCTGATTTAACGACGCATCGCCCTGAATAACGTTGACGAAGTCGTAAACGACGCGGCGTTCACAACCCATAATCAGATCAAGATTACGCAGGCCGATATCAAAATCAATAACGACAGTTTTCTTTCCCTTCTGGGCCAAACCTGTAGCGATGGCCGCGCTGGAGGTGGTTTTGCCAACGCCCCCTTTACCCGAAGTAACAACAATAATGCGTGCCATAGAAATTCCTTGTTAAAAAGGGATCAATTCAACGGTTGAACTGTCAAAGCGTTTTCTGCTAATTGCAGACGTGCCGCTTTGCCATAAAATTCTGCTGGGATTTTATCACTCAGCCAATAAACACCTGCGATAGACACCAGTTCTGCCGTCAGATGGGTACAAAAAATTTGCGCTTCCCGGTCACCGCTTGCGCCTGCCAACGCACGGCCTCTCATCATTCCATAAACATGAATATTGCCATCAGCGATAAGCTCTGCGCCTGCACTGACGTGGCTTGTAACAATCAGATCACATTGTGGTGCATAAATGCGCTGACCGGAACGAACCGGCACATTTATTAATCGTGTTTTTGTGATGGGAGTAACGTTTTGTGGCGGAGCGACGGGAGCCGGGGCCTCAACGGGCGCAGGACGAATAGCTTTTTCTTTACCTTCAGTCAGTAAAGGAAGACCCATTTCGTCGATTTCAGCCTTGAGTCTGGCGTCTTTGCATCCGCTAACGCCGATAATGCGCAATCCGGTAGACGCGACAACCTTCTGCAGCGCTGACCAGTTTACCGGGCTTTCAAGACCACTCACGTTAACCACTACGGGAGCATGTTTTAAAAAAGCAGGTGCCTGCGCGATTTTGTCTTCCAACGCCTGACGAATAACCTCGGGTTCTGCTTCATGTAAATGAACCACGGATAAGGTGAAGCTACTGCCTTTAAGCTCGATTGGCGTGTTTGACATCCTGGCCTTACTCAATTTGCTATTTATCATCCCCAGCGCGGGGTGATATTCCGAAGACTATAAGGCATGTTATAGTCAGTATTATATTGAGGCAAGCCACCATTCCGTGAATTCAGAGTAAAAGATATGTTTTGTGTGATCTACCGAAGCAGTAAACGTGACCAGACCTATTTATATGTCGAAAAAAAAGACGATTTCTCGCGAGTTCCTGAAGAACTGATGAAAGGATTTGGTCAGCCGACGCTGGCAATGATGTTGCCGCTTGATGGCCGTAAAAAGCTGGTTAATGCCGATCTGGAAAAAGTAAAACAGGCACTCACCGAGCAGGGCTATTATTTACAAATACCACCGCCGCCAGAAGATTTACTTAAACAGCATCTGGCCGCGACGAAACAAAATACACCAGACGATAAACGTTAAACTGCATCCGGCAGCAGCACGCCCCATCGATGCAGTACCTGAAATTGATAACTACGTTAGGGGAAAGTAATGTATCAACATCATAACTGGCATGGTGCTCTGCTGGATTATCCGGTGAGTAAGGTGGTTTGCGTAGGGAGTAACTATGCCAACCATATTAAAGAGATGGGTGGAACGCCTCCGGAAGAGCCGGTGCTGTTTATTAAACCGGAAACCGCGCTGTGCGATTTGCGTCAGCCGCTGGTTATCCCATCTGATATGGGTTCGGTTCACCATGAAGTTGAGCTGGCTGTTTTGATTGGCGCGACCTTACGTCAGGCGACGGAAGAACATGTGCGCAAAGCCATCGCGGGCTATGGCGTCGCGTTGGATCTGACCCTGCGTGATATTCAGGGCAAAATGAAGAAGGCGGGGCAGCCATGGGAAAAAGCGAAGGGTTTTGATAACTCTTGCCCGCTGTCAGGGTTTATTCCGGTGGCGGAGTTTAACGGCGATCCACAGGATACGATGCTCGGATTAACGGTCAACGGTGAACAGCGTCAGCACGGCACCACGGCGGATATGATCCATCAAATCGTTCCTTTGATTGCCTACATGAGTCGTTTCTTTACCCTCAAAGCGGGCGATGTTGTGTTGACGGGGACGCCAGCGGGCGTTGGGCCGTTAAACAGCGGTGATGAACTGGCTATCAGTTTTCATGGTCAAACGCTGACGACACGCGTGCTGTAATCTCTTCTTGCCGCCTTTTCGGGCGGCAAAACTTGCATCAGCGTGCCAGACTGGTTATAAGGTGCAGCTTTATTGCAATAGCGGATACCCTGATGAGCGACATACCTTTCTGGCAAAGTAAAACCCTGGATGAAATGACCGATGCCGAGTGGGAGTCATTATGTGACGGGTGTGGTCAATGCTGCCTGCATAAGCTGATGGATGAAGACACCGACGAAATCTATTTTACTAACGTCGCGTGTAAGCAGCTCAATATCAAAACCTGTCAGTGCCGTAATTACGAACGTCGATTCGAGTACGAGCCTGACTGTATCAAACTGACGCGCGATAATCTGCCTACCTTTGAATGGCTGCCGATGACCTGTGCGTATCGTCTGCTAGCGGAAGGTAAAGGGCTGCCGGAGTGGCATCCACTGCTGACGGGATCAAAAGCGGCGATGCACGGTGAACGTATTTCAGTACGTCATATTGCGGTGAAAGAATCGGAAGTGCGTGACTGGCAGGATCATATTCTGAACAAACCTTCATGGGCGGACTAAGCCGCCCATCGATTAGCAGGCGTTAAGGCTTAGGACTTTTTCGCCTGATACATCTCATCTCCATGGTTGTCATCTTCAACCCAGAAATTGATGTTGAATTGAGCGTCGTCGCTTAATTCAACGCGATGCCAATACTGCGGTGGACTGGTCGCAAACTGACCGGCATTAATCACCACTTTTACTTCAGGCTCTTTTGCGTCTTCATTGGCAAAGCCGTAATACGTTACCGTACCTTCCATCACACAAAGCTGGCCAAAAACGCCTGCTGCAGTGTTATGGTGAGAAAGCAGTGCTGCAGGGACGTTGTCTTTGGTAAAGAAGGGAGTAGAGCGTTTAACTTTCCAGTTTGCCGGGATGCGTAAATGGGACATAAGACATCTCCTTGGTGTGGCATCTATAAGATGTATTTAATATACATCTTATAGATGCCAGCAGGCAATGAATTTAAGGCAAAAAAAACGCTCCCGAAGGAGCGTCTCTATTAGCGACCGAAGAGGTCACGTTTTTTCGGTTTGAACGGCTGTGCTATCACCACCAGCACGGCGACCACCAGGTAGGCGGCGAAGATCCCCAACAGCCACTGCGGCATTTCCAGGGTTAAAAAAGACCACTGGCGCTCAGCACAGTCACCGGACGCTAAAAACACCTGCGGCAGCCATTTGTCCAGTGGCAGCCAGCTTGGGAAGCGTGCGGCAAAATCACAGGTCATAAACGGTGATGGGTGCAGCTGAATCATGGTGTGCTCATACGCTAACTGAAGTCCGCGCCAGGCACTGTAAATCCAGATTATCATCGCCACATAGCGCAGCGGTGTTTTTGGTGCGATAGCACCAACCAGCCCTGCACCCATCACGCCGAATAATGCGCTACGTTCGTAAATACACAACACGCAAGGTTTTAGCAGCATGACGTGCTGGAACCACAGCGCGACGAGCTCCAGCGCAAAGGCGGTTAACGCCAACAATAACCATGCTCCACGACCTCGGGAGCACTGGTTTAAAAATCGCAACATAATCATTTCCCTGCAACATGCGTAGAGACCGCAGTTTAAACCAATTCACTTTATGCGCCACTAGCGGGAATTGAAAATTTGCGTAATCGGATATTTATCATGCAAAAAGTCAAACCGGGCAGTGATTTGCCCGGTTAATTGTTATGAAAGTGTAGCTAACCAGCCCGTTTGAGTCATCCACTCGGTCACCGGTACCAGCGTGAACTCGACGCAAAGCAGACCAACGAGCGTCAGGACGAGAGTATACGGCAGGGCCATCCACACCATGCGGCCATAAGAGAGGCGAATCAATGGTGCCAGCGCGGAGGTCAGCAGGAACAGGAACGCCGCCTGACCGTTTGGTGTGGCCACGGAAGGCAGGTTGGTCCCGGTATTAATCGCTACCGCTAACAGTTCGTACTGGTTGAGGCTGATGGTCCCTTGTTCCAGTGCGGCTTTGGCTTCGTTAATGTAAATAGTGCCGACAAAAACGTTATCAGAGATCGAAGACAGCAGGCCGTTGAAGAGATAAAACAGCGTCAGTTGAGCATGCTCAGAAGACTGCAAAACAAACTGAATTATCGGCGAAAAGAGCTGTTGATCGATAATCACCGCGACAATAGAGAAGAACACGGTCAGCAGCGCGGTGAAGGGTAGCGACTCGGTAAAGGCTTTACCTATCGCATGTTCGTCGGTGACGCCGGTCAACGAGGTTGCCAGAATGATGACCGACAAACCGATCAATCCGACTTCTGCCAGGTGCAGGGCCAAAGCAACGACCAGCCAGACGCCAATAATCGCCTGGACAATCAGTTTGATTTTGTCCTGACGGGTACGTTGTTGGCGGCTCTGATCGTCAAACTGTTGCAGGACATCACGGACGGTCTCCGGCAGCGTTTCGCCATAGCCAAACCAGCGTAATTTCTCGACCAGCACACAGGTTAACAGGCCGCAAATCAGTACCGGGACGGTAACCGGCGACATGCGCAGGAAGAAGTCACCAAAATGCCAGCCAGCTGCTTTGGCGATAATCAGGTTTTGTGGTTCGCCCACCATGGTCATCACGCCGCCTAACGCCGTACCGACACCCGCGTGCATCATCAGGCTACGCAGAAAACCGCGGAACTGCTCAAGTACGACTTTATTGTGCTGATCGATATGGCTGTCATCGAGCATGTTGTTGTCTTCCGCGCGAGAAGAAGCAACGCGATGGTAGATACCATAAAAACCGACCGCAACGCTGATCACCACGGCCACGACGGTCAACGCATCGAGGAACGCCGAGAGGAAAGCGGCTGCAACACAAAAAGACAGCGACAGCAGCGTCTTGGAGCGAATAGTGAGCAGCAGACGCGTGAAAATAAACAGTAATAACTGCTTCATAAAGTAGATGCCTGCCACCATAAACATCAGCAGCAATAACACCTCAAGGTTTGCGGCAACCTCTTCACGCACATGCGTGGCGCTGGTCATGCCAATAATGACAGCTTCGATAGCCAACAGCCCGCCTGGCAGCAGTGGGTAGCATTTTAACGCCATCGCCAGCGTGAAAATGAACTCGGCCACCAGCAACCAGCCGGCGATAAAAGGGTTGATGAAAAAAATAATCGGGTTGACGACTAAGAAGACAAGCAGTGCAAGTTTGTACCAGTCTGGTGATTGACCTAAAAAATTGCGCCACATCGCGCGGCCCCATGATAGCTCCATGGTGATTTCCCTACCTTTAAAAATGAAATCATGTTTTTATGTTTGACCGCAAAGCTTAGCGGGAGGAGGGAGTACAGGCAAGCTATTCACGAGACTGACAAGGTTGGCTGTACTGTAGCGTTATTTGGAAAATGAAGCCTTGATCCACTTTTTCTTCATTGCGTCAGCTATCAGCTAAGATACCCATCTGGTATGATGTGTGTAACTATGTTTTGCTGTGTAATGGAATTTTTACTATGGTCATTAAGGCGCAAAGCCCGGCTGGGTTCGCGGAAGAATACATCATTGAAAGTATCTGGAATAACCGCTTCCCACCTGGCACTATTTTGCCCGCTGAACGTGAACTCTCCGAACTTATTGGGGTGACACGTACCACGCTACGCGAAGTATTGCAGCGGTTGGCGCGAGATGGCTGGTTGACCATTCAACACGGCAAACCGACGAAGGTGAATAACTTCTGGGAAACCTCCGGGCTGAATATTCTTGAAACGCTGGCGCGTCTCGATCACGAGAGTGTCCCGCAGTTGATTGATAATCTGCTGTCTGTGCGTACCAATATTTCAACGATCTTTGTTCGTACTGCGTTTCGCCAGCATCCTGATAAAGCGCAGGAGGTTCTGGCGACGGCAAATCAGGTGGCCGACCACGCTGACGCATTTGCCGATCTGGATTATAACATTTTCCGCGGTCTGGCATTTGCCTCCGGCAATCCGATTTACGGTTTGATCCTCAACGGTATGAAAGGATTATATACCCGCATTGGCCGTCATTATTTTGCCAATCCGGAAGCGCGCGCGCTGGCGCTGAGCTTCTACCGTAAACTGTCAGAACTCTGCGAGCAGGGCGCTCATGAGCAGGTGTATGAAACGGTGCGCCGCTATGGTCACGACAGCGGCGAAATTTGGCATCGTATGCAGAAGAGCCTGCCGGGCGACTTAGCTATTCAGGGCCGTTAATCGCTCCATGCCGGATGGCGACGCCAAAGCGTCTTATCCGGCCTACAATACGTGCACTTCGTAGGCCGGATATGGTGTTTACACCGCCTCCGGTAATAAGATTTACAGACCGTTCATCCTTGGCGGGCAACGCTCCAACAGCTCCACGCTGCCATCTTCATTCTGTTGCTCCAGCATCACGTCAAAACCCCAAAGCCGGTGTACGTGCTTGAGCACTTCTTTGCGTCCTTTATCCAGCGGCGCGCGGTTATGCGGAATGTAGCGTAAGGTGAGCGAACGGTCGCCACGCAGATCGACGTTCCAGATTTGAATATTCGGCTCCAGGTTGCTGAGGTTGTATTGCGACGACAACCTGTTGCGGATCTCACGATATCCTTCCTCATTATGAATCGCAGATATCTCCAGGTAGTTGTGACGATCGTCATCCAGCACGGTGAACAGACGGAAATCACGCATCACCTTTGGTGACAGGAACTGGCTGATAAAGCTCTCATCTTTGAAATCGCGCATCGCGAAATGCAGGGTTTCCAGCCAGTCAGAACCCGCTATGTCCGGGAACCAGTATTTGTCCTCCTCGGTCGGCGACTGACAAATACGTTTGATATCCTGGAACATGGCAAACCCCAGGGCATAAGGGTTTATCCCGCTATACCACGGGCTGTTGTAGGGCGGCTGAAATACCACATTGGTATGGCTATGCAGAAACTCCAGCATAAACCGCTCGGTGACTTTACCCTCATCATAAAGGTGGTTCAGGATGGTGTAATGCCAGAAAGTGGCCCAGCCTTCGTTCATCACCTGCGTCTGTTTCTGCGGATAAAAATACTGGCTGACCTTGCGTACAATGCGCAGCACTTCGCGTTGCCAGGACTCCAGCAGCGGGGCGTTCTTCTCCATGAAGTACAGCAGGTTTTCCTGTGGCTCAGAGGGATAACGCCGGGCTTCCGCCACAGTTTTCTCTTCCTCTTTCTTCGGCAGCGTGCGCCACAACATATTCACCTGGCTTTGCAGATACTCTTCACGGCTTTTCTGACGGGCTTTCTCTTCCTGTAGGGAGATTTTTTGCGGGCGTTTGTAACGGTCAACGCCGTAGTTCATCAGCGCATGGCAGGAGTCGAGCAGCTTTTCGACTTCATCCACGCCGTAACGCTCTTCACACTGGGTTATATAGTTTCGCGCGAAGATCAGGTAATCGACAATGGAACTGGCATCCGTCCAGCTTCGGAACAGGTAGTTGTTTTTGAAGAAGGAGTTGTGTCCGTAGCAGGCATGCGCCATCACCAGCGCCTGCATGGTGATGGTGTTCTCCTCCATCAGATACGCGATACACGGATTGGAGTTGATAACAATCTCATAGGCCAGTCCCTGCTGACCATGCTTATACAAGCGCTCGGTTTCAATAAACTTTTTACCAAACGACCAGTGAGGATAGTTGATCGGCATCCCGACGCTGGAGTAAGCGTCCATCATCTGTTCGGAGGTGATCACCTCGATTTGGTGCGGGTAGGTGTCCAGTTTGTAGAGTTTCGCCACGCGGTCTATCTCTGCCAGATAGACATCCAGCAGATCAAACGTCCAGTCGGGTCCATCGCTTAACCGTGTGCTGTCCTTGTTCATGGAATCAATCGTAGCCATTCGCGCACCCTCATTGTTGGCGGCACTCTCTGTCTGGAGTACCTCATGTCAAGCATAGATCATGGTGTTAAAAAACGTGCTGCGGCAGAAATTTTTTCTTTGCGATTTCACGTTAGCTTGGCGTCGAAAAATGGCATGGCCGCAAAATTTTATGCTGGATAAAAATAACGCACAGCAGGAGATGCCAAAGCGGAGAGTCCCCAGCCATCACCGCTATATGTGAGGTAAGTCACCATAAAAAAGCCATATGTTGAATAATATTTTCAACTGAGTTATCAAGATGTAATTAGATGATTGTTCTTTTACTGTTAACGGAGTGGCTATGCGAGTTGTCATACTGGGAAGTGGTGTCGTTGGCGTGACTAGCGCCTGGTACTTAAGTCAGGCTGGACACGATGTCACCGTCATTGATCGTGAGCCCGGTCCGGCACTGGAAACCAGTGCGGCGAACGCGGGGCAAATCTCTCCAGGTTATGCAGCACCATGGGCGGCACCAGGCGTACCGCTAAAAGCAATTAAGTGGATGTTTCAGCGCCACGCTCCGCTGGCCGTCCGTCTTGACGGAACCCAGTTCCAGTTGAAATGGATGTGGCAGATGCTGCGCAACTGCGACACCAGCCACTATATGGAAAATAAAGGACGCATGGTGCGGCTGGCGGAATACAGCCGTGATTGCCTGAAAGCGCTGCGCGCCTCTACCGGTATCGAGTACGAAGGACGTCAGGGCGGAACCCTGCAACTTTTCCGTACTGCCCAACAGTATGAGAATGCCACTCGCGACATCGCCGTGCTCGAAGACGCTGGCGTGCCATATCAACTGCTGGAAGCAAACCGTCTGGCGGAAGTCGAACCCGCACTGGCAGAAGTGGCGCACAAACTGACCGGTGGTCTGCGCTTACCGAATGATGAAACCGGCGACTGCCAGCTGTTTACCCAGCGTCTGGCGCAGATGGCGGAGCAGGCAGGCGTTAAGTTTCGCTTTAATACCCCGGTCGATAAGCTGCTGAGCGATGGTGAGCAGATTTATGGCGTCCAGTGCGGCGAAGAGATAGTTAAAGCCGATGCCTATGTGATGGCGTTTGGTTCGTACTCCACGGCAATGCTGAAAGGGATCGTTGATATCCCGGTCTATCCGCTCAAAGGCTATTCGTTGACCATTCCGGTGGCGCAAGACGACGGTGCGCCGGTTTCTACTATCCTTGATGAAACCTACAAAATCGCTATTACCCGCTTTGACAATCGTATTCGCGTAGGCGGTATGGCGGAGATTGTCGGCTTTAATACAGAACTGCTACAACCTCGTCGTGAAACGCTGGAAATGGTCGTACGCGATCTCTTCCCGCGCGGCGGTCATGTGGAACAGGCAACCTTCTGGACCGGACTGCGTCCGATGACGCCGGACGGAACGCCGGTGGTGGGGCGCACCCGCTTTAAGAATCTGCTGCTCAATACCGGCCACGGCACGCTGGGTTGGACCATGGCCTGCGGCTCCGGTCAGCTGCTGAGCGATATCCTTTCTGGCCGCACGCCAGCCATTCCTTATGACGATCTGAGCGTGGCGCGTTACAGTCCGGGGTTTACCCCCTCTCGTCCACGGCATTTACATGGCGCACATAACTGATAAGGACGTGAGATGACCCGCCCGATACTGGCCAGCATTGACCTGCAGGCGTTGAAACAAAATCTGACCATTACCCGCCAGGCCGCGCCGGACGCCCGCGTCTGGTCGGTGGTAAAAGCCAATGCGTATGGACACGGTATTGAACGCGTCTGGAATGCGTTGGGCACAACCGATGGTTTTGCCATGCTCAATCTTGAAGAGGCGATAACCCTACGCGAGCGTGGATGGAAAGGCCCGATACTCATGCTGGAGGGTTTTTTCCACGCTGAAGACCTGACTGTATATGACAATTATCGACTAACCACCTGTGTACACAGTAACTGGCAGCTAAAAGCATTGCAGAATGCGCGCCTGAAGGCGCCGCTCGATGTTTACCTGAAGGTGAACAGTGGTATGAACCGGCTTGGGTTTTTACCGGAAAGAGTTCCCACGGTCTGGCAACAGCTGCGGTCGATGCCCAACGTCGGTGAAATGACGCTGATGTCGCATTTTGCCGATGCAGAGCACCCGGAAGGTATTCAGGAAGCTATGGCGCGTATTGCGCAGGCAACTGAAGGGCTGGAGTGCAGACGATCGCTGTCGAATTCGGCCGCCACGCTGTGGCACCCTGAAGCGCATTATGACTGGGTTCGTCCGGGCATTATTTTGTATGGCGCATCGCCTTCGGGACAATGGCGAGACATCGCTAACACCGGCCTGAAGCCAGTGATGACTTTGAGCAGCGAGATAATCGGAATACAAACGCTGAAAGCTGGCGATCGGGTGGGCTACGGTGGACGTTACACTGCCAGCGGCGAGCAGCGCATTGGCATTGTAGCGACCGGCTATGCAGACGGTTATCCACGCCATGCGCCAAGCGGAACGCCTGTGCTGGTGGATGGTGTACGTACCGGGACGGTGGGGACAGTCTCAATGGATATGTTGGCGGTAGATCTGACACCGTGCCCGCAGGCAGGGATCGGGACGCCGGTAGAGCTGTGGGGCAAAGAGATTAAAATTGACGATGTGGCCACCGCCGCAGGTACGGTAGGCTACGAGTTAATGTGTTCTCTGGCGCTGCGCGTGCCAGTTGTGACGGTGTAACTTTATTTAGTGCATTTTGTAGGCCGGGTAAGGCGCAGCCGCCACCCGGCAAAAACATCCGCTTTACTCATCCTCATCTTCAGCAACGCGAACACCAACCTTCAGCACTGCATTATCTTCTTTCTCGGCCACAGTCCAGATCATACCAGCGAATTCCACCTGGTCACCGACGACCGGCGCGGCACCAAGCAGATGCTGGACAATTTCACCCAGCGTTTGTTGCTTATCACGATATTCGGTGCCATCATCCAGGCCATAAATCAGCGCCACATCGGCATATTTTGCGCTGGCTTCAAGAATAAAATCACCGAAGAAGCGCTGGTCTAACGACACAGGTGGCGACTGGCTGAACAGCTTGCCAAGAGCCGGGAGATCGCGCTCGCGGCCAATAACACACAATACATCGCCTTCGCGAAGACGCGTACTGCCGGAGGGGTGAAACAGCACGTTGTCACGAAACAGGGCGGCTATTCGCGTTTCTTCCGGCATATGCAGGTCGCGCAGTGCGGCGCCCACACACCACTTATCCGCGCTGAGCTGATAAACAAACTGCTCCCACGGGTTATCCGGATGAATATCCAGACCAATGCGCGACACGGGCCAGCCGACGGGAGGGACCACCACTTTGGCTTTTTTAGCAGCCCATGAAAGCGACGTTCCCTGAAACAGCAACGAGATAAGTACCACGAAGAAGGCGACGTTAAAGAACAGGCGCGCGTTCTCCAGACCCGCCATCATTGGGAAGACGGCGAGGATGATGGGTACCGCACCGCGCAGACCCACCCAACTGATGAAAATGCGCTCGCGCAAATTAAAGCCACGAAACGGCAGCAGTCCCGCGAAGACCGAAAGCGGGCGGGCAATGAATATCATCCACGCAGACAAAATCAGTGCCGGGATTGCGATAGGCAGCAGGTCGGATGGCGTAACCAGCAGTCCGAGCACCAGGAACATGGCGATTTGCGCCAGCCAGGCCAGACCGTCGAAGTTTTGCAGAATGCCAAACCGGTTGCGAATAGGGCGATTACCCAGCAGGAAACCACACAGATAAACCGCCAGAATACCGCTGCCTTCCAGCGCAGTGGTCAGGGCAAAAATCAGGATCCCACCGCTTAACGCCAATAGCGGATATAGTCCGGCAGGCAGCGAAATGCGGTTAATCATCTGCTGGAGCATATATCCACCGCCAAGACCGATAATGATGCCTAAGCCAAACTGCTGGATAATGTGCACCGCGAACATCCAGCTTAAACCGGTCTCGTGGTTTTGGATCATGGCGATGAGCGTGATGGTCAAAAACACGGCCATCGGGTCATTACTGCCGGATTCAATTTCCAGCGTAGAGCCAACGCGTTCGTTAAGCCCCTTACCGCCAAGCAGGGAAAAGACCGCCGCGGCGTCGGTTGAACCAACAATCGCGCCAATCAGGAGTCCTTCGATAAGATCCAGATGAAACAGCCACGCGGCCATCATGCCGGTGAGTCCGGAAGTAATCAGCACACCGACCGTCGCCAACGATAGCGCCGGGCCTAACGCAACGCGAAAAGAGCTGGCCTGGGTGCGCATCCCGCCGTCGAGCAGGATAACCGCCAGTGCCAGGTTACTCACCATGTAGGCGAATGGATAGTTATCGAAAGGTATGCCGCCTATACCATCCACGCCCGCTAACATACCGATAGCGAGAAATATCACCAGAATTGGGATACCGAGACGTGATGAGAATGAACTGAGTAAGATACTGCAGGTGACGAGAACGGAACCCAAAATAAAAAGGCTAATAATTGCTGCGGCATCCAACGTTCGGTTACTCCTGAATTACGCTGTTTCGTATTAATAAACCCTACCATAATAATGACAGAAACAGCGTTTTACTTAGCCCTATTAGCCGCTTTTTTTACGATTTTAGTACCGGATGCCCACTTAAGGTGAGCTGAGTGCCGTTTTTATCATTTTTCAGCACCGCATTGGCTCCCAAAGGCAAGGTGACAGTGCGTTGTTCATGGCCAAAATCGAGGCCGCAGATCAACGGTACTGATAATCTGGCGCGCAGAAAATCACAAACTGAATCAAGATTGTAACCGGCATCGTAATCATTGGGTGCGCTACCGCTAAAACTGCCAAGAATAATGGCGTTTTGCTGGGCCAGTATTCCGGCGTGGTATAGCTGCAGCAGCATACGCTCGACACGGAATGGATGCTCGTTAATGTCTTCCAGCACCAAAATGCCGTTTTTGATAGCCGGCATCCACGGTGTACCCATCAGCGAAATGATCATCGCCAGATTTCCGCCCCACAGTGTACCTTCAGTTGCGCACTGCGGACCCTCACCCTGCCATTCGAGAGTAAATTGGGCATTACGCAAAGCCTGCCAGAAATGGTACTCGGTGAATGCGTTCATTTCTTCGGCGCCGAAGTTCGCCGCCAGCATCGGGCCGCTGAAGCTAATCACATTCCCCTGTGCCAGCAGACCACACTGGATCGCCGTAAAATCGCTGTGTCCGCACAGCAGCAACGGATCTTGTTGCTGGCGGGCTGCCAGCCCCTGCCAGTCAATTTCTGCCAGTAAACGGCTCGCGCCATAGCCGCCGCGTACCGCCATCACAATAGTATCGGGGGTTTTCAGATTAACGAGCGAGTTAACATCAGCAAGCCTTTCTGCCTCTGTACCTGCAAAACGCTGGCAGCGGCGCGCAATGACTGCTGAATTGTCGACCTGATGACCGGCCTCAATAAGACGCGCAAGCCCACGTAAGGCAGCCTGCTGATTGATACAGTAGCCCGACGGGGCAATTAAGTGAAACCGGGACATGGCATTTCCTTGCTACAACTAAAACCAAATGTATATCATGCCGCGTAGGTATGTCGTTGTCACCTCAGCGACAGGTTCCGGCTATAAGGATAGATGACGTGAAATTGAGATGGTTTGCTTTTTTGGTTGTATTACTTGCGGGCTGTAGTTCAAAACATGATTACAAAAACCCGCCGTGGAATGCTGAAGTTCCGGTTAAACGCGCAATGCAATGGATGCCGATCAGTGAAAAAGCCGGTGCGGCCTGGGGTGTCAGTCCACAATTGATTACCGCTATTATTGCCATTGAATCAGGCGGAAATCCGAATGCGGTCAGTAAGTCCAATGCGATTGGTCTGATGCAGTTGAAAGCCTCAACTTCAGGACGCGATGTTTATCGCCGCATGGGTTGGAGCGGAGAGCCGTCGACCAGCGAGTTGAAAAACCCCGAACGCAATATCTCCATGGGGGCCGCATACCTGAGTATTCTCGAAACCGGGCCGCTGGCCGGGATTGAAGATCCGCAGGTGATGCAGTATGCGCTGGTAGTATCGTACGCCAACGGCGCGGGCGCATTGCTGCGAACGTTCTCTTCCGACAGGAAGAAAGCCATCAATAAGATCAACGATCTCAGCCCGGATGAATTTATTGAACATGTTGCGGACAATCATCCGGCGCCGCAGGCCCCGCGCTATATCTGGAAGCTTCAACAAGCGCTGGATGTGATGTAGTTCGTGTGAGTTTACTCGCGCACCTTATTCGATTTTTCCCGGGCCTCGCGTTCAAGGGAAAAAATAATCCGCTGTAAGTTCCGCTCCACCGCCGAGCCGACGTTGAGAAAACGAAAGCTCAGGCGGGGAGTGGTAATGGTTTCGTTTTTGCTGTCGATAACTTTGCGCTCGCTAATGGAAATGAGCTGGGCGTCAACGTGATACACCCCCCATTGCTCCATATTCAGTTCAACCTGCGCGAAGCGTATACCTTCTACCAGTCCTTCTGGTTTTGCCGTTTCTAACAGCCCGCCCATACCGCCAAGCGATAAATCGAATAAGCGAAAGCACAGCGTGCTGTTGTCCGGCATTTTTGCCGTGCAGCGATAGGGAGGATGCAGCGGAGCGCCGATGCGGAAATATTCGCGACGCTGCACAAACCACAGAGAAGGCGGCAAGGATGAAATAAACGCCGGCAGTTGCTGATACTCGCCTTTTTTCAGCTGTGGCAGGGTGAATTCTACTTTGGCTCCCTGCGTTTCGGCGATAATCGAGATCTGGCTGGCCCGCTGTACGGCCTGGTTTTCATATTCCTGGCTGCCAAAATCCATGACCAGCTCGTCCGGGCTGACGGCCAGAACTTTGCTGATGAACTGGCCGCCCGACCAGGAGATACGCAGTGGAACCTGCTGCGACTTTAAGTCCCGAAGTACACCTAACACCGCTAACGGATTTTGCTTCAGGAACTGCTCATTGTAGTTACTCACACCTAATGACTCCTGGATGCCTGGTTTGTCGTTGGGTTATCGGCATCAATCGACGGAACTTAATACAAATGGATGAAATTTTTTACCAAACCCAATGAATTAAGTCTGCGTGATAAAAGCATGTCGCGACGGCTTGCCTATACTTTAAGTGCTGGCGCAGGAATGTCTTGCGCGTGCGTTCACTGGAAAGAGGGCCTGAAAATGGGAATTATTGCCTGGATTATTTTTGGTCTGATTGCGGGGGTTATCGCCAAACTGATTATGCCGGGGCGCGATGGCGGGGGATTTATCCTGACCTGTATTCTGGGTGTCGTCGGTGCTGTGGTCGGTGGATGGCTGGCAACGATGTTTGGTATTGGCGGCGATGTCAGCGGGTTTAATCTCCACAGCTTCCTGGTGGCCGTGGTCGGCGCGATTGTTGTGCTGGGTGTCTTCCGGCTTGTACGACGAGATTAATCGAACGGCCCCTGTGGGGGCCGTTTCTCTATATGGCTAAGTCAGAACTGGTACTCAATCCCAGCCCAGTAATTACGGCCTTCTTCGATAAATCCTTCGCTGTACACGTATTGTGTATCGAACAGGTTATTGACCGAAGCGTTGACGCTAAACCCGTGACCGATGGCGTAGTCGGCGCGTAAATGGGTAATGGCGAAACCTGCGGCTTTCTGCGAGCCGTCGCTATTGCTATAGCTCGATGAGCGGGCCTCTTCAGACAGCGTAATGCTCAGCGGATCCCACGGTTTCAGCGTCATCCATGCGGTGAGGGTTTGCGTCGGCAAATCGGTTATTTTGCCGATGTCGCTGCGTTTGACATCCGCATGAATCAGGCCATAGCTCAGCCCAACATCCAGCATATCAAAGACTTTACCTTTAACGCCTGCATCCAGACCGGTGTAATCCACCCGGCCGCTGTTCTGATTCTGGATGGTATCGGCATCAATATTGTGCGAAAGAATGGCATCGCTGATGCGGTTGTAATAGACGCTGGCTTCGAATCCCCAGTCTTTGCCAAGTGAACCATTCCAGGTCAGATCCACGCTGCGGGCGCGTTCCGGTTTAAGCTGCGGATTGACCAGCGCCACCTGGTTATAGGCCGGTTTCGAGGTTATGTAGCGCTCTTTCAACGTCGGGAAACGCGTTCTGTCAGAGTAGGACAGCGCTAATGTGTCTGAATTTTCAAAGTGATATTTGGTCATCATCTGCCAGTTGAAGGCCGACTGATTGTTGTCATCATAGTGGGTGACGCTGCCATTTTTCTCGTGCTTCATGCCTTCCAGACTGTCGCGCCAGTCATAGCTTATTCCCGCCACTACATCGACATTATCCGCCGCTGCCCACTGGTATTCGCTGGCAACGGACCAGGTGCGGTCTTCGTAACGGTCGTAAGACGCATTAGGTGCGCCTTTCTCGCGGTGAACATCATCCTTCCAGTTCACCGCGAAAGAGAGCTGGTCGTTTTCACGCATATCCGCAGCGAGCTGCAGACCAGCCCCATCGCTATAGTCTGAATAATGACTGTAGCTGCCTTTTTTGTTTTTCAGATCGGCAAGCGAGTTGTACATCATCAACGTATTTTCAAATGTGTCGCGATACAGACGGCTTTTCAGGGTAAAACGGTCGCCCAGATGGGTCGTTCCCTGATAGTAATAGCTCTCTTTATCGTACTGTGGCCATTGCCAGTAGCGTGATTTCTGACTGCTGGTTCCAGCGTACGGAGGGTTATCTTTTTCACCGTCCTGATTAATATAGGTCAGCACATATTCGTCATCACCACGTGGGGTAAAGCCCAGCTTCACGATGCCGCGTTTATCATCGGCGGAGGAGTTGGCAATCTTGCCGTTGCTGCCCGCAATAGGGTTGTCCACGCCATGCGGTAGGCCAAGGAAATCCTGCTTCAACTGACTGCCGCTGAGCTGGATGTAACCGAGATCGTTGCTGGCGCCAAATGAAGCATGCATATCGTGGGCGTTGTCTTTGCTACGACTCCAGCCCTGGCGATAGCCAATGCTGCCTTCAACCGGTTTGGTAGGTCTTTTGGTGGTGATATTGATGGCGCCGCCCATCTGGTTCGGCCCTTGTAGCAGAGACGAGTAGCCTTTGGAGACTTCAACCGAAGCGATATCGGAGGTCAGAAAACGGCCTAAATCGAGGTTGCCGTCATAGGGGATGTATACCGGCACGCCGTCAAAATAGACGGGAACCTGACGGCTGTCAAAACCGCGGACTTTCACCTGCTGCTCATTGCGGTTGCCTGACTTTTGCAGCACGACGCCGGGGACAACGCTCAGCGCCTGCGCCACGTTTTGCTTATCCAGTTGCTGCATCGTTTCCTGGCCGAGAACCGTAGTGGTTGCCGCGGAGGCCGGGCTTGACCAGACGGTCATGGTTTCGCTTTCCTGCCCAGCCAAAGCACTGTGCGCGAAAGCAAACGACAGGGCTGTGTAAAGACAACTTTTGTTGAAATTCATTATTTTTAGTCCATTTATTAATGTTATATGCCACGTGCGTCCGGGCTCAGGCTAACTTTGATATCCGCAGGCGGAGCGTAGTAAGGCGCGGAAGTGATGAAAAGTCTGATGCCACAGTCGAGATAACTCGCCAGCGAGGCGAGGGTAATGCCGCCAGTCAGCGCCAGCGTGCAATGGGGGGCCAGAAAAGGTGCCTGGCGGACAATTTCTGTTGCTTGCTCAGGGGTAAATTTGTCGAGTTGCAGGACATCAGGCGCGGCGCGAAGCGCGGCTAATGCCTCATCTGGTGTATCTGCTTCAACCACGATCTTTTTTTCTGGCGCATGGCTGCGTAAGCGCGCAATCGCGCCGGCCCAGTCGTTTGGGTTGGTAAGAAAATGACGGTGATTAGCAAACAGCAGTACCGTTTCGGCGCATCCTCCGCGATGGATAATGCCTCCCGCGGCGAGTATTGCCTGAGTCGCCAACAAACGCGTGCCGGGAATGGCTTTGCGGGTACAGGCAATCTGCCCATCAGGATAGCGTTGGCGCAGTTGGCTCAACATGCACTCAAGATAGCCCGAAACCCCGCAGCTCCATTCCAGGACATTTTGTACCGCTTTCCAGCCCTGATGCAGCGCCGCCGCATTCCCATGTGCGCAAATCAATCGCTGTCCTGCACTTACCTGTTCACCATCGGCAACCATGTCGCTGATGGTCAGCCCTAATGAGGCGAGCATTTGCCTGGCAACGGCGGTGCCGCTAACGCACCCGCCCTGGCGATGGTAAAATTCCATAACGCCCGGCTGTGCGCCAATACCCAACGCGCGGGTAGTCAGGTCGCCGCCCTGAATATCTTCCAGCAGCAGCGCGTCGGTTTGCGCCTGCGAAAAGTAGATCATTGCAGTGCCTCCCGCGGAACGCTGTCCCACCAGATAAGCGCCCAGTCACGGCTGGCGGGGGCAATCGTGCGTGGATCCTGCTGTTGATACCAGGTTTCCAGACGTTCGACCTCGTCGGCGCTCAGTTCACCCATACTCCAGCGCACGTTTTCCAGAAAACGCGTCCAGGTACTGTTGTCCTGCTGGCAGTTGGGTCCGCGGATAAAATCAACATGCGCGTGGATCCCCATCTGATACAGGACATTAAGCGCATAGATATAGTTGGGAAGCTCAATCACTTCGCGGCCCAGTGCACGCTGAATGGTGGGGGAAACGAAAGATGAACTGACGAGATGAGTGGTGTAAACCCGCAGTCGGGCCTGATTATTCAGTTTGGTCATCGCCTGGCGCATATCGGCAACCAGCGTAGAGCGCGAAGCGACGGCGATATCGCACTGGGGTAAATCATCCCAGTGTTCCTCCCAGGCCCGCTGCACCCACTGCACGTGACGGGCGTTCATTTGCGCAGCGCGGCGGGCAGCTACGCCAAGCATTCCCTGGCTGTAATCTACTCCGTAAACTATTGGCATCTTTTTAGCCAACGCAAGCGAAACCGTACCGGGACCGCAGCCCATATCAAACAGCGACTCCGCCCCTTTCAGGTCGATTTTTCCCAACAGCTGTAGCAGATAGCTGTCGGTTAATGAGGCGCAATTCTCTGCCATTTTTTCCGCACGCTTATCCCAGTGCTCCGGTTTTTTCTCTGTTCTTTTCGCCAGCTGTAACTGTTTACGGTAAAGATCGGCAAAATCAATGTCGTCAATGAGCATTCTTATTCCTTAATTGTGTGAGCCAAAGAGGTGATGGGCGATTTGTGACGGTGTAACGCGATACAGCGCAGCCAGACGATCGGTGGCGAGCTGCTGTTCAGGAAGCCCCTGCGACACTGCACCGTTCGGTTCAACGCGTACCACGCTGTCGGCGATTGCCCGGGCGTGCAACGGATGATGGGTCGACATCAGCAGGGCCATACCCGAGTTTTTCAGCGTCACTAGCGTGTCGAGCAGACGGATTTGATGCCCAAAATCCAGGCTGGAAGCGGGTTCATCCAGCAACAAAAGACGCGGACGCTGCGCCAGCGCGCGGGCAATTAACACCAGTTGCCGCTCTCCGCCGCTCAGCGTGTTCCAGCGTCGGGGCGCCAGGTGAGAGATTCCCAGCATCGTCATCTGCTGGTGCGCATTTTCACGCTCTTTAGCGCCGGGAACCGCAAATGCCGCCAATTGCGGGGCCAGCCCCATCATCACCATGTCCAGCGCAGTGAAGGCAAACGCGCCGTCATGTGCCTGAGGAACCCAGGCGATAGCGGCGGCGCGTTGCCGATCGCTGAGATGATTTATGGCGACGCCATCAAGCAGAATGTCACCGTGAAGCGGCGAAAGAACGCCGAGAATGGTGCGCATCAGGGTGGTTTTTCCACTGCCGTTGGCCCCAATCAGACAACAGACGGAGCCGGGCGAAACCTGAAATGAGACATCGCGTAACACGGGCTGGTGACTGTGGTATCCCAACGACGCATGGCGGAGGGTCAGAAGCGTCATGGGCGATTTCCCCGTAGCAAAAGCAGCAAAAAGAACGGTGCGCCAATAAATGCCGTCAGGATCCCCAGCGGGATTTCTGTGCTGCTCAGCGTGCGGGCAAGAGTATCGGTGAGCAGTAGCAAAATGGCACCGACCCCCATGGAAACCGGCAGCAACTGCTGGTGGTTATTGCCACTGAGGAGTCTGCCGATGTGCGGTACAACCAGCCCAATCCAGCCGATAATGCCCGCGATGGCAACGGTACAGGCGGTGATTAACGTAGCGCAGACGATCAGTCCCAGCCGCAATCGCGAGACGTTGATCCCAAGCGATCGTGCTTCATCATCCGACAGGGTGAGCAGGTTCATGCGCCAGCGCAGCAGCAATAGCGGGACGAGTCCTGCGAAGATCAGCGGTGCCGAGAACCACAGGTCGTGCAGCGTGATCGTCGATAAACCGCCAAGCAGCCAGAAAGTGATAGAGGGGAGTTGGGTATACGGGTCGGCCAGCGTTTTGATGAGTGAAATTCCCGCACCGCATACCGTACCCAGCGCAATCCCGACCAGCACCAGTGTTAACACCGGGTCGTGTCGCTTGACTCGCCGGGTAATTAACCAGACACCGGCGACCACGAATAAACCGCCCATGAACGCATACAGCTGAATGAACAGGATCGGTAAACCTAACAGGATTGCTAAACAGGCACCTAAACCCGCACCCGCCGCCACGCCGAGAATATCCGGTGAGACCAGCGGGTTGCGGAACATACCCTGATAGGTGGTTCCTGCGCCCGCCAGCGCCGCGCCGAGCAGCAATGCAGCCAGTATGCGCGGCAGGCGGATTTGCCAGAAGACGATTTTGTCCTGCATTGGAACGCCATCTGTACCGGCCACGAGATTCAGAACCTGCTGTGCATCCAGGTGATACGCGCCTGATACCGCGGCGACGCTCGCGCAAAGCACCACCGCAGCAATCATCAGAAAACCGAGGGTTGATGTTTTCATCAGACTGCCACCAACCTTTGATACTGTGCGTCGCTTAGCGTGGTGTGCCAGAACAACTCACTGTAGCGCTGCATATCAGCTTTAAAGCTCGCGTTAACCTGAGGATCAAGCCAGGCGTGCAGGCGGCGTAACCCCAGTAAACGGTTGATGCCGGGAGGTGCATCCAGCCAGCCAAACGGCAGACCGCTGAGAAACAGAATGCGCCGGTCAGCAACCGCTTTGACTCCTTGCCAGACCGGATCTTCTCGTAGGAACTGCGCTGTCACCGCATCCTGTACCAGGATAATATCCGGCTGCCAGCTGAGCAGATTTTCCATTGAGACCTGTGTGAGCCCCTGTCGTCCGGGGATGTGCGCCACATTGTGCAACCCCAGCAGTTCTGCCGCTTCGGTATGCAGAGAACCTTGTAAACCTGTCTCCAGTCCTCTGGCACCGCGCGCGGCATAAAAACGCAGATTCGCCGCGGGGGTATGCGAGAAAGCTATTGCATCATCGATAAATCGACGGGCCAGTGCGGCCTGCATTGCGGTACGCGAGACGACGCCCAATGCTTCACCGGCTGCGCGCAACTGTTCTGGGGTATGGCGCAGTTCGCCGTTAATCAGCAGCCAGGGAATGTGTGTTTGTGCGCTCACTTGTCTGGCCTGAGAAAGCCAGGTTTCATCGGCATTACCACAGTCAATAACCAGGTCGGGTTTAAGCGTCAGGAGTGCTTCAAGCGAGAGCGTGCTGGAGCGGCCCGCCAGCCTGCCGAGTTTCGGCAAGGTCCGAATATCGTCGTGAAACGGAATGGCGGTCTGGCGAGAGAAATCAAAGGAGGAAAAACCCACCACTTTTTCCGGTGCGACGGCCAGCAGCAGCATGTCAGCGGGCGCGCCAGCACTGACCACGCGTTGGGTTTTCTCTGGCTTCGGAGAGTCTCCAATGGCCACGGTCAGCGGCGTTTGAGCAAACGCGGGAAGATGGCGTAGCAGCAGTGCAGATGCCACGAGTTGGGCAAACATCCGTCTTGTCAGTGGCATTATCGGTATCCTGAAGGTTACAAAATCGCTAT
Organism: Citrobacter sp. Cpo089; assembly: GCF_030332695.1. Classification (NCBI taxonomy): domain Bacteria; kingdom Pseudomonadati; phylum Pseudomonadota; class Gammaproteobacteria; order Enterobacterales; family Enterobacteriaceae; genus Citrobacter; species Citrobacter sp. Cpo089. Next base: position 256,965 of record NZ_JAOWHJ010000067.1, on the reverse strand, counting down.
ATATTTACATATACAGCGAATAAAAACATGTTCAGAATCAAATTCTCACGGATGAAAACACCGGATACCCCATAAGGGCTAGAGGGGATAGAGACAGCTTAAATGGCGAAAAATATGACAGAAAAATCCGCGACGAAGCGCGGATTCAGGGTGTAAAACGACTCATGTAATGACGTTAAGGCGTCGGTTGAGTCTGTTTTTTAGGCTCGACTGGCGTTGTACTTGCCGGGGTCGGTCGTGATGCGGGGACGTTGTCACAGGGTTTTTCTTTGGCACAAATCAGGTCGAGCATTTTCAGCGTTACGCCGTTGGTCCAGCCGAAACCATCCTGCAACGGATACTCACCGCCGCCACCGCCGGTTCCAGTGGTGCTCACGTCATACTTCTCAACCAGCTTTTTCTCGCGATCGTAGGTGTGTTGAACATTGGTGAGGAATCGCCAGGTTACGTCCATGGCGACGTTATCCTGACCGTAATTCTGTAACCCGGATGCGGCGACCCACTGGAGCGGAGCCCAGCCGTTGGGGGCATCCCACTGCTGGCCGCTTTTCACTGATGTGGTAGCAAGGCCGCCCGGTTGCAGCAGATGTGCCTGGGTGGCCGTGGCGACTTTACTGGCGCGATCTTTTGCCGCCGCATTGACATACAGCGGGAACAGAGCGGCGGCCGTGAGCTGGTTGCGTACTTTGTGGCTTTTCAGATCGTAGTCGGCATACCAGCCTTCTTTGTCGTTCCACAGATATTTTTCGATCCCTTTTTGTCGGGCATTAGCGAAGCCATCGTACTGCGCCGCTTTGGCATCATCACCGGCGGCTTTACTGGCGAGGGCGATCATTTTTTCCATTTTGTACATCAACGCATTGAGATCGACCGGAACGATGCTGGTGGTGCGCAGAGTGCCCAGCTGATTAGGATTGTCCATCCAGCGGGAACTAAAATCCCAACCGGACGCGGCAGCTGAACGCAGGTCGCGGTAGATTTCTGTGGCCGGGCGGTTTGGGTTGCTTTTAGCGGTGGCAATATCCTCTACCCACGACTCTGGCCGAGGCGAATCGCGCTCATCCCAGTAGCGGTTCAAAATGGTGCCGTCATCCAGTTTAACCACGCGCTTATTTTGCTGACCGGGCTGGAGTGTTTCGATGCCCTCCATCCAGTAGCTGTACTCTTTTTGCATCTGCGGGAGGTATTTTTTCAGCGCGTCATTTCCGTCGTGTTGCGCCAGCAGTTCAACCATAAAGGCAAAGAACGGCGGTTGCGAACGGCTCAGGTAGTAGGTGCGGTTGCCGTTAGGAATGTGTCCCCAGGAATCAATCTCGTAGGCGAAGTTTGCCACCATGTCCGAGACCTTATCCCAGTGATTGCTCTCGGCAAGCCCCAGCATGGTGAAATAGCTGTCCCAATAATATATTTCGCGAAAACGCCCGCCAGGTACCACATACGGCTCCGGGAGCGGCAGCAGCGAATCCCATTTTTCTGCGGTGGTGGTCGAACGAGTGAGTACTGGCCACAGTCCGTCAATATGTTCGCGCAGTGATTGCCCGGCCGGGGGCACGTATTTCTCGCCGTCTTTCGGCAAGGTGAAATTCACTTGCACAAAATGGCGTAAGTCGAATCCGGACTGGTTTTTCTGCATCCGGTAATCGGCAAGGATCATTAATGGATCGCTGTTTGGCACCGCGTCGGCAAAGGTTTTCTGGTCAGGAAACAGTTTTGCTGTTTGTACATCGTTAAACAGGGGACCAAGCAGAATATCAGGCGGCGCAGGCGTAGCGGCTGGTGCGTCCTCGGCGTTGACGGTAAAAGAGGAAAGGGCAAAAAAGGTGCTTGCGAGCGTCAGTTTTATTGCAACAGAGAGCAGGCCAGGATGGCGAGTTGCTGGCGTTATCATCGGTTAATCTCCTTAGCGGCGTGCCGAAGTAGCGGCATTTACCATGAGAAAACCTTAGTTCAGGAATGACCGTTGCGCGTGATCGGCTCCCCATTTTGCGAATAAACAGACATTTCCCGACGTGAATAGAGAAGAAGCACACCCTTTGTTGGAAAGGGTGTGCTTCGGAATCAGTTTGCGCGGGTTATCCGCTGTGTGACACAGTCAATGGTCAGAGTATCGCCCATCTTGATGCTATCGAGAGCCGCGCCTTGCTGACACATCCAGCACAGACCCATTTCACGAGCGATAATCGCCGGATGCGAGGCTTCGCTGCCGTCCCGCAGGCAGATACCTTTGATGGTCTTCGGATCGAGTTGCAGTACCGTAGACGGATAAATGATATCAGCGACCAGGATAGTGGGGCGCAAAAATGCGGGAATTTGTGCGCTCTCTCCCGTCAAATGCTGCAGTGAACGAGACAGCAAATCTTCAATATCAATGTATCGCGCCTGCAGATAAGGATCATCGAGCTGTAAATACTGCTGGCTGAGATCGCTCAGCACCTGATGCCAGGCCCAGGCGGCGCTGCACTGCTTTTCGCGCATTACATCGCAGGCCATTTCAAAAAGTTCAGGATCGTCCAACAGCGTGTGGTGACCGGAGAAGATGGCAGCGATATCTGCGGAATATCGTTCTTCAGCAAGTGCGGTGAGTTCGCTCAGATCGTTCAGCGTACTTTGGATGGCGGTCTGTAATCGCTGCTGCTCAGCCTGGAGCGATGCGGCTAACTGCGGGTTTACCTCGGGCGAGAATGGCGTGTAACAGAATGCCGTCCCCGTGACTTTTGAGGGAGCCTGAGCTGCCTTGTTATCAGCATTAGCGGACTCGAGCGATTCACCAAAATTCTCTGCTGCCAGCTGTTTAAATGCGGCTAGCGCATCCTCTGCCTGTTCGCCTTTGGCAATCAGGCGCAGCGTGTCATTACAGCGAACCTGCAGCAGAGCTATCTGATTCAGGCTATCAGGAACCACACACTTGCCGTTTTTCTCCAGCCACATGTCGGCGTTAAAACCAGACAACGCGGAAACCAGCCGCGAAGCCGGGCGAACGTGGATGCCGTTAGGGTTTTTCACCACAATGGCAACAGAACGGGCATCTGCATCGGGAGACTGTACAGCAGATGCGGGTTTCGCTGCGGATGGCGAAGGTAAACCCAGTTGCTCACATTTGGCGTCGAGGGCGTTCATGGCATCACGGATGACCCGATCGATATCAGCACCCGCGGCGGCGCTAACCGTCGCGGCCAGTGTGCCTTCAACCAGTGGTGCTGCGCACAAACGCACTTTGGCGGCAATACCAGGGTCGAGCAGTTCCAGCGCGGTTTCCGCACTCAGTAATGCACTACCGATATCCATCATCACCAGCACGTGGTCCGTATCGGCCACGGACTCGATGGCTTCCATCACCTTGATCGGATCGGTGCCAATCGGATTCTCAGGATCATCAATGCCTGCGGCAATGGCGATTTTGCAATCACCGCCCATTAACATCTGCCGGGCCAGCGCACCGACGCCTTCGCCCAGTTGGGCGCTGTGAGAAACAATAACCAGGTTTACCATCGCTTTATCCTTACTCTCTGGACGCCTGAGCCAGCATTTGCATCATAAACATCACCGACGTTGCGCCGGGATCCTGATGCCCAATACTGCGCTCACCAAGATAGCTGGCACGGCCTTTGCGAGCCTGCATGGTGATGGTGCTTTGTGCTGCGGCTTCCGCTTGCTGGCTTGCCGCTTCCAGCGCTGCCTGTACACTCAGTTTCTGCTCGCAGGACTGGCGTAAGGACTCGACTACTGGCAGCCAGACGTCGCACATGGTTTTGTCGCCAGGTTCAGCCTTACCGCGGCTAATCACACCTTCTGCGCCATCACGCATCATTTGATAAAGCTCTTCAAGCGTCAGGCTTTGATGAGCCTGAGTCACCTGAGCGGCGCGAATAAAAAAGGTGCCAAACAGCGGTCCACTGGCCCCGCCGACGCTTGAGAGCAGCACCATACCGGTGTTTTTCAAAATAAAACCGATGTCTTTGTCTGCGATGGACGGCAGCTTTTCAACGACTTTGCTGAAACCACGATGCATGTTCAGACCGTGGTCGGCATCGCCGATCTCCCGGTCAAGTCCGGTGAGAAAATCACTTTCTGTGGTGAAGATCTCGCCGCAACGATAGAGCCAGTTAACAATTTGCGTTCTGTTGAGGGACATCATAAATCTCCTTATTTACCCCAGTTGAGAGCAGGGGTGTGAACCGGTGCATCCCATAAGCTCAGCGTTTCGTCATCTACCTGTAACAGGGTGATCGAGAAACCGGTCATATCCAGAGAGGTACAGTAAGAGCCGATCAGGTTGCGCTCAATGACAATGCCTGCATCCTGACAACGGCTTTCGAGGCGGTTATATACGCCGAAGAGTTCAGACAACGGCGTCGCGCCGAGATTATTGACCAGCACAATAACGCGATCGCCACTCTGTAACGCCCGCTTGCTTTCTTTACCTTCCTGCCACGCGCCCTGGACGTTGTCCCAGTGGCGGAGTGTACGGCTGTAGTTACCGTTTTCCAGCAGGGTATCGAACATTTCATCAACGGTCTGATCGAGAGAGGTGAAGGGGCGACGGTCTATGCCCGGTTCCCCGTGGATACCTACGCCAAATTCCATTTCGTTATCCTGCAGCGTGAAAGACGGTTGTCCGGCGGCTGGAACGGTACAGGCACCAATGGCTATGCCAATGGAGTGGCCCTGGTTATTCAGCTTACGGCCCAACGCCGCACAGGCTTCCAGCGAATCACCACGTTCGGCGGCCGCGCCGACCAGTTTTTCGATCAATACGGTATTCGCCACGCCACGTCGACCGGCGGTATACAAACTGTCTTTCACCGCCACGTCGTCATCCACCACCATGGTGGTGACTTTGACACCGCTTTCGTGCAGCAGCTCGGTAGCGGTTTCGAAATTAAGAATGTCGCCGGTGTAATTTTTGATTATCAGCAGCACGCCTTCGCCACCGTCAATTTGCATGGCGCATTCGAACATTTTATCCGGCGTGGGTGAGGTAAAAATCTCACCCGGGCAGGCGCCAGAGAGCATGCCCTGACCAATGTAGCCGCAGTGCATAGGTTCGTGTCCGCTGCCGCCACCGGAAAGCAGTGCCACTTTGCCCATCACCGGCGCATCTGCGCGGGTGACATATACCGGATCCTGATGCAATGCCAGGGAAGGATACGCTTTCGCCAGTCCGGCGAGTTGTTCATTCAGTACGTCTTCAACACGGTTGATCAATTTTTTCATTATTTATGCTCCGCAGACAGTCCTGGATGGCTGCCAAATTCGGGCAGGCATCTGATGTAGGGTATCGGTTGGTTCAACGTCACGGCGACCGCTCGCTGCCGATAAGGTAATTTTGCACACGGGTACGCAAAAGAAAATTGCTGTGAAGGGCGTTTCAATACGGAACATTAGCATCTTTTAATGTTCCATATTGAAACGTGGTGGTGCATAAAACAGCGGAAGTGAGAGATGCGGCAAAGTTTATGCTGACGGCATCATGAGTAAAACGTTATTCCTTACTCTTCTTTGCCATTAAAATCGAAAAACCAGAACAAGATAAAACCAATAAAACCAAAAATTAGCAGAATAGCCAGGGTATAGACTTCATATCGCGCGGCATCTGCAGCAATCGCCTGTAACTTGTCCATTGCTGGGGCTGGCTGCTCTTTGAATAGCATGAGTTGCCATTCATAAAGGTTTGTTGTTTTTATCTCTTTAATCGGTTCCCAAATATGGTTAGCCGCCGCGCCGAGTGCTAAAGCAGAAAACAGTGCGCCGTAAATACGTTGGCGTTTTTCCTGACGCTGACTAATAGCCTGGCGCATGAGCTGATCCAATTGCTCTATCTGCGTCATGAGCTCCTGACGTTGCTCAGACAATCCCCACTGCCGAGAGAGATCTTCACTCAGCTGGTTATGTAGGGCATCGTTGCCGACTAAAGCACCTTTATTCATGGCTTTTAGCGCCTGGGCTTTGGTTTCCAGCATCATTTCGGACCAGTCAGATAGACGACGAATTTTTCCCTTTCGGTTGTGTTTTTGCTGCGACTCGAGCAGATCCTTGAGCCACTGTTCAATCTGTTGGGCAGAGTTCGCCAGAAAATTTTCATACTCATGGCTTACATCCGCTACAGAAATGGCCGCTTTAATCAGTATCGCCAGATGTTTATCCTCTTCTTCGCGACAGAAGATTGTGACGCCATGACGGTGAGCGACAACCAGAATATTGCTGTACCATTGGCAGTGGTACTCGCTGGTGGGGGGGAGATCCGCAGGACTCCTAACGACGCGCGTGCTATCGCTCTGTGCTGCCAGCCAGGCATGAAAGGTGGGGGTATCGATCATTCGCATCAGCGGGACGATCGTAATATCACCACCCTCCGGGATGCGATGCTGATAGACACGAATGCATTTACCTTTTGTGCGGCAATCAAGTTCGGGTAAAGCTATTGGCACAATGGCGTTATCAAGATAACGGGTAAAATAATTTTCCCAGATTGCGGGCAAAACGTCTTTTTGCCAGGTCAGTTTCGAGCCGGGCTCTCCGGGCGCAAGCTGCTTCGGTGCCGCAATTAGCGTCATTCTGCCTTGATCGTCGTACCAGGGTTGGTTCGGTGCGCCTGGGATCAATTTATCGCTTCCGGCCAGGCGATAGCTTTCGAGAAAACGCGGAGTATCGTGCGGGCGTAGTCCTTGCCAGGCCACATCTTCACGTTGTTCCAGAGCGGACCACAGGGCATCAAGGCGTGTCCCCTGAATCGGGTTGAGCGAAATAACGATATCATTTCCCGTACCCACTTCTCGCGGTCGATAAATGGCCAGCAACCCAAATCCATTGTGCGTCCAACTGCGTTCTTTATCGCAGCGCGCGAGAATTTTCAACATCCCAGAAGGGAGCGTTTCGGTAATAAACAATGCATCAACCACCGTTTGCCGCCGGCCTGTGCCGAGATCCAGCAGGAGTTGGCAGGTAACCGAACGCTTGATCACGTGTTGGTAAATCTGTTGCTCATACGCCAGACTTGCGACCGCACTTGCATAACATTGCGTGTGCATGGGCATAATGCCTGCGGTGGGGTCTGGGTTGGCTATCATCATATCGCTCAACAGGCGAAGGCAGGCCAGCATGTTGTGGCGAACAACGACAGTATCATCCATGGATTGCTCGCACAGGCTGCTATGCGCGAGTGCGGATAACAAGCAAGCGGCAGAACGAGTTGTATCATCACCGTCCAGATAAATACCGCTTTCCCATGCGGTGACGTATTCCAGCCACGGATGTGTTGATAGCGACAGCGAACCAGCGGCATCGAGATGGTTCAAAAACAGCAACAGCGTAAAACAGGTATCCAGAGAGAAATCTTCGATAACGATTCGTTGTATTCCCTGGACACTTGAGAGTTTACTGCGCCATATAGACCATTGACGATCGTCGGCATTTGCCACCAGTTCACTCACCGAATTGTAGTGACCTGCACGGTATCCTTTGTTATTGAGCGCGACACCCTTATGGCTTTCCGTATCATTGCCGTCGCCCAATCCGATCAGTAGGCTGCCTGCCGGTGCATCACGCTGCGACGGATTGAACTCGAAAGTAAACAGCGGCCATGCATTATTGAATGCGAACATATAATTCTCTTTCGATGAATGTGTTGTTGGATCGCTCATTATTTGACTACGTTATAAATGACCCGTTGTGAGCGACTCCAGTTATCGCCAATCGCAATATTGGGTTCATGGTTTTCTTGTTTTACGCAGTAGTTCTTAACCAGGCTTTTTAACTCTGCCTCGTTGAGTGTGCCGAACATCAGACGCGTATTCAGTTCTTTCAATAACACATCATGGAGTGAATAAGTGGTCGGTCTTTGCAGTGAAAATTGCGCCGCGTCAGCCAGTAACTCACGCGCATTATCGGCCATCAGACGGCGCTCACAGCGACCTGCAGGTTCATTTTTGGCCATTTCTTCATCGTAAGCTTTCTTCTGGGCTTTCTCAAAATTAAGCGCTCTGTCGAGTTCCGCTTTAATACCCTGAACATCCTTGGCAGAAGAACAGAATGTTTTTAAATAACGAATCTGTATGGGGGTCAGCGTGCCATTGTGGTCCGCTTGCTGACGTAATTTACCGGCCATTCTGAGGCAGCCGTTTTTTTCATCCATCAACGATGCTGATTGTAATAGGGCATTCAACGTTTCCTGACGATCTTCCAGTAATGCGGCTTCGGCATAATACAGTTTCCAGCGCATGCCTCCGGCAAGAAACAGATTGACAACCTGGGTATCACCGCGATCGATAGCGGCGCGAAGATTTTTTTCATCCCAGGCAATGCCGATATTCGCCAGTTCTTTACGCGGATCGTTACTGGTTTCTTTTTTCGCCCCAGCAACCGTTTTACCCACTTCCCCGAGATCGCTACGGATGGACTCCGTATTCACCAGCGTCTTGGTTGAGGTTCCGAAAGTCAGTACTGAGCCAACAATAATGACGACGATACCGCCCAGCACCCAGGCTACTCGATTGCGAATGATGCGCGTATCAATTTTGATTTTTCCAATATCCTGAGCCTGAGCCACCAGATCATCCTTTATTTCCTGAACGTCACCGCCGAGATCTTCAATTTTTTGGGCTGTCTGTTCGAAATAGTGAGCAACCTCAGCATTGCTGTCATCAAAAAAGCGATCAGGGTTAACTTTTACCCGGCCTTCGTCGAAGGCCTCCTGTACCGGCTCAGTAATTTCTTGGTAATAGTAATTCACCAATGTTGTTTGGACGGAGGTTACCCGCTTATGATGCGCCAGACGGTTGCGAATTACGCGAATATCGTCAAGAAAGGTATTCAGTGTTCTACGTTTATCGTTAACAAAGCTGAGCAAAGGGGTATATTGATAAAGTGGAGAGTAGTGGATGGGATATTCGTCTTTATCAATAAATAGTGAGGCGAGTTCACTGAAAAGGGTACCGCTCAATACGTCATCACGATCGGCAACGTTGAGCCATTTTTTTACACGTTCCTGACCAAATAGTTTGTTTAGGTGCTCAAGTAGGGCTTGTTGGTTATTGTACGCTTCATTAATTAAACTACGAATGGTCAGCTCTAATGCTCGTACCTGCTGCAAACTACGTAACTGCTTTTCTTCGCCTTCGTTATGCAGCGTCGTTGAATAAGTTAATTGAGGCTGTTTTTCTCGCAAATATTCGAGCTGCCACAAAAAACGCAACGCGGCAATGGTCAGATTTCTGTCGGCAGGCTGGCCATCTGTATTTCTGCCGAGCCATTTGTTCAAGGTGCGTAATGCCGCAAGAAAGCTCGCCATTTCCTGCTCATTATAGTTAAACCGGGCCGCTACACTGCTCCAGTTGCCCAATCTCTCTCGGGCTTTATCAAGTGAATAATAAAACGTATCAGGCGAAAGTTGCGTGGGGGCTGGCATACCCAGCAGGGATAAGATTTGTGGAAATGCGCTGTCGAAAAGAGACAGGCAACGAGTAAAATCGTTGTGCTCAGAAGCAGATGAATGATCGACCATTATATTCTCACGTGGTTATTCGCTGAGTTTTCCCGGCCCGATCTAATCGCACTGTGTCAGGCAACTTTCCCTGCAGCCAGAATGCCATAATTCGACAATTATTCGGGATTTTTAATCAGTTCGTCAATATATATGGGGGCGTAATATTGGTAGTAGACATTGCAACCAATAATGCGTTGCTATGGGTTCTTAACGCAAATTATGGTTGCAGCGATGGAATTTAATGTTTATTGGCTAACAAAATGCGCAGATATTGGGTAAGTAAAATGCAGAAAGCGGGGCAGATGAATCAGGCTACTACACGCCAATAATGCCACAAATAATGCAGCATTATTGGCGTAACTCACGACTGGCGTTTATCGTCGGTCAAAAACGTTGGCGTATCTGACGTCGTATTAGCCCGGATAAATTCCGCGATCTTTACGTGCCAGCAGAATGCGTTCGCAGGCAACAATGTAGGCTGCGGTACGCAGGGAGCAGGATTTCTCAGCTGCTTTTTCCCATACGTGCACCATCGCATCAGTCATGATTTTGTCCATGCGATTGTTGATCTCTTCTTCACTCCAGAAGAAGCTTGCCATGTCCTGGACCCATTCGAAGTAGCTGACGGTTACGCCGCCTGCGTTACATACGACGTCAGGTACCACGATGATACCGCGGCTTGCCAGCATATCATCGGCATCCGGGAAAGTCGGGCCGTTAGCGCCCTCAAGTACCAGTTTGCAGGTCAGTATTTCTGCACGCTGACGGGTAATCTGTCCTTCCAGCGCGGCAGGGATCAGGATATCCATCTCCACGCTCCAGAAGGCTTCGCTGGCGATGGTTTCAGCGCCTGGGAAACCGGCAATTTGTTTGTGCTCTAACTGCCAAGCAGACAGCGCGGTCATGTCGATACCCGTGGAGTTAAACAGCGTTGCGGTGTGATCCTGAATAGCGACGACACGCGCACCCGCTGCGGCGAACAGGCGGGCGGCTTCGCTGCCGACGTTACCGAAACCTTGTACCGCTACGCGAGCGCCTTCAACTTCAATGTTCGCACGACGCGCGACTTCCAGACCGCTGACGAAAACGCCGCGACCGGTGGCTTTATCACGGCCTAACGAGCCGCCGAGGTGAATAGGTTTACCGGTGACCACACTGGTCACGGTGGTGCCGTGGTTCATGGAGTAGGTATCCATCATCCAGGCCATGACTTTTCCGTTCGTACCTACATCCGGCGCAGGAATGTCTTTCTGCGGCCCAATGATAATGCCGATTTCGCTGGTATAACGGCGGGTTAAACGCTCCAGTTCACCTTCAGAAAGTGAGAACGGATCGACGCGCACACCGCCTTTGGCTCCGCCGTACGGCAGATTCAACGCTGCGCATTTGATGGTCATCCATGCAGACAGGGCCATCACTTCATTAAGATCAACATCAGGATGATAACGCACACCGCCTTTGCCCGGACCGCGGGAAAGGTTATGTTGCACGCGATACCCTTCAAAATGACGGATAGTGCCGTCATCCATCTGCACCGGGATATCGACAATCAGCGCGCGTTTTGGGTGGCGCAGGGTGTCCACCCAATGGGAAAGTTCGCCCAGGTAAGGGGCCACACGCTCGATTTGTTGCAGGTAGGTATTCCAGGCAGATGTGCTGCTATCTGAAGCGTAAGATAACTTATCCATGATAAACCTTAGTTATAAAAGTAATATGTTCTTAATTTGGCCGTGGTATACAGTGAATCTCACCATATAAACCTAAATTTAACATTTTTTTCATAGAACAGCCTGCCTGGCTAACACGGATTATCGGTATGAGTAGTGTGGGTTTTGGCTTGGTGGTGAATAGTTATTCCTTATTTTGGCTGTCATCGCGTTTTTTTTTGCGGTTTATGTAGTTTAATATGCATAACTTGTAAAAATCGCAATTTGTCAGATTTATGACGCACCTCTAAAAGTAAATAATATGATAATAAAATGTGTTTGCTTTATTGCTGTTAAGCTGGGCGTCAGTAGGTCACGGCGATGGTGACAGTATCGGCATAGTTGTCTGGCGTGTAGTTCGCGCTGGGAACGGTGGCGTAAACCGGGTAGGTAGTCGTTGTCCCCGTGCCACTGCCCGCAACGGTATTAAGCGCAGTATTGCCCCAGATCGTACCGGAAGGACCTGGCGTCGAACTAAGCTGGTAGGGGACTTTATCCGTATTTGACCCCGTGCCTGCCATCACGCCGCTGCCTGCCGTATTGCCGTTGGAGGGTTGAAGTCCGATGGTGTAAGGCGTGTTATTAGAGCAGGCTACGCCTACGTTATTTGACGCCGTGAGATTACGACCCGTTCCGCTGGTGGGAGCAAAGCTGATGTTAGTCGCGGAGGTGATATTACACTGTTTGCTGACAGCAGCTGTGACGGTGAAAGGAAACCTGGCGGCAACGGTATCACCACAGGTGGTCGGCGGGAAAAGCAATCCAGGATTAAGGGTGACAAGGGCTGTCGCCGCCGTATAGCTATCCTGATAGTTTCCGGGGACGGCGGCGATTTGTGGCGTGACGATCTGCGCCGATACCGTGAGTGAACCTGTCACTGGCGTCAGATTCAGCAGGTTAAGCTGTACCATGGGAAAAGTGGTTCCCGACTGATACTGGCTGCCCCAGACTTTGGTGCGCCCGCTATCCTGGTAAAGCTGGTATGCCAGCGTTCTGGCAGGCGTGCCGATTAATGACATATTTCGCGGTGTCACCTGGCCACTGACGGCCGAGGCGCCAATATTAAAACAGAGATTGATCCCTGCCAGCGCGTCACCAAGCTCTTTGGTGCAAGTGTAACTGAACGTCATTGATGACGTTGCGCCTGTCGCAGACAGTGGATTGACCGAACCGAAATTTATGGGTTGCACATTGCTCACCGAACAGGTTACCGCATGGCTAATTGCCGGACAAAAAAGTACGGCAGCGATGAGTAGCAGATGTCTTAACCTCATGAGCGCACTCCTGTTAGTGTGGGCGACAAACCAGTGGGCCTATTTGCGTAATCCCCTTTGCTGACGCGGGATAGTCAAATTGCACGCGACAACTACCGGTGTCCGTCTCAACGCGCAGCGTGTTGTGCTGCTCCAGGGTGTCGAACCATGTCATTCCATCAAAGCCAACGACAGACGATTGTCCTTTTCCGTTGATGGCGTAAGCCATGCTGCCTTCAGGAATTGGCTTACCCTGATTATCGACGAGGATAATCTGCGCAGCGCGGACGGGGGTGATGCCAAAGCTAACCAAAGTACCGGAACGATCGGCTGGCGTGGCATTCGTCTCAACGCGTGCGATCCGCACATTGGTGGGGAGATCCATCGGGTCAATACTGATCAGGTTTTTTTGATAACTGTTGAGCGGCGTGACCAACAGTAGTCCCTGGTCATCGCTGCGACCAATCAGGTTATTTTGCAATTTGACCGGAACATCAGGCACGCCGTCAGTTGAAACCACGGCAAAACCATTATTGATTTCTCTTGCTGCAAACAGGCCGCCTCCCATGGTCACCAGCGATCCGGTTGCGCCGGCATAACCGTAATGGTTATCCGGTAAACGGCTGAATCCCGCGTACGCTTTACCATAACGTCCCAGATATCCCACTTCTCCCTGGCCACTTTGCCGGGAAGCCTGCTGACTGGCGGCCAGATTCCAGCCCCAGCCGCCGTCGGCAGGGGGCGTCAGGCTGGCATTGAGCTGGTAGCCGGTTTCGTCGTTGGTACGTTGTAGGGTGCTGCTGGCGCTCAGATTGTTGTCGGTCGTGATCGTCACCATCAAATAGAAACTGCGATCTCGGTTATCGTCAATGTTCTGATTGAATCCGGCATTCAGTGAGATGTTGTCTGTAACAGACTTAAACCAGCTGGCGTTGGCGTAGCGCACCGCATTTTCGTGTGGATAACGAAACTGCAAATAGCTCAGGCTGACATTACCGGCTGCTTCCAACGAATAGCCAATGACTGTGTTGCTGTTAAGCGTGGGAGGCGGCTCGCCGTAATGGGTGGCGACATCGCGATAATCGCCGGAAGTTGCCGTGGTACTGGTACTGAAATTAAACCGTTCACCGGACCAACGGTAACCAAAACTGTACAAATAACCGTTCTTTCCTGAGTCGGTACTTGCGGCAAGTGAGGTCGAAAACGAGCCGCTGCGGGGTCCCGGGATCCAGTCGTTACTGAAGCCCGCGTTAATCAGTCCATCGCTGGTTTCCGCATGAGTCCCGGCGGTGAACGTATTGCTAAACCCGCGACGCCACGTAGCGCTCAATACTGGTGCGCTGGCATAATCAAAAGAGGAGTAACCATAATTTTCGCGTACCGTGCCTAATTCTGCCGACCAGGCGGTTAATCCTTCCCGCAGGAGTTGCTGATCGTTGTAGAACGAGAAATTTTGTACGCTCGTTCTGCCCAACGCATCTGTCATCATCACCTGACCCGTTCCCGCGCCGCTGATGTTAGGCATTGTGTTGATCTGAAAGCTACCTGCGGGGACTTCTCCGTTGTAGTACCTGACGCCGTCGACGTACAGCTCAACGTTTGACGGTAACGTCGCGGATCCCAGATATGCTGGAAGCGGGGTGGTTGGCATATAGGGCTGCAACCCAAAATCGGTGCCTATCTGAATGCCGCCGATTCGCGTCGGTCGGGACCAGATGAGTGAACTTGTCAGGGTATCGCCAACGGTTAACGCCAACATCGAATCAGGAAATGACGTACGCCAGCTGGTATCAATGCGCTCAACGCTGTTATCGGCATATTCCTCGGTAGAGTACTGCGTCAACTGGGTGGTGCTGAGCACGCCGGCCGCATTGAAGGCGCGAATTTCGCTGAAGGTATTGATTGCGCTTTCATCCCCCTGTTGCGTATAGATATCATAATTGAGCAGCGCCCCGCGTGATGTTGTTGCCGTTGGCACGGTTTCGGTGGGCGAGTTAAGCTGCGTGGTCGCAAGATCGAGTGAACTGAGTGGCGCAGTAAGCGAGAGCGTTTGCAACTGAACGTTGTAGTCAATGGTTAGCTGGGGGATATCGTTCAGGCCGACGGCGTTAGTGGCGTCTGGAGCAAAGCGAAAGCCCATTTTACGCAGAGTATCTGCTCCTGCATAAAGCTTTCCATTATCGTAGCCAAAATGTACCAGCCCAACGGGATTTCCATTTAAGGTGACGTCGAGATACAAATCGACACCCGTAATCTGCGAGGCGCTATTAATAACACCACTTTCATTCTGGTTATTATTCAGCGTTTGTGCGCAAACCATTCCCGATATTAATACTCCATTGAGAAAGCAATATTTCACCAGAAGCCAGGATCTGTTACAGATCTTGTACTGTTTTTTGGCCATTGATTGTGACTTCAACTTTCCCGCCATAATGATTATTCCTGGCTGACGGGGAGACTATCCAGCGCATTGTTGAGCCGGGTAAAACGTAGCCTAATAGTCCGGGTGTAATGACTTTTTTAGTACCATCAGGGCTTATAAATGTTGCAGCAGATAACTGTGCATGCCCATTTCCCTGATTACTGACTTCAATAAATTTTTTGCCATCCAGTTGTTGTAATTTCCATTGTAGTTTTGCCTGCGTTTGTGCCGCTGATGTTGGTTGAATGAAAACAGGAACAGAATAATGCAGCACAAACTGAAGCTTGTTTTTTTCGACTTTTGCAGGCGGTAACTCATCTATCGATAAACGATAAGCGTCTTCGGCATGTGCCGAGGGAGGGCTTGTGCGAATAACTCGAATCAACTGACGTTCTCCTGGGGCTAATGCCAACATCGGCGGGCTAATCACCAGCCCCTGAGAGGGGGAAAGTTTGTCGTCATAAGCGCTTTGACTCCAGCGAAAAACCCGAACCTGGGCATTGAGCACATTTTCACCCGCGTTACTCAGCCAGATACCATCGGCATTTTGCGTCGCTTGCAACGTTAACGTGACCGGGGCTATTTGCAGTCCGCTGGCGGTGGCTAGATTGACGCTCGCAACCATCCCTAGCAGGCATGCGCAGGCACACTGCTTTACAGGCAGTTTTACTCTCATATGGCTTCCAGAAGTTAGTAGTTAACGTTAACCGTTACCGTATCGGCATAGTCGTCAGGAGTGAAGTTGGCGCTCGGTGCGGTGGCATAAACAGTATACGTTTGCGCCAGACCTGTACCCGTCGCCGCTACCCCATTCCCTGGTGCGGTGTCGGTGGCGGTATTCCCCCACACCGGACCTGTTGCTGACGTACGATTTAGCTGATAGGGCACTTTATCGGTATTGGTGGCAGCGTTAGCTACGGAGGACATGGCGCCCGAACCCGTTGTCGTCCCTCCATTGGCAGCCGACGGTGCCAGACCGATAAAATAGGGTGTGGTTTTTGAGCAATTAATTGAAATAGTGTTGCTTGCACTGGTATTTGTCGCCGTGGTATTCACCGGACCAAGTGTAATATTTGAAGCCGATCCGGCAGTCACGGTACAGGCCTTTTGAATCGTCATCAGCACCTGAAATGTTCCGTTAACGGTTGCTGCATTTGCCACAGAATTAATGGAAAAGGCGCAGCAACAAAGAATTAAGCGTTTGTCTAAGACTAGAGCCATATCCTTTACCTTTTTCAAATAACCACATTTATTACTTTAGAAAAACAATAATGTGGCACAAGAAGACATAATTTAACCCTAGAATAAGTATTAGACGTACGCCAGTTGATCTAATGAATTTTACTTAGGAAAAAGGTGATATCGTCTGCAAAAAAATAATACCAATGGGTTAGTATATTGTTTTGTTTTTATGCTATGGCCGAGGTTAAGTCAGGAGGATAGAGGGCAACATATTCCTTGGATGGTACTCAAAATAACCACCCACAAAATGAGAGTTGTATGATTTATCTTACACGTATTACGTGTAGGTTATGGGCTGTGGAAAATGACCTTATAACCTTGTTCATTCCAGTGTTGGAGCAGTTCATTTTGTCTGCGGGTTGGCGTAATACCGGTCCAGACAAAAAGGGTTTGCCCAGGGAAAAGTTCGGGTCTTGGCGATTCAATGGGTTCAGCCAGAACGGCAATGTGCCAACCAGATTGCGATAAGCGCCAGGCTTCGAGCCACAGACGGGTTCTGTCTTCAACATCCCAGGCCATCAGGAGGGCATCCTTTCCTGACTTGCGCCGTGTTTCAGACAGCAGTGTGGCAACATATTCAATCAATGCGCCATCAAGCATGCTGTTCATTATGCGGGATGTATTATGGTCAAGTATCAGCCGTTGACGTACGGGGAGATAAACGTGATCAATCAGCGCATCTACAGGGTGAACACGACCGAGTGCGGTAATTTTGGCTCGCAGCTTCGGTGGATGCGCCATGCGAAGAATGCTCATCATCTCTTCTTGTAATTGATTCCAGTCGTCGTCAGCTTGACGGGTACTGGTTTCCAGCAATGCCTTAACTTTCCCAACAGGTATGCCATTGCTAATCCAACGTTTTATTTCTTCAATACGCTGAATATCTTCTTCATCAAAGAGTCGGTGGCCACCTTCACTGCGTTGAGGTTTGAGTAAACCGTAACGTCGTTGCCATGCCCGAAGGGTGACAGGATTTATCCCGCAACGTTCTGCGACATCCCCAATGCTGTAATAAGCCATAGTTCCCCCGGACACTCCTGATTCTCCGTCACCGATATGCGGTTCCTGTTACTTTGTACAACATGCATCAAATTGTACAAAACATACAGAGGATTCTAGCAAAAATAAGATTTACTTTACTATCACGCAGGGAGTAAATGCTGAATTTTTATGTTCAGCATGAGGGCGGTTGTGGTGATTGTTTATTTATAACAATGCGTTAGTTATTTTGACGCTGAGAAATCATTTTTCTCTGGCCATGCAACAGACGGAATACCATTCAGGCAGGCTTGTGCAAAAAGGTTACCCTGGAAGATTTCAATACCTGCGGACTCAAGCCACATCCACTCTTCAGGTTTTTCAACGCCGACAGCGGAAATCATGATTTCCAGTGAAGTGCAGCATTTGATAATTGCCTGAATGATGGCCTGTCTTGGTCCACTTTTATGCACATCCGTGATCAGCTCGCGGCTTATCTTAATTCGGTCGGGTTGAAAACGAGACAGAAGCTGAAGCCCGGCAAAACCTGCCCCAAAATGATCTATCGCCACACAGATCCCCGCAGCCTTGAGTGACTTTACGGCCTGCGCGAACGTATCAAAGCGCGATATAACTTCGCTTTCGGTAAACTCTACAATGATTTGTTCAGGCACCAGTCCGTGCGCCGCGATTTCGTTTATCAGAAAGCTGACTGCATCGGGTTTGTTTACCAGGGTCATGGGGAGCAGATTGACTGACAGCATTTTGTCGTTAAGTCCCAGCGCGCTTGCCATTGCAAAAGCAGTCTTTTTGCTTTGCAGATCCGCGGTATACAGTTCTTCAGGATTTAAGTTGCCAAAATAAGTTGCGGGCGTTTCACCGTCTCTACCACGAATAAGTGCTTCCAGAGCAATGACGCGCTGCGACATAGGATCGATAATGGGTTGAAAAGCAAAGCTGAAATCGATATTGGACGGGAGTGTGCTTTCATCCAGGAGAGTACAAGAGTTGTCGGCAATAAAACTCCAGTAATCAGGAGCAGGTATTTCAAAATAACTCGATTTTTCCGTCGCAAGGACAAATGTGCGGAAAAACTGTAATGCCCGGTCATCATAGGTGAGCTGAAATTTTGATGTTCCCTTGTTAAGTACCGCTTGCAGGACGTCATTGCGTTCATGTTTTTGTAAATCAAATAACTCCATCCCCACCTTTCCGAATCTTCTCGCAGGCGCGTAATCACACATCAGCTCAACGATATTGTGGTGCCGTGGATCGTTACATATACAACGATAAATCTCTTTTACCTGCTCCTCAGGACCTTCAAGCAGTTGGAAAAAGTGGCGGCCATTAAAGAGTAAAATCCCCGTAACATCGGATCGCCGGTTTTTTAGATTTGCGGCTGTCACCATATCCTCAAGCGCTCTGAGGGGGGCGTCATCACGTAGATGGCTACGGTAAATAATGGTCGTGAGCATGGGCAGTCCGGGATCAAGGGAAGGGAAGAGGTATGTACAGTATCAAACAAACCAGCTTATGTCCTGATTCTAATACATTATTCTAACTTTATTTTTACAAACAAAGGTCCTTAAACAGATCGAATTCATTTGTTAAAAGAAGTGAATTGTACAAATGAATTTGATTTTATGTGGTTGTATATTAATACAAGTTGTTGATTGTATTGATTTAGCACTTTTTGATAAAAATTGATGGTTCGTGTTGTACATATTTTTGGTACAACTTTGCTACTGTTATAAAACTTAATATTCACCAGCATTTTGTTACAGGAGCATGACATGCAGCAGCATACCGTTCGCACTGATACTGCAAGCGCGATTTCTCGTTACTTTGCGAAGGCGCATCTGCCAACTCAACAGGAAACATTGGGAGAAATCGTCACTGAGATACTCAAGGATGGACGAAATCTGAACCGCAAATCACTTTGCACCAAGCTTCTGTGTCGTCTTGAAAAAGCATCCGGGGAGAAAGAACAGAAACATTACAATGCGTTAATTGGCCTGCTTTTTGAATAAAACAAACCCCTTACTTATAGGGGTAAGTAGTGAAGGAGTTATGAAGAAAACTGATAGTGAACGCCTGAAACATGAAATTACAGGTTTGGCTGTGCTAGAAATTTTGCGAATGCATACAGACGTTTCGTTAGCTGCAGTGATTAAGCAATTGCGACTTATGCAGGCCAGTGAAATAGATAGCACACGCAAGCAATTAATTGACAGCGTTATCAATGATTTTACAAACATTAATCCGGGGAAGATAAGTAGAAAACCGGATAAAACCAGAGATGAGAGTGCTTTCAGTGCCAGCAAAAACCCTAAATTACATTAAAGATAATCTTCCAGACTATACAAGCGAGGTTACCATGCTTAATGAAATTAATGTCCACAGTGTAATGACGGATAAAGCTTTATCAAGTTACTTCCATAATGCAGGTGAGCTATTAGCAGATGAGTCTGCGGTATTGGGGCAGGCGGTAACAAATGTAATTCTTGCAGGTGATAATGTTAATAATAAAAACATCATTTTAAGCCTGATTGGTTCTCTGGAGTCAACAGTTGACGTTGTTCAGGCCGATATTATCAGAAAGACCCTGGAAATAGTGTTACGCTACACAGCTGACGATGTCTAAAAAGTCTTCATATTAATATAATATGTACAGCACCTTTGTTATATGCTGAAAGCACTCATGCTGAGCATTTTTTGATTAAGACTATACATAGCACCTTCTCTAGAACAATTGTGATTTTTCATTGAGGCCATAATGATGAACATCGTTCAGGAATACACTGGAAACGCAGAGTTATGGATTGATGATATTTTTATCAGGCAAGGGTTAAAGAATATTCTTGCAGATATCGTTTTTGAAGATGATAAGGCGCGACTGGTGTTCTTTACCGCGAATCACTTTAACGCGGTAAAAAGACAAAATTACGATCTGAGTACGCATCGTCTGGTACTGCTGATTGATGGTCATCTGTACAGATATCTCAATGATTTATCACTTTACAGACTGCCAATAGATGTTAGCGTTGCCACATTCAAACAATTTATTATTGATATTACTCGTTCTGGCGGTATACACGACAATCAGTCGGAACTAAATATTTCTCTAACTGCGCGAGATAAATATATTTTAACGCAGTTAGGGGAGGGGCGAACTATTGTTGAGATATCCGCCTTGTTAAATCTACATTTAAAAACGATTTACCAGGCCAGACAGAATCTGATCAAGAAGCTTGGTTGTTCTGGGCTGATTGATTTTCAGGGAATACTGCGAGCGAAAATATTCCGTAACTGGCTGGAACATGCCTGAGTAAATCGACAGTTCGTACTTACTGTTGGGGGATACGACAGGGCCAATGGCCCTGTCCGGTATATTTTAAACTTCGCTACTCTGTCACCAGTTCATTTCCCATCTTCTGCTGATGATGCTTTTTGCTCAACGAGAAGTAGCCAAATATTAGCGTTATTACCACAATGCTGGCCATAATCAGGAAGATTTCCTGATAGCCCACTTTATCAAAAAACTTACCGACAGGCAGTGACAGCACGATGATTCCGATGGAACTGGCGATATTGAAGCCAATAAGGTATATCGTTGACGACAGGCGTTTATCAAAATTCGCTACGCTGAATTTAAACACTGAAATAACAAACAGTGGGACTTCCAGCGCATGGAGCATTTTAATCAAGGAGATAATATAGATATCGGTGAACAGTGCTGAACCCAGGATTCGACAGGTCATGATTGTGCCGCCCAGCAGCAATGCGGATTTAGGCCCGATGCGGTTAATCAGGAATGGAACCAGCGCCATACCGACGGCTTCCATAAAGACCTGTACCGAGTTGAGGTAGCCGTATACGCGTGGTGCCAGTTCGGGATCGTCAAATAAGCTGGCGTAAAACACCGGGAACATCTGCTGATCGTAGATGCTATAGAACGACCAGGTACCGACGACAAAGATGACGAAAAACCAGAACTGCGTATCTTTAAAGATAGTGAGAAAATCATTTCGGGTCAGCGCGTCGGGTTCAGGAGAGCGCGTTTTTACAGAAGATGGGGCGGATGAGTTGGTTTTGAACAACACGTTAATCAACAGGAATAATACCCCCATTACCGATACGCACCAGAAGTTAATGTGTGGGTTGATGCTGAAGAAGATACCGCCAACAAATGTCCCTGCGGCGTAGCCAAGCGATCCCCACAAGCGGGCGGTACCGAATTCAAAGTTGAATTTGCGGCTCACTTTTTCGACGAAGCTTTCTACCAGACCACAACCCGCGAGGTAGCCAAGGCCAAAGAAAATGGCTCCCAGCGCCATACCAAGCTTGAAGTTGGAGGTCAGCAGCGGTTCGTAAACATAAATCAGGAACGGGCCGCTGAGCGTGATGACTATCCCCATCAGCCAGATAAGGTGTTTGCGGGTGCCGAGCTTATCCTGCAGAAAACCGTAGACCAGCATAAACAGCATGCTAAAGAACTGGTTAACGGCATACAGCATTCCCAGCTCTGTTCCGGACAGGCCAAGTTTATTTTTTAGCCATATCGCGTAAAAAGACCACCACAACGACCAGGCGGCAAAGAAAAAAAGCAGGTACCCGGATGAGTACCGATATTTGTCATTACTGAACGGCATATTTATCTTCATGTTTTTTCCAATCCAGATCAGGTCATTGTAAGGTCTTTCTGATACGACGTAACGAGTTCGCTTTATTACGGGGTAATCGTTCTCCGTAACGATGGTTGTGACTGAATAAAGCTGCTCAGGTGTTGGCTGTCGGGAAACGCGCTTAGCGCGCCACGCCGGGTGGTCGCCAGAGCACCACAAGCGCTGGCCTGCTCGATAAGTGGAAGTAGCGTTGACGTCGATGTGGGCCAGCCTTCCTCGGCGAGTGCCGCCAGCAACCCGGCCATAAAGGCATCACCGGCGCCAGTGGTATCGATACTTTCGACGTTATAGCCGCTTAAAGTTAGCCTGCTGTTTTGCCAGAAAGCGATAGCGCCGTCGGCACCGCGGGTGACGATTTTCAGGCGTGCAGGAAAATCAACCAGACGTTCGCGGGCGCTACTGAGACAGTTGGTCTGTGTTAGCCACAGCAGCTCTTCTTCTGACATCTTCAGAATGTCGCTCTGCCGGGCAAACTCGTTGACAAGGTCAAACATCTGCATCTCGTTGCTCCACATCTGCGGACGCAGATTGATGTCAAAGCTCAGAGTACCGCCGGTCTGTCGCAATGCGGCCATTGCCTGGGCGAGGGTGGCGCGGCAGTCAGGGGCAACCAGCGCCAGCGAGCAGAAGTGCAGAATATCGGCACCAAAGTCGGGCAGACTCGCCGGGCTGAGAAATTGATCGGCAGACGGATTGACCAAAAACTCAAACTGCCGCTCGCCGTTGGGAGCCAGTGAAACCAGTACGGTACTGGTGTGCTGATGTGCATCAAACTCCAGACTTCCTGTATCCACCTGCGCTGTTTCCAGCGTCTGATGCAGAAAGCGACCAAAAGTGTCATTGCCCACACGGCCAATAAAACCGCTGGCGCGGCCAAGGCGAGCGACGCCGATTGCCACATTGAAGGGAGCGCCTCCCGCACAGGCTTCAAACTGCATATTGTCGCGCGGCAATAAATCCACCACGGCGTCTCCGAGCGTCCAGATAGTCATTATTTTTCCCCAAAGCAGTAAGACGGGTGTTTATTTGGCGCTGAGCGGCCAGGCCTGCCCTTGATTAAAAATGGCGTGTCCGTTCTGGCTGAATAAGGTCAGCTGGCGATCGTCCGGTTCAGGATAAATACGACTGCTAAGGGTATATTCACCGTGATTGACAAATACCTCTACCGAGGAGCTGTCGATAAATAAGCGCAGATCCAGCCGGTCACCAACTGGCAGCGGCACGCTGCGATAACCAGAGAGACCATGCTGCGGGTAGCGACGATCCAGCACCAGACGCTGTGCCTGGCTATCGACGTAGATGCGCATCCCGTCACCCAGCGCGATACCATATTCTTCAGCACTGCTGCGGGCGATATCGAGGCTCAGCTCGACTTCAATAGCGTGCGTCTGCTCCTCTACCATCAGGGTGCGATTGTGCAGTTCGCTAACTGGCCAGACATGGAGCGGACCGCGCAATGATTCCAGTTCTTTAATTGGGTTCATACGCAGCCGCTGATCGGTATCGAGCGTCACCTCGCGGGGGAGGGTAAGCATGCCCGCCCAGCCGTCGGCTTGTTCTGGCATTGGCGATTCCCACATCGACAGCCAGCCAATCACGATGCGGCGCCCATCCGGGGTGGTAAATGACTGGGGGGCGTAAAAATCATGTCCGTGATCCATCTCCTGGAAGGCGTGGGTGACGTGAAAATGGAGATTATCCTGCCATTCGCCGAGCATATAGCCGCTCTGGAACAGATTACGGCAATCGTATCCGTCTGCGGCGATGCCCTGCGGCGAGAACATGAAGACGAGCTTATCGTTGAGTGGGAAGAGGTCCGGGCACTCCCACATGTAGCCCATGCCGTCATCGGCCCTGCCGAGCGTGCTGGCAAACTGCCAGTGCTGTAGATCCTGCGAGCGATAGAGCTGCACTTCGCCCACGTCATCGACCCGGGCGCCCACCACCATGTACCAGCTGTCTCCCTCTTGCCAGACTTTCGGATCGCGAAAATGGTGTACGCCTCGCGGGGTATCCAGAATCATGCCCTGGCGTTCAAAGTGAATCCCGTCGGTGCTGGTGGCCAGGCACTGTACCTGATACAGGTTTTCCTCATTCGCCTCGCCGTCAAACTTGTGTCCGGTGTAGATCAGGGCCAGCTTATTGCCTTCAACCACCGCTGAACCGGAAAAACAGCCGTCTTTATCTTCCGGCCCTTCTGGTGCCAGTGCGATGGGCAAGTGCTCCCAGTTCACCATATCGAGGCTGCGCGCATGGCCCCAGTGCATTGGTCCCCAGACCGGCTGCCACGGATAGTGCTGATAGAACGCATGGTAGTAACCATCGAGCCAGGACAGACCGTTGGGATCATTCATCCAACCCGCCGGTGGCGCCAGGTGATAGCGTGGATACCAGCGCGGGTTTACAAGGTCTTTCTGCTGGCTTAAGGCTTCGTTGGCTTTGGAAAGTAGTGACGTCATTTGCTTGTCCCTGTAAGTGAATTGATCAAAAGATAACGTTAACATTCTCGGTTTTCTCGCAGATTTGATGGTAATATCGATGTTAATCACAAAAGTTAACGTTAACATTTTGCGGGCGTTATCGAGATCGCATTTTCAGACCCCGGCAAAGTGAACATCGGCGAAGGAGAGGGTATGGCATCTTTAAAGGATGTGGCGCAGCGGGCTAACGTCTCGTTAATGACCGTATCGCGGGCGATTAACGAGCCCGAACGACTACGGCCTGAAACCTATAAAAAGGTGATGGAAGCGGTAGATGCGCTGGGGTATGTCTCCGATCTCTCTGCTAAAAAAATTCGTGGTGCGAAAACCACGGCTAACACGATTGGGGTGCTGGCGCTGGACACCATGACTACGCCATTTTCCGTGGAGATAACGCTCTCTATCGAAGAGACCGCGCGGGCGCACGGTTGGAATAGCTTTGTGGTGAATATGTTCAGCAATGACAAGCCAGAGAAAATGGTTGATCTGCTGTTGGCACATCGCCCGGACGGTATTATCTACACCGCGATGGGACTGCGCCGGGTACCGGTACCGGAAAAGCTGCATAAGTATCGCTGCGTGCTGGCGAACTGCGAAAGCACAAGCGGCCCTTTTCCCACCTATATTCCCGATGATGAACAAGGGCAATATCTTGGCGTGAAAGCGCTGTTGGCCGCAGGCTATCGCCGACTGCTGTGCATCCACCTGCCGAAAGGAATTGTGGCGACCGATCGCCGTCGGGCGGGAATGGAGAGGGCTTGTCGTGAAGCGGGTGTCGACCCTGATGCAATGTTCCACCACTATCTTCCGCCGGGCGAGCGCCACCATATTGATGCGGCGGAGATTGCCGGGCATTACCTGAGAGGCGCGTGCCCGATGTTCGATGCGGTGGTGTGCGGTAACGACCGCGTGGCTTTTGTTATCTACCAGCTCTTGCTGGGGCGAGGGCTGCGCATTCCGCAGGACGTCGCTGTGCTGGGCTATGACAATATGGTGGGCACCGGCGAGCTATTTTTGCCGCCGCTATCAACGGTACAGCTGCCGCACTATGAAATCGGTCGTCTTAGCGCGCTGCATCTTATCCAGGGGCTCGATCACCGGGATACAGTGCGGGTAGACAGCCCCTGGCTTCCGCGCGCCTCAATATGAGTACGCTCACGTGGCTACTGCTGTTTTGCCAAAATAGCTCAGCCTTTTTGGTCATCGTGTTTGGTGCCAACTTTCAGATGCGCAGCAGCGGGAGCCTCTGAGATGCTATGAAATGAAAAATCCACGCAATTGCGTGGATTTTATAGAGTTTTACCGTTGTCATGAGATTCAGTGAAACCTCATGAGACAACAAAACTTATTTAGACGTTGAACAGGAAGTTCATGATATCGCCATCTTTGACGATATAGTCCTTACCTTCGGCACGCATTTTCCCAGCTTCTTTCGCACCTTGCTCACCTTTATAGGTGATGAAATCTTCAAACGCGATGGTTTGTGCGCGGATAAAGCCTTTCTCGAAGTCGGTATGGATTTTACCGGCTGCCTGCGGAGCCGTGGCACCGACAGGAATGGTCCATGCACGGACTTCTTTCACGCCAGCGGTGAAGTAGGTCTGCAGGTTCAGCAATTCGTAGCCAGCACGGATAACGCGGTTCAGGCCCGGCTCTTCCAGACCCATTTCAGCCATGAATTCTTCACGGTCAGCATCATCGAGTTCTGCGATATCAGCTTCAACGGCAGCGCAAACGGCAACGACAACAGAACCTTCAGCTGCCGCGATTTCACGCACTTTATCGAGGTACGGGTTATTTTCAAAACCGTCTTCGTTGACGTTGGCGATGTACATTGTTGGTTTCAGCGTCAGGAAGCTCAGGTATTTGATGGCCGCTTTGTCTTCGTCAGTCAGCGTTTTCAGTGCGCGCAGCATGCCAGCGTTTTCCAGCTGTGGCAGACATTTTTCCAGCGCAGCCAGTTCTGCTTTAGCGTCTTTGTCGCCGCCTTTAGCCTTCTTCTGCACGCGATGGATAGCTCGCTCACAGGTGTCGAGGTCGGACAACGCCAGCTCGGTATTGATAACTTCAATGTCGTCAGCCGGATCCACTTTGTTATTAACGTGGATGATGTTGTCGTTTTCAAAGCAACGCACCACGTGGCCGATAGCTTCGGTTTCACGAATGTTGGTCAGGAATTGGTTACCCAGACCTTCACCTTTGGACGCACCTTTTACCAGACCGGCAATGTCGACGAATTCCATCGTTGTTGGCAGGATACGCTGCGGTTTGACGATTTCAGCCAGCTGATCCAGACGCGGATCGGGCATCGGGACAACACCGGTGTTCGGCTCAATAGTACAGAACGGGAAGTTTGCCGCTTCAATACCCGCTTTTGTGAGCGCGTTGAACAGGGTGGATTTGCCTACGTTTGGCAAACCGACGATACCGCATTTGAATCCCATGTTTAAATCACCTTAATCTTTTGATATTCAACCTGTTATGGAAAACAGATTGTAGAAATGTAAATAACTTTGCCTATTATACACAGCACGCGAGAAAAATGCCGCACATCGCTGCTTATTGCGCTTTAAAGGTGTGTAACCGGCTCGTCGCTTTGGTCAGGCCATCTTTGAACAAAATCTCGGTACAACGTGCCGCTTCGTCAATCGCTTCATCAATTAACTTCTGTTCTGAAACAGGCGGTTTGCCTAAAACAAATCCGACAACTTTGTTTTTATCGCCCGGATGGCCAATTCCAACGCGTAAACGATGAAAGTTGGGGTTATTACCTAACTTGCTAATGATGTCTTTCAGGCCATTATGTCCGCCATGACCGCCGCCAAGCTTAAATTTGGCCACGCCAGGTGGCAGGTCTAATTCGTCGTGTGCGACCAAAATTTCATCGGGGTTAATACGATAAAAACTGGCCATCGCACCGACAGCCTTGCCGCTCAGATTCATAAATGTGGTTGGCACCAGCAGACGGACGTCTTCACCTTCAAGCGTAACTCTGGAGGTGTAGCCGAAGAATTTCGGCTCATCGCGCAGGGGAGCGCGTAATCTTTCTGCCAGCAGATCGACATACCATGCGCCTGCATTGTGTCGCGTTGCCGCATACTCTGCGCCGGGGTTCGCCAGGCCGACAATCAATTTAATCGCCACGTGTTTTGTCCTGAGTGTTTCGATAAACGACGTGTAGTTTACTGTCTGACGATGCTGTTGACAAAAAACTGCGTGCTTATCGCCAAAAGCTGAATAATTGCACAAATGGACTATTAGAAAATGAGTATGTTCAGTGGCTTATTTGTAAAGTTATGTTGCATGAGTATTTGTAATTGTGATCGTTCCCGCACTTGCGAACGGCAGTGTTGTCTATACTTTACACATAAGGATTAGGGGTATTCCCTGTAACAACCCAAAGTTCCGGAGGTGACACATGAAACGCAAAAACGCTTCGTTACTCGGTAACGTGCTCATGGCTTTAGGGTTGGTGGTGATGGTGGGTGGTGTTGGTTACTCTATTTTAAACCAACTGCCGCAATTTAATCTGCCACAGTTTTTCGCACATGGTGCCGTGCTCAGTATTTTTGTTGGTGGTGTCCTTTGGTTGGCGGGTGCCAGAGTGGGGGGGCACGAACAAATCAGTGATCGTTACTGGTGGGTGCGCCACTATGACAAACGCTGCCGTCGCGGTGATACCAATCATCGGCATAACTAAATAGCTCTCCCAACTCGGAATGCGGTTGTTTGAACACAAAGTCCTGGTTTAAAAACCAGGGCTCTGCTTTTTCGTCAGTACTGGATTAAACGACTTCTACCTTTGGTGGCATACTACAAAGAAACGTTATTCGAATAACCGATAATGTAACGCTTTGATCGCGCTGTCTGCATTGTCAGCCGGTAACAGGATGCTCAGGTTGTCGTTTGACGCCCCATGGCAAATCATTCGTACCGTATGCTCTTCAAGCCAGGCAAAAACGTCTTTGCAAACTCCCGCAGCCTGTGTGAGTTGATTCCCCACCAAAGTGACCAACGCCAGCCCGGTTTCCACTTCCACACGACAGTGGGAGGACAAGGCGGTAAACAATGCGGTGGTCAGCACATGGTCTTCACCTGAGGTTGCATGAGTGGCGTCCAGCGCCAGCGCAATACTATTCTCTGAGGTTGTAACCAAATCCACCGCGACCGCATGGCGAGCTAAAATGGCGAAGGACTGCGCCAGGAAAGAACAGGAAGGTTGTTTCTCCAGACTGTGTAACCGCAACAGCGTCTGTTTACGACGCACAGCGAGCGCACGATAGCGAGGTGGATTATCGGTGGTGTTGTGCACCAGCGTACCTCCGGCGGCAGTATCCTTACTTGAGCCAACAAAGACCGGAATGCTTTTACGCATTGCCGGGAGCAGTGTCGCCGGGTGGAGGACCTTCGCACCGTAGGCGGCCATATCGCTGGCCTCGGAAAATGAGATATGGTCGATTCGTTTGGCCCGCGGCGCAATGCGTGGGTCGGTGGTGTAGATCCCTGCGACGTCGGTCCAGATGTCAACGCGTGCGGCGTGAAGTGCCTCACCGAGAAGCGTAGCCGTGTAATCACTACCGCCGCGTCCAAGCGTTGTGGTGTGTCCTGCGGCATCACGCCCGATAAATCCCTGAGTCACCATAATCGCTTGCTCAAGACGAGGACGCAGGTGAGTCTCCACCTGGTGGTGCAGTGTGCCAAGCTCGGGTTCGGCACAGCCGAAGTTCGAGTTAGTACGCATCACACTACGGGCGTCAAACCACCCAGCCTCGGCATGCCGTTCACGTAAGACTTCAGTAAAAAGTAGCGAGGACATCAGCTCGCCATGGCTGACTAATTCATCGCTTAACGCATCAGACGGCGAAACCATCGCCGTTTGTGCAAGACGACGTATGTTGTTGAGAAGATTATCGATTTCCGTGCTGATAACGGACGGCTGCTTCAGGCGGGAAATAATGTTGTATTGAATGGCGCGTAAAGTCTCAATCTTATCTAATTGTTGATGTGTTTCCAGACCTTCAGAAAGCTCAACCAGTAAGTTTGTCACGCCTGCTGAAGCAGACAAAACGACTAAACGGACATCTTGATCAGCAAGGACAATGCTGGCGCTTCGATTCATCGCATCAAAATCAGCGACGCTGGTGCCGCCAAATTTGGCAACGACGGATGGTGGATAAATGCGAGTCATAACAATCTCATATCAGGGCGCCATAAAAGTATGGCTAGAAAATTTTCATTCTCGGCATAAGGGAACGAAGTTCGCCTTACGAAATGTCCGCCCGCGAACATTTCTGCTGACAACCCAGGGAATACCTGTTGTCGATAACGCGTGTCGCCTGTACGCGTTATCGGGTGCTGCGCATTAATTTTATCTACATAGCCTGTAAATAAGCGCGCCATACTAAGTGATTTATATTTAGGGATCGACTTTTTTATTCGATTTATCGACAAATAAGTGAAAAATCATGTCATCACAAGATATCGCGAGCATCATTAATGGTAAAAACGTGTAAAAAAATAATAAAAACACGAAAATCTCATGGTTTTTATTAGATTGTCTGCGTTGCAATTAGCTACAACATTGTTAATTAAATAGATATATTTCTTTAGGATTTAGTAATGGCAAATGGTTGTTACGCTTTGAATTTTAAGGGGAAAGTTGTTATTTTTAATGCCGAAAAATAAATGATTGAGTCCTAAGCTAAAACAACATATATTAGCCGCGCTTTTTTACAGGTAATCCTTATAACCATTTATTCAATCAGGTGTTAATCTACACCTGGTTGTAGGAGTGATATGATGACGGATAAAGTCCGTATTGATACTTTAAGTGCTAATTCATTACCACAGAGCAATGATACCTTTTTAGCAAGACAGGCTGAGTTTGAATCTAATGTCCGCAGCTATCCACGTAAACTGCCATTAGCGATCGCTAAAGCGCAGGGCGTCTGGATTACTGATGTAGAAAATAATCAATATCTTGATTGCCTGGCAGGTGCCGGAACCCTGGCGCTTGGTCATAACCATCCTGAAGTGCTGCAGAGCATTCAAAGTGTCATCACAAGCGGCTTACCGTTACATACGCTTGACCTTACCACGCCGTTAAAAGATGAATTCTCATCATATTTACTTTCTTTATTACCGGGTCAGGGCAAAGAATATTGCCTGCAGTTTACCGGTCCCTCCGGCGCAGATGCTGTTGAAGCGGCGCTGAAGCTGGCGAAGAAAGTCACCGGCCGTTCCAGCATCATCAGTTTCTCCGGCGGCTACCACGGGATGACCCACGGCGCGCTGTCCGTGACCGGCAACCTGTCGCCGAAAGAAGCGGTCAGCAACATGATGGCGGAAGTGCAGTTTATGCCGTATCCGCATCAGTACCGTTGCCCGCTGGGTATCGGCGGCGACGCTGGCGTCAAAGCATTAACCTACTACTTCGAAAACCTGATCAACGACGTTGAAAGCGGCGTGCGTAAACCGGCTGCCGTGATCCTCGAAGCGGTGCAGGGTGAAGGTGGCGTGAACCCGGCTCCGGTCGAGTGGCTGCAGCGCATTCGTAAAGTGACGCAGGAGCACGGCATTCTGCTGATCATCGATGAAGTTCAGGCGGGCTTTGCACGTACCGGTAAACTGTTCGCCTTCGAACACGCCGGTATTGAGCCAGATATCATCGTGATGTCCAAAGCGGTTGGCGGCGGTCTGCCACTGGCGGTGCTGGGCATTAAAAAGCAGTTCGATGCGTGGGCTCCGGGCCACCACACTGGTACTTTCCGCGGCAACCAGTTGGCGATGGCGACCGGTCTGACAACGCTGAAGATCCTCAAAGACGACAAGATTGCCGATAAAGTTGCTGCCCAGGGCGAGTGGCTGAAAGGCAAACTGGCTGACCTGCAGAAACGCTACCCGGTTATCGGCCAGGTGCGCGGTCTGGGTCTGATGATCGGCCTGGAAATCGTGAAGCCGAACGAAGCGCAGGATCACATGGGCTGCTACCCGGCCGATGGCGAGCTGTCCGCGTTGTTGCAGAAAAAATGCTTCGAAAATGGGCTGATTCTGGAGCGTGGTGGCCGCAATGGTTGCGTGCTGCGCCTGTTGCCGTCACTGCTGATCACCAACGCTGAGCTGGAAATCTTCCTCGATAAATTCGAAAACGCCCTGCTGGGCGCTGGCGTGAAGCCGGTTTAAACGGAGTTGGATCGAATGTCAGACGTAAACCCGATTCTGTCCGGCTCGGCGCAAAGCATTGCAGCTTATCAGGACGCTATCGAGCAGAGTACGCAAGCGGTCGTTGAATGGTTGAAGCAGCCTGAGATGTATAAGGGTAAAACCGTTGAGCAACTGCGTGAACGTATCAACCTGAATTTTACGTCTCAGGGCCTGGGCAACCAGGCCGCTATTGAGCGTGCGGTTGAATACTTTCTCAAAGACAGCTTGTTGGTTCACCATGCGCAGTGCGTGGCGCATCTGCACTGCCCGAGCCTGGTAATAAGCCAGGCGGCGGAAGTGCTGATCAACGCCACCAACCAGAGTATGGACTCCTGGGACCAGAGCCCGTCGGCCACCATCATAGAGATCAAGCTGATCGAGTGGTTGCGTGAGCAGGTTGGATACCCGGCAGGCGATGCGGGCGTATTCACCAGCGGCGGTACACAGAGTAACCTGATGGGCCTGATGCTGGCGCGTGATGCTTTCTTCGCTCGCCAGGGGCACTCCATTCAGCAGGATGGTCTGACCGGTGATCTGAGTAAAATCAAAGTGTTCTGCTCTGAAAGCGCGCACTTCTCTGTGCAGAAGAACATGGCGCTGATGGGGCTGGGCTACCGTTCCGTCACCCAGGTGAAGACCGATGCGTTTTCACGCATGGATCTGGCTGACCTGAAAGACAAGCTGGCCCAGGCGAAAGCCAACGGCGAGCAGGTGATGGCAATTGTCGCCACTGCCGGTACTACCGATGCGGGCGCAATCGATCCGTTAGCGGATATTGCAGCGCTGGCGGCAGAACATCAGATCTGGATGCACGTGGATGCAGCATGGGGCGGGGCGTTACTGCTTTCTGAGAAGTACCGTGACTTCCTGAACGGCCTTGAGCTGGCCGATTCCGTGACGCTGGATTTCCACAAGCAGTTCTTCCAGACCATCAGCTGCGGTGCGTTCCTGTTAAAAGATGCGCGCCACTACGAGCTGATGCGTTACCAGGCGGCGTATCTGAACTCTGATTTCGATGAAGAGGCTGGCGTACCAAACCTGGTATCGAAGTCGCTGCAGACCACGCGTCGTTTCGATGCGCTTAAGCTGTGGATGGGCCTCGAAGCGCTGGGCAAAAAGCAGTATGCCGAGATCATTGATAACGGTGTGACGCTGGCGCGTGATGTTGCTGAGTTTGTCAAAACCCAGCCGCATCTTGAACTGGTGATGGAACCACAGCTGGCAAGCGTGCTGTTCCGCTTCCGCCCGCAAAGTGACGACGTGGCATTTGTCGCGCTGCTGAACCAGCGTATTGGCGACGTTCTACTGGCTTCTGGTAGCGCCAACGTCGGCGTGACCGAAGCCGATGGTGTCACCTGCCTGAAGCTAACGCTGCTCAATCCGACGGTATGTCTGGAGGATGTCAAAGTCCTGCTGGCAAGCGTGAAGGCAACGGCTGAGCAACTGCTGAACGCGTAAGCAATAAGCTTGTTATAAAAATGGCTCCCACGTACGGGAGCCATTTTTTTGTCTGTCATTTGTAATCCGGCGGCGTTTCGCCTGGCCGGGCTACACGTTAGCGGATATCTGCTAGCGCAGCATCTTTATTCGGGAAGAACGTCAGACGCCCGGCAATCGGCTGAATACCCGCGCGCGCCATGGTACGTAGCGGCTGGAATTCCAGATTACTGATGCGTAATTCACAACCTTCCGGCAGACGTTTTACAAAGCGCTGGAAAGCGTCCAGACCACCGGCATCCAGTACCGGGACCGCGTCCCACTTCAAGACTACGATGCGTTTACCTTCAATACGCGACTCGAGATCGGTAAATAATCCTTCCGCCGCGGCAAAGAACAGCGGACCAATAACGCGCAGCACCAGCACATCGTCCGGTACGTCTACGTTGACCGGCGCCAGACGCGTCATGCGCGCAATACGACGCATAAACAGCAGAGAAGCGAGAACGATACCGACGCTGATGGCAATAACCATGTCGAACAGCACCGTCAGCGACATACACATCAGCATGACAATGATGTCGTCTTTCGGCGCATGACGCAGCAAATCCACCACTTTATGCGCTTCACTCATGTTCCATGCCACCATCAGCAGTAGGGCGGCCATGGCGGAAAGCGGTAACCAGGAAAGCAGCGGTGCAAGTACCAGCAGGGCGAGGATCACCAGAATCGCGTGGATAACCGCAGAGATTGGCGAGGTCGCCCCAGCGCGGACGTTTGCCGCAGAGCGGGCAATTGCTGCTGTGGCGGTGATACCGCCAAAGAACGGTGCCACGATGTTACCCAGCCCCTGGCCAATCAACTCGCTGTTAGCTTTATGCTTGGTGCCGGTCATCCCATCGAGTACGACGGCGCACAGCAGAGATTCAATTGCCCCCAGCATCGCCATCGAGAAGGCTGCCGGTAACAGCGCCTGTAACGAGCTCCAGCTCAGGGTAAAGTTTGATTCCGGCATATTCCACGGCAGAACCAACTGCGGCAGCAGTTGTGGGATACCGTTACCCTGTGAGCCGTCAGCCAGAATGTAGTGGAACTGCGAACCAATGGTGGCGACATGGCCGCCGGTCAGGTTCACGATACCCATTACCGCACAGCCAGCCAGCAGCGCGGGAAGGTGGCCCGGCAGTCGGATCCCCAGGCGCGGCCAGAAAATCAAGATCCCTAGCGTCACTACGCCAATGGCGGCATCACCGAAGTTAATGGTTGGCAAGGCCATAAACAGCGCGCCAACCTTCTGCAGATAGTGCTCCGGGACATGGGCCATCTGCAGGCCAAGAAAATCTTTAATCTGCATGGTACCGATGGTGATACCAATACCCGATGTAAAACCTAACGTTACCGACACGGGGATATATTCGATCAGGCGGCCAAAACGAGCGAGGCCGAAAAGGATCAGGAATATCCCGGACATCAGCGTGGCAACCAGCAGGCCTGCCAGCCCAAACTGTTGCGACACCGGATACAGAATGACCACGAAGGCGGCGGTCGGGCCAGATACGCTAAAGCGTGAACCGCCGGTAAGGGCGATAACAATCCCAGCGACGGCTGAGGTATACAGGCCGTACTGTGGCGCAACGCCACTGCCTATTGCCAGGGCCATCGCCAGCGGAATGGCAATGATCCCAACGGTAATCCCGGCGATCAGGTCGCGGGTAAAGCGAGAAGCGGTATATTTTTCTTTCCAACAAGCGTCGATGAGGGCGCGGAAAGGCATCACATGTGAGGAAAATAATCTGTTCACAATAATGTTTCATCCATGAGCGCATCATCTGTCAACTAAATGGCAGGTGAAGGAGGCATAAGTCATACAAATAAGTATTGCAGATAAAAAAACCCGCCGCAGCGGGTTTTTGAGCCGGGCTCGATTAATGCTCGAACATAGCAGAGATGGATTCTTCGTTGCTGATACGACGAATCGCTTCGGCCAGCATACCCGACAGGGTCAATGTACGCACGTTTGGCAGTGCTTTGATTTCGTCAGTCAGTGGAATAGTGTCACAGACAACGACTTCATCAATCACTGAGTTGCGCAGGTTGTTTGCCGCATTACCTGAGAAGATCGGGTGAGTAGCGTAAGCAAATACGCGTTTAGCACCACGTTCTTTCAGTGCTTCTGCTGCTTTGCACAGCGTACCGCCGGTATCGATCATGTCATCAACCAGAACACAGTCACGACCTGCAACGTCACCAATAATGTGCATCACCTGAGAAACGTTCGCACGCGGGCGACGTTTGTCGATGATAGCCATGTCGGTATCGTTCAGCAGTTTAGCGATAGCGCGGGCACGCACGACGCCACCGATATCCGGAGAAACCACAATCGGGTTATCCAGGTTCAGCTGCAGCATGTCTTCTAACAGGATCGGGCTACCGAATACGTTATCAACCGGTACGTCAAAGAAGCCCTGGATCTGTTCAGCATGCAGGTCAACGGTGAGGACGCGGTCAACGCCAACGCTGGACAGGAAATCAGCGACGACTTTAGCGGTAATCGGTACACGAGCGGAACGTACGCGACGATCCTGACGTGCATAGCCGAAGTAAGGAATAACGGCGGTGATACGGCCTGCGGAAGCACGGCGCAGCGCATCAACCATAACGACCAATTCCATCAGGTTGTCGTTAGTAGGGGCACAAGTGGACTGGATGATGAAAATATCACCACCGCGTACATTTTCATTAATTTGTACGCTGACTTCGCCGTCGCTAAAGCGACCTACAGCGGCGTCGCCGAGTGAAGTGTACAGGCGGTTGGCAATACGTTGTGCTAGTTCCGGGGTGGCGTTACCAGCAAAAAGCTTCATATCAGGCACGAGAAGAACCTCAGGCATGCGTCCATTGGTGGAAAGAATCTGCCGAAAACTGTGCGGGCCAGGCAGTATCCTCTCCATGCGGTGTATTAAAGAGCGCGATGCAACGTCTGGAACAGGGTGACGTTGTCACCGCAACTCAGCTTGCCCGGCTTACTCTTTATCTTTCGCGTTTCATTTGCGCTGGCATCAATTCCTCACACCAGTTACATACTGAAGTTGTATGCACCTGGCGATTCGTCGTTTCGCCATTTTCCTGAAACCCGAAGGATTTAGAGTAACGCTCTGTGCAATGGGGAGAGGTTGACGCCTTTCGCCACAAAGCCTTTGAGCCATTCCGGGGCTTGCTCAAGCACCTGGCGAGCACGAGACTCAGTGTCAAATTCAGCAAAGACACAAGCCCCTGTACCAGTCAGGCGCGACGGCGCGTATTCTAACAGCCAGGAAAGCGCCGCATCAACCTCGCGAAAACGTTTTCTTGCGATAACCTCGCAATCATTGCCGAATTCACATTTTAGTAACGTTTTTATTGACCTTTTTGGCGTGTTGCGGGGGAGGTCGGGATCGTTAAAAATCACCGGTGTCGGAATACTGACTCCCGGATGTGCAACCAGATACCACTTTTCCTCAGGCTCGACCGGCGTCAGAATTTCGCCAACACCTTCGGCAAAGGCCGCATGGCCGCGCACGAATACGGGAACATCCGCCCCCAGCGTTAAGCCGAGTGCCGCCAGTTCATCAACCGAAAGTCCGCACTGCCAGAGATGATTCAGCGCCACCAGAACGGTTGCCGCATTAGACGAACCTCCGCCAAGACCGCCGCCCATCGGCAGGCGTTTGTCGATACTGATGTCCGCACCACTCCCTTTGGGAAGGCGATTGCTTTCAGATGCCGCTTTCATCAGCGAACGTGCCGCACGGACGATCAGATTGTCTTCATGCGCAACGCCTTCCACTGGGGTTAACAGGTGAATTTCGCCGTCGCTACGCGGTGTAATATCTATCGTGTCGCCATAATCAAGAAACTGAAATAAGGTCTGCAGCGTGTGGTAACCGTCCGCACGCTGTCCGGTGATGTATAAAAACAAATTCAGTTTTGCCGGAGAGGGCCAATGGGTCATCATTTCACAATCCAGTTATCCATTTTCAGCTTAATACGCTGGGAACCGTCGGACAGCTCCATGTTTGCTGGCATCGCAGGCTGGGTTTTGCTGTCGTAGGCGCTATAGACCACTTTCCAGTTTTTACCGTCTTTGCTGTAGTTCACTTCACTCAGACGATATTGGTCGTCGAGCTTATAATCGGTGGCGTCACCTGGCAGACCAAGGATCCACTGGCGCAAGCTGTTTAATGGGATAGGCATGCCGGTCAGTTTGCCAATCATCTCTTCAGCGTCGTCGGCGGTGTAATGCTTGCCTTTGTTATCGACCAGTTCGACGTTGCCAGGCTGCGCATTAAGTTCCAGTTCCGTGCTGCCCAGTGGGTTGGTCAGCAGGAGACGATAGCGATCCTGACCGGTTTGCTGCCAGAAAAAGCGGGCATACACTTTCTGTTGATCGGAAATAT
The DNA here is from genome assembly GCF_030332695.1 of Citrobacter sp. Cpo089. NCBI lineage: Bacteria > Pseudomonadati > Pseudomonadota > Gammaproteobacteria > Enterobacterales > Enterobacteriaceae > Citrobacter > Citrobacter sp. Cpo089. The sequence goes on along the minus strand of NZ_JAOWHJ010000067.1, from coordinate 219,642 downwards.
AGGCAAACGCACCACGCGTCTGATACTGGTTCAGGGCGCGAACTTCCTGTTGGTGCTGGCGCCACTGCGGAGAATCGGGGCTTTTACCGGGACCTTTAGGCGCGTTGAGCGTACAGGCAGTAAGAACCAGGGCCGCCAGCGGCAGCAGGCGAATCAGGCGAAAATCAGGCAGGGTCATAATGATGACAAATCCTTGAGATACGTTGCAGTTATAACTCTTAATGCTAGCGCCGCCATCAGACATCGTCTACGTTCAAGTTATCTTAAATCGCTTAAATTTGTGCACTAAGCTATTACTCCAAAAGGGGTCAGTCTCTTTTATTGACCGCACGCATCCTGTATGATGCACCCAGTCTAACCTTATCAACGCTGGTACTATTCCCGCACACATGACCCTTTTAGCGCTTGGTATTAACCATAAAACGGCACCTGTATCGCTGCGAGAACGCGTAACGTTTTCGCCGGATACGCTCGATCAGGCGCTGGACAGCCTGCTCGCGCAGCCAATGGTGCAGGGCGGGGTAGTGCTGTCGACGTGTAACCGCACGGAGCTGTATCTCAGCGTTGAAGAGCAGGATAACCTGCAAGAAGCGCTGGTTCGCTGGCTGTGTGAATACCATAACCTCAATGAAGAAGATCTGCGCAACAGCTTGTACTGGCACCAGGACAACGACGCAGTCAGTCATTTGATGCGTGTTGCCAGCGGTCTGGATTCACTGGTGCTCGGTGAACCGCAAATTCTGGGGCAGGTGAAAAAAGCGTTTGCGGATTCGCAAAAAGGTCACCTGAACGCCAGTGCGCTGGAACGCATGTTCCAGAAATCATTCTCTGTCGCAAAACGTGTACGTACAGAAACTGACATCGGCGCCAGCGCCGTGTCGGTGGCGTTTGCCGCCTGTACCCTGGCGCGGCAGATATTTGAATCGCTCTCCACGGTAACCGTGCTGTTAGTCGGTGCGGGCGAAACCATTGAGCTGGTAGCGCGACATCTGCGCGAGCACAAAGTCAAGAAGATGATCATCGCCAACCGCACTCGCGAGCGTGCGCAGGTGCTGGCGGATGAAGTCGGCGCCGAGGTGATTTCACTGAGTGATATAGACGCGCGTTTACAGGATGCCGATATCATTATCAGTTCTACCGCCAGTCCGCTGCCGATTATCGGCAAAGGAATGGTGGAACGTGCGCTTAAAAACCGCCGCAATCAGCCTATGTTGCTGGTGGATATCGCCGTACCGCGCGATGTCGAGCCGGAAGTGGGTAAATTGTCTAACGCCTATCTGTACAGCGTTGATGACCTGCAAAGCATTATTTCGCATAACCTGGCCCAGCGCAAAGCGGCGGCGGTGGAAGCCGAAACGATAGTGGAGCAGGAAGCCAGCGAGTTTATGGCCTGGCTACGCGCCCAGGGCGCAAGCGACACTATCCGCGAGTATCGCAGTCAGTCAGAACAGATCCGTGATGAACTGACCGCCAAAGCGTTGGCCGCTCTTCAACAGGGCGGTGATGCGCAAGCCATTATGCAGGATCTGGCCTGGAAACTGACCAATCGCCTGATTCATGCACCAACCAAATCACTTCAACAGGCCGCCCGTGACGGGGATAGTGAACGCCTGAATATTCTGCGCGACAGCCTCGGGCTGGAGTAGCAGCACACCAATCTTATTTTTTACAGGGTGCATTTACGCCTATGAAGCCTTCTATCGTTGCCAAACTGGAAGCCCTGCATGAACGCCATGAAGAAGTTCAGGCGCTGCTCGGTGATGCGGGTACTATCGCAGACCAGGATCGCTTTCGTGCGCTGTCGCGCGAATATGCGCAATTAAGCGATGTATCTCGCTGTTTTACGGACTGGCAACAGGTTCAGGAAGATATCGAGACGGCTCAGATGATGCTCGACGATCCTGAAATGCGTGAAATGGCGCAGGATGAACTGCGCGAAGCAAAAGAGAAATGTGAGCAGCTGGAACAGCATCTGCAGGTCCTGCTATTACCTAAAGATCCCGATGACGAACGTAACGCCTTCCTCGAAGTGCGCGCGGGAACCGGTGGTGATGAAGCGGCGCTGTTTGCCGGCGATCTGTTCCGCATGTACAGCCGCTACGCTGAATCGCGTCGCTGGCGGGTTGAGATCATGAGCGCCAGCGAAGGCGAACATGGCGGGTTTAAAGAAGTCATTGCCAAGATTAGCGGCGAAGGCGTTTACGGGCGACTGAAGTTTGAGTCTGGCGGCCATCGCGTGCAGCGCGTACCTGCGACGGAATCGCAGGGGCGTATTCATACCTCTGCCTGTACGGTCGCGGTTATGCCGGAACTGCCGGATGCCGAACTGCCGGATATCAACCCGGCCGATCTGCGTATTGACACCTTCCGTTCATCAGGCGCGGGCGGTCAGCACGTTAACACCACCGACTCCGCAATCCGTATTACCCACTTACCGACCGGTATTGTAGTGGAATGCCAGGACGAACGTTCACAGCATAAAAACAAAGCCAAAGCGATGTCGGTGCTGGGGGCGCGAATTCGTGCCGCCGAAGTGGCAAGACGTCAACAGGCGGAAGCCTCTGAACGTCGTAACCTGTTGGGCAGTGGCGATCGCAGCGATCGTAACCGTACCTATAACTTCCCGCAGGGTCGTGTGACCGATCACCGCATTAACCTGACGCTCTACCGTCTGGATGAAGCGATGGAAGGCAAACTGGATATGCTCATTGAGCCGATTGTCCAGGAATACCAGGCCGACCAACTGGCGGCGTTGTCCGAGCAGGATTAATGGATTATCAGCACTGGCTGCGTGAAGCAATTAGCCAATTACAGGCAAGCGAAAGCCCGCGCCGTGACGCCGAGATTTTACTCGAGTTTGTTACTGGCAAAGGGCGCACCTTTATTCTGGCTTTCGGCGAAACGGAGTTAACCGAGGCGCAGCGTCAACAGCTTGATACGTTACTGGAGCGGCGTCAGCGGGGAGAGCCGGTGGCGCACTTAACCGGCGTGCGTGAGTTCTGGTCGCTGCCGCTATTTGTGTCTCCAGCCACGCTTATTCCGCGTCCGGATACCGAGTGTCTGGTGGAGCAGGCGCTGGCTCGCCTGCCGGCCTCAGCGTGTCGTATTCTTGATTTAGGAACCGGCACGGGTGCCATTGCGCTGGCGCTGGCAACCGAGCGTCCGGATTGTGCAGTGACTGCTGTAGACCGCATGCCTGATGCCGTGGCACTGGCTATTCGCAACAAGCAGCAACTGGGCATCGACAATGTTTGCGTGCTGCAAAGCAACTGGTTCAGCGCATTGCAGGGACAGCAGTTTGACATGATTGTCAGCAATCCGCCGTATATCGACGAGCAGGATCCGCACCTGGCACAAGGCGACGTTCGCTTTGAACCGCTGTCGGCACTGGTGGCGAGCGATCAGGGGCTGGCGGATATCGTGCATATCATTGACCAGTCTCAGCGCGTATTAACGCCCGGCGGCTATCTGTTGTTGGAACATGGTTGGCAACAGGGCGAGGCCGTCCGTGACGCTTTTACTCGTGCAGGTTACCTGGCGGTTGAAACCTGTCGTGACTATGGCGGCAACGAGCGAATTACGCTTGGACGCATCCCATCATGAGTACCTTCGGTGTGTTACTCAACGTCCATCTCATCAGCATTGCGCTTTCGGTTGGTTTGCTGACGCTGCGATTTTGGTGGCGTTACACCGACTCGCGCCTTGCCTGCGCGCGCTGGACGCGCATCGTGCCGCCGGTTGTCGATACCGTTTTATTACTCAGCGGCGTAGCGTTAATGGTTAAAGCGCACGTCCTGCCATTCACTGAGCACGGGACATGGCTGACTGAAAAGCTGTTTGGGGTTATCATTTACATCGTTTTGGGTTTTATTGCGCTCGATTATCGTCGGGCGCGCAGTCAGCAGGCGCGATTAATCGCTTTTCCGCTGGCGCTGGTGGTGCTGTACATCATCATTAAACTCGCCACCACAAAATACCGTTACTGGGGTAAGCATGAGGTCGTTAGCTGATTTCGAATTTAATAAAGCGCCATTGTGTGATGGGATGATCCTGGCGTCGGAGTCTATCCGTCTGGATTTTCCAACACAAACTGTCTATGACGAACTGGAACGTCTGGTCAGTCTGGCGCAAGAAGAAATTAGCCAGCTCCTGTCTCAGGATGAGCAACTGGAAAAACTGCTGGCACTTTTTTACGGCGAATGGGGGTTTACGGATACCCACGGCGTCTATCGTCTTTCTGATGCACTATGGCTTGATCAGGTACTGAAAAATCGTCAGGGCAGTGCCGTATCCCTGGGCGCGATCTTATTGTGGATTGCCAACCGACTGGAACTGCCGCTGGTGCCGGTGATTTTCCCGACACAACTCATCCTGCGTATTGAATCGCTCGATGGCGAAATGTGGCTAATCAATCCGTTCAATGGCGAAACGTTAAATGAGCACACGCTGGAAGTGTGGCTGAAGGGGAATATCAGCCCGGTCGCGGAGCTGTTTAACGAAGACCTGGATGAGGCGGATAATGCAGAAGTAATTCGAAAGCTGCTCGATACGCTGAAATCATCGCTGATGGAAGAGCGACAAATGGAGCTGGCGCTGCGTGCCAGCGAAGCACTATTACAGTTTAATCCTGAAGATCCGTATGAAATACGCGATCGTGGATTAATTTACGCGCAACTGGAGTGTGAACATGTTGCGCTGACCGATTTAAGTTATTTCGTTGAACAGTGTCCGGAAGACCCGATCAGCGAAATGATTCGTGCGCAGATTAATACTATTTCGCACAAGCAAATTGTATTGCATTGATTAATGACACTTTACCTACCGTTTAAGGCGATCCTATGAAACAAAAAGTGGTTAGCATTGGCGACATCAACGTGGCAAATGACCTGCCGTTCGTGCTGTTTGGCGGAATGAACGTGCTGGAATCCCGCGATCTGGCGATGCGCATTTGTGAGCACTACGTAACCGTTACTCAAAAGCTGGGTATCCCTTACGTGTTCAAAGCCTCCTTTGATAAAGCCAACCGTTCTTCCATCCACTCTTACCGTGGACCGGGCCTTGAAGAAGGGATGAAAATCTTCCAGGAACTGAAGCAGACTTTTGGCGTAAAAGTGATCACCGACGTTCACGAAGCCAGCCAGGCTCAGCCTGTTGCTGACGTGGTGGATGTGATTCAGCTGCCGGCCTTCCTCGCTCGTCAGACCGATCTGGTGGAAGCGATGGCGAAAACCGGTGCCGTTATCAACGTGAAAAAACCGCAGTTCGTAAGCCCGGGCCAGATGGGCAATATCGTGGATAAATTCCATGAAGGCGGCAACGACAAAGTAATTCTGTGCGACCGTGGCGCGAACTTTGGTTATGACAACCTGGTTGTGGATATGCTGGGCTTCAGCGTGATGAAGAAAGTTTCTGGCAACTCGCCGGTGATTTTTGACGTTACCCATGCGCTGCAATGCCGTGACCCGTTTGGAGCAGCAAGCGGCGGTCGTCGTGCGCAGGTTACCGAACTGGCGCGCGCAGGTATGGCGGTAGGTCTGGCCGGTCTGTTTATTGAAGCGCATCCGGATCCAGCCAATGCGAAATGCGATGGTCCATCCGCGCTGCCGCTGGCGAAACTGGAACAGTTCCTGACCCAGATTAAAGCGATTGATGACCTGGTAAAAAGCTTCGACGAGCTGGATACCGAGAACTAAGAAAGTATTGCAGTCCGGAGAGATATCTCTTCGGACTGCTGTTTGAGAAAAGTGTTAAGGGTGACCGTCAGGCGCCAAACGCACCGTCAATTGTATGCATTGCCCCCGTCACAAACCCAGCCTCAGGGCCTGCAAGCCAGGCAACCATTCCCGCAACTTCCTCTGGACGGCCATGTCGTTTTAGCGCCATAAAACTGTGCATCACCTCTTTCAGTGGGCCATCTTCCGGGTTGGCATCGGTATCAATAGGACCCGGTTGAACCACGTTTACCGTAATACCGCGCGGGCCAAAATCACGTGCCAGCCCCCGGGCCAGCCCTTGCAGCGCTGATTTGCTCACTGCATAAGAGGCCAGGCCAGCAAGAGGCATACGGTCGCCATTCACAGAGCCAATAATGATAATGCGTCCGCCGTCAGGCATCTGTCGTGCCGCTTCCACGGCCGCATAGTATGGGGAGTGAATGTTAATTCGGAACAGGCGCTCAACGTCATCCGGATCCTGCTCCAGCGCATCACCAAACAGAATAATGCCTGCATTAACTACCAGCACGTCCAGCGGGCCGCTTTCGCGTACCCGGTTGATGACGGCGTTACGATCGGCGCTATCGGTTTGCGCTGTCTGGGTACCCGTCTCATCAGCAAGCGCTTTGGCAGCGTCAGGGGAGCCTGAATAGGTAAAGGTAACCGATGCGCCATCCGCGGCAAAACGGCGCACGATAGCCGCGCCAATCCCACGACTGCCGCCAAGAACCAGAACTGACTTGCCGTTAAAAGAAGACATGAGGTACTCCTTGAACAATTATGTAGTGATCGATATATAATAGGTGCACAGTTTTCTGTCAATGGATTTGTAATGAGCACTACAAAATGCACTCGTGCACCTGGACGCCCACGTAATTTTGATCCAGAAATGGCCGTTGCCAAAGTACAACCCTTGTTTCACGCACATGGCTATGACGCAGTTAGCGTGGCGGATGTCACCGCGGCGTTGTCGATCAAGCCCCCCAGTTTCTATGCTGCTTTTGGGAACAAAATCGGTCTTTATAAACGTGTTCTTGACCGCTACGTACAAACTGAGGCAATCCCTTTTGATGACATTCTGCGTCCCGACAAACCGGTTTCTGAATGTCTTACCGATCTGCTTGAAGAGGCGGCGCGACGTTATGCCGCAGATCCGCATGCGCCGGGATGTTTGGTCCTGGAGGGCACGCACAGTAACGATCCGCAGGCGAGGAAGGTCGCGCGGAATTTCTACTCGGCTGCCGAATATAAAATTCACGACTTTATCGCACAGCGGCATCCTAAAGAGGCTGACAGCCTGACTGATTACGTCAGTACCACAATGCTTGGCCTGTCGGGAAAAGCGCGTTGCGGGCATTCGTTCGAACGTCTGCTAGCCAGCGCGCGAATCGCCAGCGTAGCGGTGCGGCATCAGCTTTCCAGATGATCATCACATGATAAGGTAGATAAATATGATGGGGAAAATGGGAACTTAATCAGGCAGGGCCTCATTTCAACCCGCATCAGAGCAGGAGGTTATCGTTGTAGGTGGTACTGATGCGACGCGGATTGGCGTTGCAGGAGTATGGCATGCCATTGAATATCATGTAACAGCTAAAGCGCTCGACGGCACGGTACGCCATAATGCGCGTCAGTTAAGCCGAGAAGATGCGTTAAAAATGTATACTCTAAATGCCGCCTGGATAGCTTTTGCAGAACAGCAGAGGGTAGTTTGCGGGTAGGTAAGCTCGCCGATTTTGCGGTGCTTAATCAGGATATTATGGCTATTCCGGCAGATAAATTGCACCAAACGGAGTCGTTATTAATGTTTGTCGATGGCCAACAGGTTTATCCGGAGCAGTGAGCGGTAAAAGAAAACGGCCCTGCGAAGGGCCGTGGGTTCTACCAGAAAAACTAATCAGGCAAATATCGTCATCAGATAGGCGATAAACAGCGCCAGATGCGCCGCACCGTTAAGCACGTTGGTGCGTCCGGTGGAGAAAGAGATGTGGCACAGTACCAGTGATGAAACCATCACAATCATCTCTGGCGCGCCCAGCGCAAAGACCAAATCATTCCCGGTTGCCCATGCGATCAGGGTCACTACCGGAACGGTCAGTGAAATGGTGGCTAATACTGAACCGAAGAACAAATTCATCGCCCGCTGTACCTGGTTGCTCAGAACCGCTTTCAGCGCACCCAGACCTTCAGGGGAGAGGATCAGCAATGCGACCAGGAAACCGGTAAATGCCACTGGGGCATTCAGTTCAGTCAGCAATGTCTCCAGCGGGCTGGCGTTCATTTTGGTCACGGCAATAACAGCGATCAGATGAATGATAAGCCAGGCGGCATGCCACATATTGCTGTGGGCTGACGGTTTACCGTGATGCGGATCGTCATCGTCACCCTCGTCTTCATGCTCATAAATGAACAGGCTCTGATGCGTTTTAGTTTGTATCAGCAAAAATACGCCGTACATCGCCGCAGAAATTAATGCCACTAATAGCGCCTGCGCGGTAGTGAAATTTGCACCCGGTAAAGCCATCGGGAAAACCAGTACAATAATGGCCAGCGGAAACAGGGCGATTAAATACTGCTTAATACCAAACAGATTCATATACTGAGTGGCAAATTTACGGCCACCTAACAGTAATGAAAAACCGACCAGGCCGCCGGTTACGATCATAATGATTGAATATAGCGTATCGCGCATGAGCGTAGGCGCTGCATCGCCGGTCGCCATTAATGCGGAGATTAAGCTGACTTCAAGAATAACAACGGACAGGCTGAGGATCAGCGACCCGTAGGGTTCGCCAAGTCGATGTGCTAATACATCCGCATGACGGACAACGCTGAATGCGCTGCTTAATATACCAATAAGGGCCAGCGCATTAATACCGATGACCACTGGTAGTGACTGACTGCTCCCCCAGAAGAACAGTACTACCAGCGCCAAAATCGGGAAGACGAGAGAGGTCTCCTTGTGGCGGGTTTTTACCGCCTCATGTACGTGTGTCATTGAACTAATTCTCCATCTCTGCAGGTATTTATAATTGTAAAAGTATTAAAGTATGTAAAAAATAACAGAACTTTCGGTATTTCCGATCTGATTTTACGTAATTTTACGGCATGGACCATTTTTTGCATCCGAGCGAATGAAATTGCATATCTTGTTTAGAGAATATTTAAATAACAACACATTAGATTTTAGCATCCACAAAAATTGATGATCGTACTGATACAAATGATAGTGCAGGACGTACCACCGCGAGAGGATATAAAGTGCCGTTGACACTTTGTTCCCTTGCAAGCGAGCGGTGAATTGCCTATTGTCCAGCTATTGGTTTCAAAATGAGCAGTAAAAAAGCCCGGAAGGCGTCAAAAAAGTTGTCGCAGGGAAGCAGCAGTGGCGGAGGTGTAAGGTGTTAACGCGTAATTTTTTATTGAATGCCGACTGTAAGACGGCATTTGGTGCTATTGAAGAATCACTACTCTGGTCAGCGGAACAACGTGCAGCCTCACTGGCTGCCACGCTCGCTTGCCGACCAGATGATGGACCGGTGTGGATCTTCGGTTATGGATCATTGATGTGGAACCCGGCCTTAGAATTTGAAGAGTCTTGTACCGGGACGTTAGTCGGCTGGCACCGTGCCTTTTGCCTGCGTCTGACGGCGGGGCGAGGAACGGCGTGTCAGCCAGGACGTATGCTGGCCCTGAAAGAAGGCGGACGCACCACCGGTGTGGCCTACCGTTTGCCGGACGCGTCCCTGGATCAAGAGCTTTCACTGCTGTGGAAGCGAGAAATGATCACCGGCTGTTATCTGCCGACCTGGTGTCAGTTGGCGCTTGATGACGGCAGGACGGTGAACGCACTGGTCTTTATTATGGATCCGCGTCATCCGCTGTTTGAGTCAGACACGCGCGCGCAGGTGATTGCGCCGCTTATCGCCACGGCGAGCGGACCTTTAGGCACCAACGCCCAGTATCTGTTCTCACTGGAACAAGAGCTGGTCAAGTTGGGGATGCAGGATGATTGTCTTAACGATCTGGTGATCACGGTCAAACGATTGTTGGGAGAGAATCTGCCGGAAGGTGTTATGCGTCCAGGGTTTGCCTGAATCCAGCCAGGAACTGAATGCCCGAAAGCCAGGCGCTTTTCGGGCAATTAACGCTTAGGCTGCAATATAACTTATTGAATGCTCGAGCGACTGGCTATGGCTGTCGATCAGCACATTCCATACGCCGGTATACGGTACGGTTAACCATGCGTTATCACGATCCTGCACGCTTAAAATGTCGGACTGCGTGTCTTTGACGTGATTTTTCTCGCTCATCAGATGGATGTGACAGCGCTCGGAACAGCGCACAACCACCGTATCGCCACCAAATAACTTTAAACTCGCCTTCACTAATGCCATTTTTCACCCCGTTCTTGAAAACAACGTACTTTCTGTCGAAAGTGCTGCGTGATGTTGTTCACATTTCACTCATTGCATAACACCAAAGGGGGAGCAACAGGATGCTGATTTTGATCAAAAAATGGCATAACGATTAAACAAAAGTGACAAAATCCCTCAAAAGGGTTGAAAGGGCGTGCTAACGTTCAACGAAACCGCGCCCATCTACGATTAAATCCGGAAATTATCGACACTTTCAGTGAGCTTGCCTGAAGCGGTGTATCAGAAGGTCAGCACTTTATCTGCAGCCAGCGTCCATTGAGCCAGTTCTACCAGCGTGCCGACGGCTACTCCGTCAATTAACGGCAGCGTCGTGATCCCACGGCCATCGGTGCAGGTTTTGCACAGTTTGACCGGCACATTTTGCGCCGTCAGGATCTCCAGCATTTGCTGAATATTGTATCCTTCTGCAGGTTTCTGACCTCGTAATCCCGCGGTTACCGCGTCCGACATTAAAAACAGACGCAGGTCGAGATCCGCTTCCTGTTCTCGCAGGGCGATGGCCAGACGCAGGCTGTTAAATAACGATTCGCTTCCATAGGCCGCACCGTTCGCGACGATCACTATCTTTTGCATTTTTACTCCTGTTGTCAGGGGGGCATGGATATTGCTTGTCCTCAGGGATAACCCGTTATCGGTGAGGGCAGAGATGATGACAAATGCACAAAATTCCGGCGCGACGCAATGGTTTCGCCATGCCCGCCAGCTTGAGAACACCCAGCTTCGCCAACTGGCACAGTCCGGTAAGTTGGTGATGCGCATTAGCCATCTGGTGCATATGCTACAGTGCGAACGCGGTGCATCCAATATCTGGTTGTGTTCTCAAGGTACGCTTTATGATCGGGAGGTCCGTGCCAGTCGGGCGCTGGTGGATGAAGAGTGTCGGCAACTGCATATCCTTTTCCAGCACATTATGCCGGTGGCGGGCAGTGCGTTGTGCCACCGTATTGCTGGCACCGTCTGGTGCCTCGATCAGCTAACGACGCTGCGTGAGTCTGTCAGCGGGCAGACTATCGATGCACAACAGGCGATGGAGCAGTACAGCCGGACGTTACGCCATCTGCTGGGTATTGTGCCGCAGCTTAACGACAGCATTGATTATCCCCATGTCGCAGGTGGGCTGGTGGCGCTGTACAGTTTTATGCAGGGTAAAGAGCTGGTAGGACAAGAGCGGGCGTTAGGGGCCATTGGCTTTACCCAGGGCGAATTTAACCCTCAAATGCGCCAGGAACTGGTGGACAGAATAGACGGGCAGCTGCCGTGCTTTGATACCTTTATCTCCCTGGCTTCGCCTGTACTGGTGCAGCATTTTCGTCAGCAATGCGAGGCATCGGGCGCCATCGAACAACTACGACGCCAGGCCTGTACGCGACAACCCCAACTCGATAACGGTGAACGCGCGCTACGCTGGTTTACCCTGCAAACGCAGCGGCTTGAACAATTACGACATCTCGAAGAGATGTTGATTACCGAATTGCTGAATGTCGTGGCGCGTCGGCTGGCGGAAGAAACCTACGCTTTGCCGCTCGACAACTGGCTTGACGACCGTGCTGACGAACCCCTCTCGCTGCGCCGGGATAAACAATTATTGCGGGTTGTTCGCCAGCAGGCTCGCCAGCTGGAGCAAATGAGCGCCCAACTTGCCTCATTGCAGGACGCCTTAGAGGAGCGCAAGGTGATTGATAAAGCAAAAAGCATCCTGATGAATCACCAGCAGGTCAGCGAAGAACAGGCGTGGCAGCTATTGCGAAAAATGGCGATGGATAAAAACCAACGGATGGTCGATATCGCCCGGGCATTGCTTACCGTTAAATCCCTGATGCAGGGATAGCGACTGCACAACAGGCGGGCAGTGTCTGCCATATTTGGGTGCACCGCGGCGTCTGGTACGCGTCGAACCCGCTAAAACCGCCAGTGTAATTCTGGCATCTGAATTGCATTCACTCATACAGACAATTTAGCAGCAGGCCAACGGCGGTCTGACTGTTTTGAGGATAAAGGCGTCCCGCAATGCTTAGGCATTGTTGGACGCCTTTTTTTATGGGGAGCATGTATGGGTGACAGAACAGTTTCGTTAACGCGGCGGCGGTTTTTACAGGCAAGTGCCGTGATGGGGGCCAGCTCGCTGATTCCAGGACTGATGTCTTCGGTCTGGGCGGCAGGGTCTGATGCGCCGGAGATGACTACCGTTCGGGTCGGTTTTATTCCGCTAACCGACTGCGCGCCGCTGGTTATCGCCACCTTGAAAGGTTTTGATAAAAAATACGGCATTACGCTGGTGCCGACCAAAGAGGCCAGTTGGGCCGCAGTGCGTGACAAACTGGTCTCTGGAGAGCTGGATGCGGCTCATGTTCTGTACGGCCTGTTGTATGGCCTGGAACTGGGTATTGCCAGTAAAGCGCAGCCCATGGCCAATCTGATGACGCTCAATCAGAACGGTCAAGCGATCACGCTCTCCGCAACGCTGCTGGAGCAGGGCATTACCGATGCGTCTGCGCTGAAGAAACGGATCGTCTCGCAGGCGCCCGGAACCTATACCTTCGCGCACACCTTTCCCACTGGCACACATGCCATGTGGCTCTATTACTGGCTGGCCAGCGCTGACATCAATCCTTTCACCGATGTTCGCACCGTTGTGGTACCGCCTCCGCAAATGGTGATGAACATGCGCATTGGCAATATGAGTGGCTTCTGCGTCGGCGAGCCGTGGAATGCGCGGGCGATCAACGACCGCATGGGTTTTACCGCGGCGACGTCCCAGGATATCTGGCCCGACCATCCGGAAAAAGTACTCGGTACGCGCCGGGAGTGGGTAGAAAAATATCCACATACTGCCCGGGCACTGGTTAGCGCGCTGCTTGAGGCATCGCGCTGGATAGACGCCAGTGAAGCCAATAAACGCGAAACAGCACAAATTCTGGCGCGCCGGGCCTGGCTCAATACCAAAGAAAGCTATCTGACGGGAAGAATGCTGGGTGATTACGACAACGGGGCAGGTCGTCGCTGGCAGGATCCGCATGCCATACGCTTTTTTCGCGACGGCGAGGTGAGTTTTCCCTGGCATTCCGATGGCATGTGGTTTCTGACCCAGTTCCGCCGTTGGGGATTGTTAAAGCAACAACCGGATTATGCAGCCATTGCCGCGCGCATCAACCGGACCGATATCTGGCGCGATGCGGCAGCGGCGGTTGGTGGGATAACACCTCCTGCGAAATTGCTACGAACCAGTACGCTGATGGACGGTTCCGTATGGGATGGCCGCAATCCAGAAGCCTATGCCAACAGTTTTACCCTCCACCGTACAGGAGCCTGAGATGAAACAAAATACGCAGCTTAAATCCCCTGAGCCGGTAGTCGGTGAGGTCATCACGCTATCAACGATGAAGGTCAGAAAGCGCAAAATGCCATGGTCAATGTGGCTTAGTACATGGCTAAGACGCGCCGTACCCGCTCTGCTGGGGATTGCCTTGCTGGTGGTGTGCTGGCAACTTGCCGCCATCAACAGCAAAGGATTTCCGACGCCGCTGAGCACCCTGGATTCAGCCCTGACGTTGTTTGCCGATCCGTTCTATAACGGCGGGCCGAATGATATGGGTATCGGCTGGAACGTGCTGGCGTCGTTGCAACGGGTCGCGATCGGTTTCGGATTAGCGGCGCTGGTGGGGATTCCGCTGGGCTTTCTGATTGGGCGTTTCACCTTCTTTTCGCACATGTTTTCGCCGCTGATTGCGCTGTTGCGCCCGGTCAGTCCGCTGGCCTGGCTGCCGATTGGACTGCTGTTGTTTCAAAAAGCGGAACCCGCATCGAGCTGGACCATCTTTATCTGCTCTATATGGCCGATGGTGATCAACACCGCCGAAGGGGTGCGGAGAATCCCTGACGATTACCTCAACGTAGCTCGCGTATTGCAACTCTCTGAGTGGACGGTGATGCGGCGGATACTTTTCCCCGCCGTGCTTCCGGCGATCCTCACTGGCGTACGCCTGTCGATTGGCATCGCCTGGTTGGTGATTGTGGCAGCAGAAATGCTCACCGGCGGGTTAGGGATTGGTTTTTGGATCTGGAATGAGTGGAACAACCTTAACGTCGAAAACATTCTCATCGCTATCGTCATCATCGGCGTTGTCGGTCTGCTGCTTGAGCAGGGGCTAATGCTGGTGGCACGTCGTTATAGCTGGCAGGAAAAATAAGGAGACAACATGAAACCCATTATTCAGGTCCAGGCGGTCAGCCAACGTTTTTCGACCGCCAGCGGTGAGTTCCTCGCGCTGCACAATGTCTCTTTTGATATCCATGAAGGGGAGACAGTGAGTTTGATTGGTCACTCCGGTTGCGGAAAGTCGACGCTTTTGAATCTGATTGCCGGCATTACGTTACCAACTGAAGGTGGCCTGATTTGCGATAACCGCGAAATCGCCGGGCCGGGGCCTGAGCGGGCGGTCGTTTTCCAAAATCATTCGCTGCTGCCGTGGCTGACCTGTTTCGACAACGTAGCCCTGGCCGTCGATCAGGTATTTCGCCACACCATGAGTAAAGCCGAGCGACGTGAGTGGATCGAACACAACCTGCACCGCGTCCAGATGGGGCACGCGATGCACAAACACCCCGGTGAAGTCTCTGGTGGGATGAAGCAACGCGTGGGTATTGCCCGGGCACTGGCGATGAAACCCAAAGTCCTGCTTATGGATGAACCGTTTGGCGCACTGGATGCGCTCACCAGGGCACATTTGCAGGATACGGTGATGCACATCCAGCAGTCGCTGAATACCACCATTGTGCTGATCACTCACGACGTTGATGAAGCGGTGCTACTTTCCGACCGGGTTCTGATGATGACCAACGGGCCAGCGGCGACGGTGGGCGAGATCTTGACGGTTGATTTACCGCGCCCACGCAATCGGGTCCAGCTTGCCGATGACAGCCGATACCACCACCTGCGACAACGCATTCTCCATTTTCTATATGAGAAACAGCCGAAGGCGGCGTAAGGAGGGGAAGATGACGCGACTGGTCATTGTGGGTCATGGCATGGCGGCAACTCGTCTGATTGAGGCGCTTGTTATGTACAAAAACGGCGGCATTTCCGTCACCGTTATTGGTGAAGAGCCGCAGCTTGCCTACAACCGGATCCAACTTTCACCGGTGCTGGGGGGAGAAAAGCCCTTTGCGCAAACTTTGCTTCATCCGGCGCAGTGGTATCTCGATCACGGCGTGACGGTTCTGAGCGATGAAGCTGTGTTGGCCGTTGATGCCACCAGCCGCAGCCTGACCACCACAAAACGGCTTTTGTTCTGGGATGAGCTGGTATTTTCCACCGGATCGTATCCGTTTATTCCGCCCATTCCAGGCGTCCAACAACCGCATGTTCATGCTTTTCGCACGATGCAGGATGTCGAGGCGATTCTCCAGCAGTCTGGGCCAAAGGTGGTGCTGGGTGGTGGCGTTCTCGGCGTGGAGGCCGCGGCAGCCTTACGTCTTCACGGTGACGATGTCACGTTGATTCATCGCGCGGGAAGGTTGATGGAACAACAGCTTGATCAACAGGCCAGCGATCTGCTGCAGGCGCAACTAACAGGACGTGGTATTCGCTGCGAGCTTAGTTCTGGGCTCGTCAGTATCGAAGCCGACTGCGTAACGTTGCTGGATGGCCAGCGTATTGCGGCGGATGGCGTGGTGATTGCCACGGGGGTTAAACCCAATATCTCCCTGGCGCAGGAGTGCGGTGCTGTTTGTCAGCAGGGGATTGTGGTGGATGAACAGCTTCGCACCTCAATGCCCGGCATTAGCGCCGTCGGGGAATGCTGCGAGATTAACGGCCAGACGTGGGGACTGGTTGCGCCGTGCCTGAAACAGGCTGAGGTGTTGGCTGCGCGACTAGCGGGTTTTATCGGTGCCGGATTTGGTTGGCAGGCGAGTGGAACGCGCCTCAAGGTGACGGGAATTGATCTGTTTAGTGCAGGCGTAACGGACACGACGGCGACGGATGCCACCCTGAGCACATACGATCCGCTCAGCGGGCACTATCGCCGCTTGCTGACGCGTGATGGAAAACTCCATGGTGTGCTGCTGATGGGCGATTGCCATAGCGCAGCGCCATTAACCGATTTGCTGGCCCAGGGGGCGACAGCACACTCCGACTGGCTCTTCGACCGCTTTGATACGCAGCCATCGGCTGCAGGACAGATGACGATGACAAAACCGACACTGGCTGTTGTGGGACACGGTATGGTTGGCCACCATTTTCTTGAGCAATGCGTTAGCCGTAATCTTCATTTGCATTATCACATTGTGGTGTTTGGCGAAGAACGTTATGCCGCCTATGACCGGGTGCATCTGTCAGAGTATTTCGCCGGGCGCAGCGCGCAATCACTTTCGCTTGTCGCTGATGATTTCTTTGCCCGTAATGGCATAGAGCTACGTTTGGGGCAATGCGTGACCGAGATCGATCGTGAGATGCACGTCATCCGCAACGCCGACGGACATGAAACCCACTGGGATTCGCTGGTACTTGCCACCGGATCGTATCCATTTGTCCCCCCTGTGAAAGGTGGGGACTCACCCGCCTGCTTTGTTTATCGTACGTTGGACGATTTAGATGCCATTGCAGCGAAAGCGAAAAGTGCGCGCCGCGGGGTGGTGATCGGCGGAGGCCTGCTTGGTCTGGAGGCGGCGAACGCGCTGCGTCAGCTTGGGCTGGAAACGCATGTTGTTGAGTTTGCCGCTAATCTGATGGCGGTGCAGCTGGATAACGCCGGTGCCGCGATGTTACGAGAAAAGATAGAAGCGCTGGGCGTTGGCGTCCACACCGCGAAATCGACCACGGAAATTGAAAGCACTTCTGACGGACTGGTACTGCACTTTGCCGATGGCGAAAAGCTGGAAACTGAAATGGTGGTCTTTTCTGCAGGGATTCGTCCGCAGGATGCGCTGGCGCGTCGTAGCGGTTTAGATATTGGCGAACGCGGTGGGATTTGTATCGATAACCACTGTCGCACGTCAGATGACGCCATTTTTGCAATCGGCGAATGTGCGCTGTGGGAAGGGCGAGTCTTTGGCCTTGTCGCGCCGGGGTATCAAATGGCGCGGGTGGTCGCCGCACAGCTGGCCGGAGACGATGTCAGCTTTAGCGGCGCGGATATGAGTACCAAACTCAAGCTGCTGGGCGTTGATGTTGCTTCTTTTGGCGATGCGCATGCCCGTACGCCGGGCGCGAAAAGCTATCAATGGACGCATGGTCCTGAGCAGATCTACAAAAAGATCGTCGTCAGCGCAGAGGGCAAAACGCTGTTGGGCGGAGTGCTGGTTGGCGATGCTGGCGATTACGCCACGCTATTGCAAATGATGTTGAATGGGATGCCGCTTCCTGGTCAGCCGGAATCGCTGATCCTGCCCGCGCTGGCGGGCGGTGCGCCAAAAGCGCTTGGGGTTGCGGCATTGCCCGATACAGCGCAAATCTGCTCTTGTCATAACGTCAGTAAGGCCGATATATGCCGGGCGGTAAGTGCTGGTGCGACGGACATTGGCGCCATCAAACAGTGCACTAAAGCAGCGACCGGTTGTGGCGGATGCAGCGCGCTGGTGAAACAAGTGATGGAGCACCAACTTGCGGCCCAGGGCGTTGAGGTCAAAAAGGATATCTGTGAACATTTTCCCTGGTCGCGCCAGGAGATTTATCACCTTGTACGGGTGAACCATATCCATACTTTCGAACAGTTGATTAGCCGTTACGGCCATGGTCACGGCTGCGAAATCTGTAAACCTCTGGTGGGGTCAGTGCTGGCGTCCTGCTGGAATGAGTATCTGCTTAAACCTGCGCACTTACCGCTGCAGGACACGAACGATCGCTATTTTGCCAATATTCAAAAAGACGGTTCCTATTCTGTGGTCCCGCGTATGCCTGCGGGAGAGGTCACACCGGACGGCCTGATCGCCATAGGACAGATTGCGAAACGTTACCAGCTGTACAGCAAAATCACCGGCGGGCAACGGGTGGATCTTTTCGGCGCGCGTCTGGAACAGTTACCTGATATCTGGCGCGAACTGGTGGCTGCGGGGTTTGAAACAGGGCATGCGTACGGGAAGTCGTTGCGAACGGTGAAGTCTTGCGTTGGCTCGACCTGGTGTCGCTACGGCGTACAGGATTCAACGGCAATGGCGGTGATGCTTGAAAATCGCTACAAAGGGTTGCGTGCACCACACAAAATTAAAATGGCGGTGTCCGGTTGTACCCGGGAGTGCGCCGAGGCACAGAGCAAGGATGTGGGCGTCATTGCGACGGATAAAGGCTGGAATCTCTATCTGTGCGGCAATGGAGGAATGAAACCACGCCATGCCGATTTGTTTGCCAGTGATTTAGATGATACCGCGCTGATGCGCACTATCGACCGTTTCCTGATGTTCTACATTCGCACCGCGGATCGTCTGCAACGTACCAGCACCTGGATGGATAACCTGGAAGGGGGCATTGCGTATTTGCGTGAAGTGATCCTCGACGACAGTTTAGGGATTGCCAGTGAACTGGAACAAGAGATGGCGCGGGTTGTGGAAAGCTACCAGTGCGAATGGCAAACCACGCTCAGTAGCCCGCAGCGTCTGGCGCTGTTTCGTTCATATATCAATAGTGATGAGGCGGATGAGACGGTTGCCCGCGCGCCTTTACGCGGGCAACCGCAGTTGGCTAAACCTGCATCCAGGGGCCGTGAGTCATTACCGACAAAACCCTGGCAGGAGATATGCACCCTTGATGCAATCCCTGAGCAGGCGGGTATTGGCGCACGTCTGGGAGATGTGCAAATTGCATTATTCCGCTTTGGGCAGACGATTTATGCCCTTGATAACCTTGAACCCGGTAGTGCTGCGCAGGTGTTATCGCGCGGTATTCTGGGGGATGTGCAGGGTGAGCCGATTGTTATCTCGCCGCTGTATAAACAACGTATTCGTCTGCGCGATGGCCGCCAGTATGACAGCGGAGAACAGGCGGTACGCGCCTGGCCGGTGAAAGTGGAGGCGGGCAAAGTGTGGGTGGGAACTCAGGCGCTGATCCTGCGGGCGGAGGCATCATGAGTGAGACTCGTACAACGTGCCCGTACTGTGGCGTTGGCTGCGGCGTGATTGCGCAGGTAGACAATAATGGCGTCACCGTCAGAGGTGACCCCGAACATCCGGCAAACTTTGGCCGCTTATGCGTCAAAGGCGCGGCGCTGGCTGAAACCACAGGACTTAGCGGCAGGTTGTTGCAACCGATGGTGGATGGCGAAACGGCGAGTTGGTCGCAGGCGCTGGACACCGCCGGCGAACGTCTGCGCGCTATCATCGCTCAGCATGGCCCGCATGCCGTAGCCTTTTATGCCTCCGGGCAACTGCTGACGGAGGATTACTATGCGGCGAATAAGCTGATGAAAGGCTTCATTGGCGCGGCCAATATTGATACCAATTCGCGGCTTTGTATGTCGTCTGCGGTGACCGGATACAAGCGGGCGCTAGGAGCGGATGTCGTGCCCTGCAGTTATGAGGACATCGAATGCAGTGATTTGGTGGTATTGGTGGGATCGAATGCAGCATGGACGCATCCGGTGCTGTATCAGCGTCTGGTGCAGGCGCGTAATGCTAATCCGTCGATGAAAGTCGTGGTTATCGATCCTCGCTGCACCGCAACCTGTGATATCGCCGATCTGCATCTTTCCCTGCTGCCCGGTAGCGATGCTGGGCTGTTTGTTGGCTTACTGAACAGGATTGTGGCTGAGGGTAATGCGCAAAGTGAATTTGATGACGCTGCAGAAACGTTTGCTATTGCGCGCGACTGGAGCCTCGCGCGTGTGGCGCAGTTTTGCGGGCTGGATGTTGCCGATATTGTCACCTTCTATGACTGGTTTATGCGCGCGCCAACAGCCATCACGCTATACACCATGGGCATTAACCAGTCTGCCAGCGGTAGCGATAAGTGTAATGCGATTATTAACGTGCATTTGGCCAGCGGTAAGTTTGGTCGACAGGGGTGCGGCCCATTTTCGCTGACCGGGCAACCCAATGCGATGGGCGGCCGGGAAGTTGGCGGGTTGGCGACGCAGCTGGCGGCGCATATGAATTTTGAACCCCAGGATCTTGCCCGCCTGTCCCGCTTCTGGGGCACTGAAAGGTTGGCGCAGACGCCTGGTTTGATGGCCGTGGATTTGTTTGAGGCGATCGGTAAAGGCGACGTTAAAGCGGTATGGATCATGGGGACAAACCCGGCGGTGTCATTACCGGACAGCCATGCCGTGTGCCAGGCGTTGGCAGCCTGTCCACTGGTGATTGTCTCTGAAGTCGTGGCAGACACGGACACCAGCCGCTACGCGCATATTCGGTTTCCGGCTCAGGCCTGGGGCGAAAAAAACGGTACGGTGACGAACTCAGAACGACGGATCTCGCGCCAGCGCGCATTTTTACCAGCGCCGGGTGAGACGAGGGCGGACTGGTGGATCGTCGCGCAAATAGCGAAACAGTTGGGTTTTGCCCATGCGTTTGGCTGGCAAAGCGCATGGGAGGTATTTTGTGAACATGCGGCGCTTTCCGGTTATGAAAACAGGGGGGAACGTGCATTTGATATCGGCGCGTTAGCGGAGCTGACGCATCAACAGTGGGATGAGATGACGCCGGTTCGCTGGCCAGTGAGTACCGGCTCATCAACGCTAAATTTTTGGCAGGGGTGGCGTGGTAACCAACGTTTACGCCTGGTATCTGTTACGCCACAGGGGATGAAAACTGCCTGTGATGCCCTCTATCCATTGGTGCTAAACAGTGGTCGCATTCGCGATCAGTGGCACACTATGACGCGGACGGGGACGATTTCACGCCTGATGCAGCACATCAATGAACCGCTGGTAGAAATTGCACCAGAGGATGCCTATCGCTTAAAGCTGAATGAAGGTGCGCTATGCCGGGTTAACTCCCCGCGAGGCGTAATGGTTGGTAGGGTGACCATTCACCGTGGGCAGCGGCCAGGGAACGTCTTCACTTCAATGCATTGGAATAATCATTTTGCCCGTCAAGGACGGGTAAATGCATTGGTGGCGCCGATTTGTGACCCTGACTCTGGACAGCCGGAAAGCAAACAGACAGCGGTGCGCATTATGGCATGGCAGCCCCGGTGGCAGGGAGAGCTGTTTTGTCGCTCCGTGCTGACGTTACCGGGGTTCGTTCACTGGTGGCGCAAAAGTGCTGACAATGCCGTGCGTTATACGCTGGCGGGCGACAGCGATATTTCTGCGTGGCTGCAACAATATTGTGTGACGCAAGGCTGGCAACTTCAGCAGGCGAAATGGGAGCAGGGACTGAATCTGTTGGCCTGGCATGAAGGAAAGCTGATGCTTGGGCTCTGGTCAGCGGCAACGCTGCCGCAGATTGATGATGCGGCGATCCTCTGCGCATTCATGCAAACGCCGGAAAACGCTCAGACTCGTCATGCCCTGTTGGGCGGGAAACCCGGTGGTATTACGGCTGATAAGGGCGCGACTATTTGTAGTTGTTACAGCGTAGGAGAAAAGGCCATTACCCAGGCTATCGCTAACGGTTGTGATACGGTTCAGGCATTGGGAAAAGCGTTACGTTGCGGGAGTAATTGCGGCTCGTGTATTCCGGAACTGAAGACATTACTGGCACAAAAAATTACACTCAATGATTAAGGATATTCCTGAAAATTTGAGAAAAAGCTGCAAAGGGGACGTCGGACAGGTAGGATTTACGCTGTGGTCCCCAAATTCAATGATATAAAAGCCAGTAACGATTTGAGCCGTTTTGTTTGCTGCAGATTTTCTCTTCTCCTACTCTTGCCATTGGCAGGCGGTATTGCCAGCGCACGGACATCTTTTATTTACCAGGCCGAAAACCCTTTCGATAACAATAGTGATGGTTTACCCGATCTCGGTCTGGCGCCGGAGTCGCGGGCCGGCGAAAAGCACTTTGCTGAAATGGTCAAAGCGTTTGGTGAAGCCAGCATGACCGATAACGGGCTTGATACGGGTGAACAGGCGAAGCAGTTCGCATTTGGTCAGGTGCGTGACACGGTCAGCGAACAGGTTAATCAGCAACTGGAATCCTGGCTCTCTCCCTGGGGAAACGCCAGCGTTGGATTGCAGGTGGATAACGAAGGCAGCTTTACCGGAAGTCGGGGAAGCTGGTTTATCCCATGGCAGGACAATCCACGTTATCTTACCTGGAGCCAGTTGGGGCTGACGCAACAGGACGAAGGTTTAGTCAGCAATGCGGGGATTGGGCAGCGCTGGGTACGCGACGGCTGGTTTCTGGGTTACAACACCTTTTATGACAACCTGTTGGATGAAAATCTGCCCCGGGGAGGCCTTGGCGCCGAGGCGTGGGGCGAATACTTGCGCTTATCCGCTAACTATTACCAACCGTTGTCCTCCTGGCAGGAGCGTTCCGCAACCCAGGAACAACGGATGGCCCGCGGCTACGACCTGACTGCGCAAATGCGCATGCCGTTCTATCAACACCTCAATACCAGCGTCAGCGTGGAACAGTATTTTGGCGACCGGGTGGATCTGTTTCATTCCGGAACCGGGTACCACAATCCTGTGGCGGTGAATCTGGGATTGAGCTATACGCCGGTGCCGTTGATTACCGTGACGGCACAACATAAGCAGGGCGAAAGCGGAATCAGCCAGAATAACCTCGGCTTAACGCTGAATTACCGATTTGGCGTACCGCTAAAAAAACAGCTGATGGTCAGCGAGGTGGCAAACAGCCGATCGCTGCGCGGCAGTCGTTATGACGATCCGCAGCGTAACAATCTGCCGACGCTGGAATATCGTCAGCGTAAAACATTGTCGGTATTTTTGGCCACGCCGCCCTGGGATCTCAAGTCTGGTGAGTCGGTGGCGCTGAAGCTGCAGGTGCGTAGTTTGCATGGGATCCGCCATTTAACCTGGCAGGGTGATACCCAGGCGTTGAGTTTAACGGCGGGTAGCGATAACCGAAACGTGCAAGGTTGGACGATTATTATGCCGAAGTGGGACAGCAGCGAAGGCGCGACAAACCGCTGGCGGTTGTCTGTGGTGGTAGAAGATGAGCAGGGTCAGCGTGTCTCTTCCAATGAGATCACGCTATCACTGACCGAACCGTTTATTACCGTTTCGGAAAATGATCCTCGTTAGCAATGAAGCATCAACGCGTTATCAGAAAATGCGTTCCTGATGTACCCATACCGCGGCTTCGACGCGTGATTTGAGCTTCATTTTCTTCAACATATGCTTCACATGGACTTTTACCGTACTTTCAGTGATGTCCAGACGACGGGCGATCATCTTGTTCGGCAGCCCCTGGGCAATGAGCTTGAGAATGTCGCGCTCACGCGGTGTCAGTTGGGTGACATCACGGTCCGACGTTGCACGATTAGCACGCAGGCTGGCGGCCAGAACCGGCGTTAAGGCTTCACTCAGCACCATTTCACCGGCCGCTGACTGCTGTAAGGCTTTGAGTAAATCTTCAGGCTCCATATCTTTCAGCAGATAACCGTCAGCACCGCGTTTCAGTGCGGTAACTACGTCTTCTTCATGATTGGATACGCTAAACACAACGATACGGCCCGACAGTGACTTTTCACGCAGCTTATCGAGAGTTTCCAGGCCGTTCATGCCGGGCATGTTGAGATCAAGCAGGATCAGATCGGGATCAAGGGATTCAGCCAGCTCGATACCCTGCTCACCATTGCTGGCTTCGCCGACAACGGTAATATCGGGCGCCATGCTGACAAGCTGTTTTACACCGGTTCGCAGCATCGGATGATCGTCGATCAACAGGATGGTTGCCGGTTCCAGATTACTCATGGGTATCTCCTTGGACTTCTGTGAAGTTTGTTTCGGGAATAAAAGTGACAGCAACTTCAGTACCGCCCGTCTCGCGACGGCGTACGCGGCAATCGCCGCGCAAGCTCTGCGCACGGTCGCGCATTATAATCATGCCGTAGTGGTTACTGCGTTCGGCGTTTTCCGGTACGCCGCAGCCGTTATCTTGCACTGTTAGTTTGACCTGCTTGCCATTTTGCACCACCGTCACGACCACTTCATTGGCCTGAGAGTGTTTAAGTGCATTACTCAGGGCTTCGCGCGCAATTTGTAGCAGGTGAATCGCCTGATGCGAAGGGACCAGGCGTGGCGGTAGCTGATAATCCAGCTTAACCGTAAATCCAAAACGGGCGCTGTACTCCTGACAGCTGGCTTCCAGCGCCGGCCGTAATCCAGGTTCTGTGAGCTGTAAACGGAAGGTGGTTAACAGCTCACGCAGTTGTGCCCACGAAGCATTCAGCTCGTTACGAATCTGGCTGAGCAACTCGCGACAGTTATCTGAAAGCGCATCGCCCTGCATCTGCAAACAGCTAACCTGCATCTTCATACAAGAGAGCGATTGTGCAATAGAATCATGAAGTTCGCGTGCAATGGTGGCACGCTCTTCCATCACGATCAACTGCTGCTGACGCTCCTGATGTCTGTCGAGCGCGAGCGTTGCGGTCAGTTGCTCAACCAGGGTATCAACCAGTTGCTGCTGATCGTGGCTGAGATGGCGTCCGTTCGGCAAGGTGGCGAGCAGAATACCATACTGGGTATGCGCGTCGGTCAGCCGCCATTTCAATGTGATTCCGCCGTCAATCGCGGGCAGCGTTCCGCGAGGACAAAGATGGCAACCTTTCTCATCACAGCTGGCATTGGACTGACAGGTAAATTCCTGATGATTGTCTTCATCTTCCAGGTCGTAAACCCGGAGTTCAATATCATGCAGCAAGGTCAAATTTTGCAGACCATTCAGTACCGGAGAGAGGCGTTCGCACAACGGCACCTGAGAGTGCAGGCGGCGGTTGGCTTGCCACAGAAAAGAAAGGATCTGATTTTTGTGCTCCAGACCCGCCGTTTTCTCCTGTACCCGCTGTTCCAGCACGGCGTAACTTTCGGCCAGTTCTTCCGACATATTATTCAGTGCCGAGCCCAGAGCGGCCATCTCATTACGCCCGCTGATACGCGCGCGTTGGGTAAAATCACGTTGGCTGACGGCTCGCGCCATCGCCAGCAGCTGTTTCCACGGCTCTAACAGGCGCACGCGCAGCCAGATAATGGTGAAAACCAACAGCAATGCCATAAATATGGCCATCAGGCGATGCAGCAGGACGACGCGTTCAATGCGTAATTCAGTGGTATGGTCAAAGGCGGTAACCAGCTTATCCAGACCGCCTACAAAGCGTGTCACATCCTGCGCTACCGCATCAGGCGTTTGCGCATGCGCAAGCCCCGGCGCCAGTTCAGTGTGCCAGTAATCCTGTAGTGCTTTTAACTGCGGCTGTTGTCCGTCTCGCTTTGCGGCACGCGTCAACTCCGGGCTAAACGCCGTTTTCTCCATTTCATCCAGAAGCGGTTGATCGCTAGCGTCCAGCGGTACGGCTGCCAGCAGGCGATAACTCTGCATGCGCAGCGATCCCGCTTTGTTGATTGCATGGGCGCTACCCTGAACGCCCTGAACCAGCCAGCCGGAGACAGCCATACCCGCCACGCCGATGGCTGTGGACAATAAAACAATCAGCGCCACCTGGTTGACCAGCGTAAGCGGGGAGAGACAACGTTTAAACATGGTGACTTGTTCCTTCGGGTTTTCGTCGAACAGAAAACCTTATTGAATGACGATTCTGCTGCAGGCAGTGGCGTTATTCTCGGCGATACACTGGAGTATACCCATACCTCAAACGGGCTACCTCTTAATTGCCAGTGGAGGGAGAGATCCTGGGCGAGGGGGAGTAGGGGGCGACAGAAGCGTGAAAAACCACATCTTTTTTACCGAAGTTATGTACTCATTTAGGGTAATGATAAATTTTAGGCATGAATAATGACACCTTTTCCTTTGATTTATATCAACTTACCTCCAGCTGTAAACCCTAATGTTGCAGGCATCGAAACAAGTATCAGAGGTGTCTATGAGTCACTCATCTGCCCCGGAAAGGGCATCTGGAGCTGTAATTACCGAATGGCGGCCGGAAGATCCCGCCTT
The DNA here is from genome assembly GCF_030332695.1 of Citrobacter sp. Cpo089. Lineage (NCBI taxonomy): Bacteria > Pseudomonadati > Pseudomonadota > Gammaproteobacteria > Enterobacterales > Enterobacteriaceae > Citrobacter > Citrobacter sp. Cpo089. Next base: position 193,469 of record NZ_JAOWHJ010000067.1, on the reverse strand, counting down.
CTGGCAGCAGCGTGGTCAACGAATCGCCAGCCGTAACCTGTGGATCTCCGTCCCTTGCTTGCTGCTGGCGTTTTGCGTGTGGATGTTATTTAGCGCCGTGGCGGTGAACTTACCGAAAGTCGGATTTGATTTCACCACTGAACAGCTGTTCATGCTGACGGCATTACCTTCTGTGTCCGGCGCGCTGCTGCGTGTTCCGTACTCCTTTATGGTTCCCCTGTTTGGTGGACGTCGCTGGACAGCGTTTAGCACCGGTATCCTGATTATTCCTTGCGTATGGTTAGGTTTTGCGGTGCAGGATACTTCCACGCCGTTTAGTACCTTTATTATTATCTCTCTGTTGTGCGGTTTCGCCGGTGCGAACTTTGCGTCCAGCATGGCAAACATCAGTTTCTTCTTTCCAAAACAGAAACAGGGTGGTGCGCTGGGTCTGAACGGTGGCCTGGGCAACATGGGCGTCAGCGTGATGCAGTTGGTTGCGCCGCTGGTGGTTTCACTGTCAATCTTTGCCGCATTTGGTAGCCACGGGGTTGAACAACCGGATGGTACGCAGCTGTATCTGGCAAACGCCGCATGGATTTGGGTACCGTTCCTTGCGGTGTTAACGCTGGCTGCATGGTTTGGTATGAATGAACTGGCAACCTCAAAAGCGTCGCTGAAAGAGCAATTGCCGGTGCTGAAACGTGGGCATCTGTGGATTATGAGCCTGCTATATCTGGCAACCTTCGGTTCATTCATCGGTTTCTCTGCCGGTTTTGCCATGTTGTCAAAAACGCAGTTTCCTGAGGTACAGATCCTGCATTACGCCTTCTTTGGACCGTTGATTGGCGCGCTGGCTCGTTCAGCGGGCGGCGCAATCTCTGACCGTCTGGGCGGAACCCGTGTAACGCTGGTGAACTTCGTGCTGATGGCAATTTTCAGTGCCTTACTGTTCCTGACGCTGCCATCAAACGGCGTTGGCGGCAACTTTATCGCCTTCTTCGCGGTGTTCCTGGCATTGTTCCTGACGGCTGGTCTGGGGAGTGGTTCAACCTTCCAGATGATCTCCGTTATCTTCCGCAAGCTGACGATGGACAGAGTGAAAGCTGAAGGCGGTTCAGAAGAGAAAGCAATGCGCGAAGCAGCAACAGACACTGCGGCAGCGTTGGGCTTTATCTCAGCCATTGGTGCGATTGGCGGCTTCTTTATCCCGAAAGCATTTGGTACGTCTCTGGCGTTAACCGGTTCTCCGGTCGATGCGATGAAAGTATTTCTGATCTTCTATGTCGCTTGTGTGGTCATCACCTGGGCGGTGTACGGACGTCATTCTAAAAAGTAAAAAAGCTGTATACACATAATCATTCGAACTGCATCAAGGCGGCAAGTGAGGATTCCCCAGGAGCTTACTGAAGTATGTGACTGGGGAGAACAAGCTCAGCCAACGCAGAAGCCGTTTGAATGATGACGTGTAGGTTGATTATCCATTGCGCGGTGTTAGACCGCGCTTTTTTTTATCTGTAATTAGTTACAACATACTTAGGCATTGTGAAATGACAACAGCCTGTGAGAACGGTACTCGCAATATGCTAAGCAGGGGGGATACCCCTTAATACCCACTTATAAAGAATTTAACATTTGTATGATAAGTGAATTTTTTAAAATCCTTTAAATTCAAAATATTACGTTAAAAAACAATATCCCACTTTGGGGGTATGTAAAAACCAACCTTCATTTTTCATCCCTGCATGCCTTGATCGTTATCAATTCTCACGCCCTTTCAGAGCGTTACCTTCGCTCTCAATCAAGCAATGTCGATTTATCAGAGAGCCGTCAGGCTCCTACAGGAGAAAACCGATGAGTAAATTCCTGGACCGGTTTCGCTACTTCAAACAGAAGGGCGAAACCTTTGCCGATGGGCATGGCCAGCTTCTCAATACCAACAGGGACTGGGAGGACGGATACCGCCAGCGTTGGCAGCATGACAAAATCGTGCGTTCAACCCACGGGGTAAACTGCACGGGCTCATGCAGCTGGAAAATCTATGTGAAAAATGGTCTGGTGACCTGGGAGACCCAGCAAACTGACTACCCACGCACGCGTCCAGATATGCCTAACCACGAGCCTCGCGGCTGCCCACGTGGTGCAAGCTATTCCTGGTATCTCTACAGCGCTAACCGTCTGAAATACCCGCTGATGCGCAAACGTCTGATGAAGATGTGGCGTGAAGCAAAAAGACTGCACAGCGATCCGGTAGACGCATGGGCATCCATCATCGAAGACGCCGACAAAGCAAAAAGCTTCAAACAAGCGCGCGGTCGTGGTGGGTTTGTTCGTTCTTCCTGGCAGGAAGTGAATGAACTGATTGCTGCATCTAACGTTTACACCATCAAAACCTATGGCCCTGACCGCGTTGCAGGCTTCTCTCCGATCCCAGCGATGTCGATGGTTTCTTATGCTTCCGGCGCACGCTATATGTCGCTGATTGGCGGTACCTGCCTGAGCTTCTACGACTGGTACTGTGACCTGCCGCCGGCTTCCCCGCAAACCTGGGGCGAGCAAACCGACGTACCGGAATCTGCCGACTGGTATAACTCCAGCTACATTCTTGCATGGGGCTCTAACGTACCGCAGACCCGTACTCCGGATGCACACTTCTTTACTGAAGTTCGCTATAAAGGCACCAAAACGGTAGCTATTACTCCGGACTACGCAGAAATTGCCAAACTTTGCGACCTGTGGCTGGCACCGAAGCAGGGAACCGATGCGGCGATGGCAATGGCGATGGGCCATGTCATGCTGCGCGAGTTCCACCTCGATAACCCGAGCCAGTACTTCACCGACTATGTTCGTCGTTATACCGACATGCCAATGCTGGTGATGCTCGAAGAGCGTGACGGCTACTATGCTGCTGGTCGTATGCTGCGTGCGGCGGATCTGGTCGACTCTCTGGGCCAGGAAAATAACCCAGAATGGAAAACCGTCGCTATCAACAGCAACGGCGAAATGGTTGCGCCAAACGGTTCAATTGGCTTCCGTTGGGGCGAAAAGGGCAAATGGAACCTTGAGCAACGCGACGGTACGTCCGGTGATGAAACTGAACTGCAGCTCAGCCTGCTGGGTAGCCAAGACGATATCGCTGAAGTGGGCTTCCCGTACTTTGGCGGCGAAGGCACCGAGCACTTCAGTAAAGTAGAGCTGGAAAATATTCTGTTGCACAAACTGCCGGTTAAACGCCTGCAGTTGGCCGATGGCTCTACCGCGCTGGTGACCACCGTTTACGACCTGACCATGGCTAACTATGGCCTGGAACGTGGTCTGAACGACGAAAACTGCGCGACCAGCTACGATGACGTGAAAGCGTACACGCCGGCATGGGCAGAAAAAATCACTGGCGTATCTCGCTCTCAGATCGTGCGCATTGCCCGTGAATTTGCGGATAACGCCGATAAAACACACGGTCGTTCGATGATCATCGTCGGTGCGGGCCTGAACCACTGGTACCACCTCGATATGAACTATCGTGGCTTGATCAATATGCTGGTGTTCTGCGGTTGTATCGGTCAGAGCGGCGGCGGTTGGGCCCACTATGTCGGCCAGGAAAAACTGCGTCCGCAAACCGGCTGGCAGCCGCTGGCGTTTGCTCTTGACTGGCAGCGTCCGCCTCGTCATATGAACAGCACTTCCTACTTCTATAACCACTCCAGCCAATGGCGCTATGAGACGGTTACTGCGCAGGAACTGCTTTCCCCGATGGCAGACAAATCCCGCTACAGCGGTCATTTGATTGATTTTAACGTTCGCGCTGAACGTATGGGCTGGTTGCCATCTGCGCCGCAGTTAGGGACTAACCCGCTGCGTATCGCCGAAGAAGCGCAGAAAGCAGGTATGACGCCGGTAGATTACACCGTTAAATCCCTGAAAGAAGGTTCAATTCGCTTTGCGGCAGAGCAGCCGGAAAACGGTAAAAACCATCCGCGTAACCTGTTTATCTGGCGTTCTAACCTGCTCGGTTCTTCCGGTAAAGGCCACGAGTACATGCTCAAGTATCTGCTGGGTACTGAACATGGTATTCAGGGCAAAGATCTCGGCCAGCAGAGCGGCGTGAAGCCTGAAGAAGTGGAATGGCAGGATAACGGCCTGGACGGCAAACTGGATCTGGTTGTCACGCTGGACTTCCGTCTGTCGAGCACCTGTCTGTATTCCGACATCGTGCTGCCGACCGCAACCTGGTATGAAAAAGACGATATGAATACCTCGGACATGCATCCGTTTATTCATCCTCTGTCTGCGGCCGTTGACCCGGCCTGGGAATCAAAGAGCGACTGGGAAATCTACAAAGCCATCGCCAAGAAATTCTCTGAAGTTTGCGTGGGTCATCTCGGTAAAGAAACCGACGTCGTTACGCTGCCAATTCAGCACGACTCTGCCGCAGAACTGGCACAACCGCTGGACGTGAAGGACTGGAAAAAAGGTGAATGTGACCTGATTCCTGGTGTTACCGCACCGCACATCATGACCGTTGAGCGTGATTATCCAGCAACCTACGAGCGTTTCACCTCCATCGGCCCGCTGATGGAAAAAATCGGTAACGGCGGTAAAGGGATTGCCTGGAATACCCAGAGCGAAATGGATCTGCTGCGTAAGCTCAATTACACCAAGGCTGAAGGTCCGGCAAAAGGCCAGCCTTGGCTTAATACCGCAATTGATGCAGCCGAGATGATCCTGACGCTGGCGCCGGAAACTAACGGTCAGGTAGCCGTTAAAGCCTGGGCTGCGCTGAGTGAATTTACCGGTCGTGACCATACGCATCTGGCGCTGAATAAAGAAGACGAAAAAATTCGCTTCCGCGATATTCAGGCGCAGCCGCGCAAAATTATCTCCAGCCCGACCTGGTCAGGACTGGAAGATGAACACGTGTCTTATAACGCCGGCTATACCAACGTTCACGAGCTGATCCCATGGCGTACGCTGTCTGGTCGCCAGCAGTTGTATCAGGATCATCAGTGGATGCGTGACTTTGGTGAAAGCCTGCTGGTTTACCGTCCGCCAATCGACACCCGTTCGGTGAAAGCGGTGATCGGCGAGAAATCTAACGGTAACCCGGAAAAAGCGCTCAACTTCCTGACGCCGCACCAGAAATGGGGTATCCACTCCACTTACAGCGACAACTTGCTGATGCTGACGCTGTCACGCGGTGGCCCGATTGTGTGGATGAGCGAAGTCGATGCGAAGGATCTGGGAATCGAAGATAACGACTGGATCGAAGTCTTCAACAGCAACGGTGCGCTGACGGCACGTGCAGTTGTCAGCCAGCGTGTACCGGCCGGGATGACCATGATGTACCACGCGCAGGAACGTATCGTTAACCTGCCGGGTTCAGAAATCACCCAGCAGCGTGGTGGGATCCACAACTCGGTGACCCGTATTACGCCGAAACCGACCCATATGATCGGCGGCTATGCGCAGCTGGCCTACGGCTTTAACTACTACGGTACCGTCGGTTCAAACCGTGATGAGTTCGTAGTTGTACGTAAGATGAAGAACATTAACTGGTTGGATGGCGAAGGCAATGACCAGGTACAGGAGAGCGTAAAATGAAAATTCGTTCACAAGTCGGCATGGTGCTGAATCTCGATAAGTGCATCGGCTGCCACACCTGTTCAGTGACCTGTAAAAACGTCTGGACCAGCCGTGAAGGTATGGAGTATGCCTGGTTCAACAACGTCGAAAGTAAGCCTGGCGTTGGCTTCCCGAACGACTGGGAAAACCAGGAAAAATGGAAGGGCGGTTGGATCCGTAAAATCAACGGCAAACTGCAGCCGCGCATGGGTAACAAAGCGCTGCTGTTGGGTAAAATCTTTGCTAACCCGCATCTGCCGGGCATGGATGATTACTACGAGCCGTTTGATTTTGACTACCAGACGTTGCATAACGCCCCGGCAGACAGCAAAGCACAGCCAATTGCTCGTCCACGCTCGCTGATCACCGGTCAGCGAATGGATAAAATCACCAGCGGTCCGAACTGGGAAGAAATTCTGGGCGGTGAGTTTGAAAAACGCGCCAAAGACCAGAACTTCGAAAACATGCAGAAGGCGATGTACGGTCAGTTCGAAAACACCTTCATGATGTACCTGCCGCGTCTGTGTGAGCACTGCCTTAATCCGGCGTGTGTGGCGACCTGTCCGAGCGGCGCTATCTACAAGCGTGAAGAAGATGGCATCGTGCTGATCGACCAGGACAAGTGCCGCGGCTGGCGTATGTGTATCACCGGCTGCCCGTACAAGAAGATCTACTTCAACTGGAAGAGCGGGAAATCTGAGAAGTGCATCTTCTGCTACCCGCGTATCGAAGCCGGTCAGCCGACCGTTTGCTCCGAAACCTGTGTAGGTCGTATCCGTTACCTCGGCGTACTGCTGTATGACGCAGATGCGATCGAAAGTGCAGCAAGCACCGAGCACGAGAAAGATCTGTACCAGCGTCAACTGGACGTGTTCCTCGATCCAAACGATCCGGCTGTTATTGAACAGGCGCTGAAAGATGGTATTCCGCTGAGCGTCATTGATGCCGCACAGCAGTCTCCGGTTTACAAAATGGCGATGGACTGGAAGCTGGCGCTGCCGCTGCATCCGGAATACCGCACACTGCCGATGGTCTGGTACGTGCCGCCATTGTCACCGATTCAGTCAGCTGCTGATGCGGGCGAGCTGGGCAGCAACGGTATTCTGCCGGATGTTGACAGCCTGCGTATTCCGGTTCAGTACCTGGCGAACCTGCTGACCGCAGGTGACACCCAACCAGTACTGTTGGCGCTGAAACGTATGCTGGCAATGCGTCACTACAAACGTGCGGAAACTGTTGACGGCAAAGTTGATACCCGTGCACTGGAAGAGGTGGGCTTAAGCGAAGCACAGGCACAGGAAATGTATCGTTACCTGGCAATCGCGAACTACGAAGATCGTTTCGTGGTACCGAGCAGCCATCGTGAACTGGCGCGTGACGCGTTCCCGGAGAAAAGCGGTTGTGGCTTTACCTTCGGCGACGGTTGCCACGGTTCTGATACTAAATTCAATCTGTTCAACAGCCGCCGCATCGACGCTGTCGATGTGACCAGCAAAACGGAGCCGCACCAATGATTGAACTCGTCATTGTTTCGCGTCTGCTCGAGTACCCGGATGCTGCCTTGTGGCAGCATCAGCAGGAACTTTTCGATGCACTCGCGTCATCTGAGAACCTGGATAAAGAGGATGCCCAGTCCCTGGGCGTTTTCCTGCGCGATCTAACCGCGCAGGACATGCTGGATGTGCAGGCCGCCTACAGCGAACTGTTTGACCGTGGCCGCGCGACATCGCTGCTGCTGTTTGAACATGTTCACGGTGAATCCCGCGATCGCGGTCAGGCTATGGTTGACCTGATGGCACAGTATGAGCAGCACGGTTTGCAGCTCGACAGCCGCGAACTTCCCGATCATCTGCCGCTGTATCTGGAATACCTTGCGCAACTGCCGAAAAGCGAAGCGCTAGGTGGCTTACAGGATATTGCGCCGATTCTGGCGCTGCTCAGCGCTCGTTTGCAACAGCGTGAAAGCCGTTATGCGGTGCTGTTCGATCTGCTGTTAAAACTGGCGAATACCGTTATCGACAGCGATAAAGTGGCTGAAAAAATTGCGGATGAAGCCCGTGACGATACACCACAAGCGCTGGATGCGGTCTGGGAAGAAGAGCAGGTGAAATTCTTCGCCGATCAGGGGTGTGGCGAGTCGGAAATCTCCGCTCACCAGCGTCGTTTTGCCGGGGCCGTTGCGCCGCAGTATCTGAATATCACCACCGGAGGACAGCAATAATGCACTTCCTGAATACGTTCTTCTTTGACATCTATCCGTACATCGCGGGTTCTGTCTTTCTGATCGGCAGTTGGCTGCGTTATGACTATGGGCAATATACATGGCGTGCGGCTTCCAGTCAGATGCTGGATCGCAAAGGGATGAATCTGGCGTCAAACCTGTTTCACATCGGGATCCTGGGTATCTTTGCAGGGCACTTCCTTGGCATGTTGACGCCGCACTGGATGTATGAAGCCTGGCTACCGCTTGAAGTGAAACAAAAGATGGCAATGTTTGCGGGCGGTGCCAGTGGCCTGATGTGTCTGATTGGTGGCGTACTGCTGCTGAAACGTCGTCTGTTCAGCCCACGCGTGCGGGCCACCACCACCGGAGCGGATATTCTGATCCTCTCACTGCTGGTGATCCAGTGTGCGCTGGGCCTGCTGACCATTCCGTTCTCCGCCCAGCATATGGACGGTAGTGAGATGATGAAGCTGGTGAACTGGGCGCAGACAGTGGTGACCTTCCAGGGCGGAGCGTCTCAATATCTGGATGGTGTTGCGTTCATTTTCCGTATGCACCTGGTGCTGGGTATGACGCTGTTCCTGTTGTTCCCATTCTCGCGTCTGGTACACATCTGGAGCGTCCCGGTCGAATATCTGACACGCAAATACCAGATTGTTCGCGCGCGTCACTAATTGTATATTTGAGAATGACAAAACCCTGCTTCGGCGGGGTTTTTTTATGCCTGTTTGCCGGATGGCGGCGCAAGCGCCTTATCCGACCTACGAAGGTATCAGCGAGTGCTGTAGGCCTGATAAGCGTAGCGCAGCAGACAAATAGCGGGCACGTATCGAGTTTGTAGGCCTGATAAGCGTAGCGCAGCAGACAAATAGCGGGCACGTATCGAGTTTGTAGGCCTGATAAGCGCAGCGCAGCAGACAAATTGGGGGCACGTGTCGAGTTCGTAGGCCTGATAAGCATAGCGCATCAGGCAAATAAAGGGCATTGCAGAGGAATTGAGTGTGTTGCTTTATGAAGTGATGGTGGTGGGGGAAGGATTACTCAGCGCAGTGCGCTTCGCCCTTCGGGTCGTTGCCTGCGGCAACGCTTTCTCGCTACGCTCGAATCGAACCTTAGTCGAAGCTTCTCATCCTTCCCGCATGGGCAGAATATGGGGCATTAGAGATTGATTTGCTGTTGGTGCTTTATGAAGTGATGGTGGTGGGGGAAGGATTCGAACCTTCGAAGTCGATGACGGCAGATTTACAGTCTGCTCCCTTTGGCCGCTCGGGAACCCCACCAGGGGTAATTCAAATTGTAGGCAGTGCTAGAAGATGGTGGTGGGGGAAGGATTCGAACCTTCGAAGTCGATGACGGCAGATTTACAGTCTGCTCCCTTTGGCCGCTCGGGAACCCCACCACGGGGTAATGCTAATTACTGGCCTGCTTCCGTTGGAAGCGGGGCGCATCATATCAAATGATGCGCCCCTGTAAAGCATTCCGTTGATAAAAAAGAACTGGTTGCCTGATTTTTACACGTAAAGATGTAAAGGTAACCAATTAACTTATCAATCGATTACAGAATAATCGTTCGGTTACCGTAAACAAAGACGCGTTGAGCCAGAACCTGATACAGCGCACGGCTTAATACATTTTTTTCAACGTCGCGACCCGCGCGCATCATATCTTCGGCAGTATAGGTGTGATCAACATGGATCACGTCCTGCATAATGATTGGGCCTTCATCGAGGTTATCATTCACGTAGTGGGCCGTCGCGCCGATGATCTTCACGCCACGCTCATAAGCTTGATGGTACGGACGAGCACCAATGAATGCTGGCAGGAATGAATGGTGAATATTGATAATTTTATTCGGAAAGCGTGAAACAAATGTCGGGGTCAGAACGCGCATGTATTTAGCCAGCACGACATAGTCCGGCTGGTGGGCGTCGATAGCATCAGCCATTTTCTGATCATGTTCGTCACGTGTTAAACCTTCATGGCTCACCAGCTCAAACGGAATATCAAACCGTTCAACCAGAGGACGCAAGGTCTCGTGATTGCCGATCACCGCGGCGATTTCAACATCCAGCCCGCCATAATTGGCCTTCATTAATAAATCGCCCAGGCAATGCGCTTCCTTGGTGACCAAAATGACGATGCGGCGGCGGCCTGCTGGGGTTAATTCACGAATCGAGCCTTCAGGTAAGGCGCTGTCCAGATCGGCAAGCAGCGTGACGTCGTTAAAAATGCCCTCCAGTTCGGTGCGCATAAAAAAGCGTCCGGTACGGTGGTCCACAAACTCATTGTTCTGCACGATGTTCAGTTCATGCTTGTAACAGATATTCGTAATGCGCGCGATCAGACCTTTTTGGTCCGGGCAAATAGTACGCAGCACTTTTCGTTGTAATGAATGCATTTGCAGCGGTGATCCTGTTGAGAATGTTTGCAAAATTGATACTGTCGGGCGTTGATTAGCCGCAGCACTTTTTAAATTTTTTACCTGAGCCACAAGGGCAGGTATCGTTTCGTCCAATTTGAGGGCGTGTACCATCTATATAGTACCACTGACCGTTTTCTTTTAAAAAACGAGAGCGCTCGATAATTGCACCTGTTTTACCTTGTTCAGAAAACCGTGCGACAAAACTGACATAGCCGATATTTTCTGTGTCTGCCGTCTCTTGTTCAAAAACGGTCAGTCCAAGCCATTCGGTATGAGTAAATCCTGCGATAATGTCGTCGCGAAACTCGGCCGCATGACAATTCGGATGCCAGGTCCTGATAAGGTAATCTGCGTCTTTCATCACAAAAGCACAGTAACGAGAACGCATGAGGTGTGACGGCGTAGGTGCTACTTGCGCGCCGGACACATAACGGTAGCAACATAGGCTATACTCGACAGCGCTACCACAGGGACAAAGCTGAGACACAAAGTACTCCCTGGAATATAAAAACGGCGTAAAAACGCCAGAGTGGCACTATGTTAACTGAGCGGTAGCGATGTTGCTACGTCTGCAAGCCAGGGGAAGTTTGTACGTATAATGAGAAAAATAAAAATTGGGCTGGCGCTAGGTTCCGGCGCGGCGCGAGGTTGGTCGCATATTGGCGTTATTAAAGCCCTTAAGCATATGGGTATTGATGTTGATATCGTGGCAGGGTGCTCCATCGGTTCGTTGGTTGGCGCTGCCTACGCCTGCAATAAGCTGCCTGCTCTCGAAAAGTGGGTCTGTTCTTTCAGCTATTGGGATGTTTTACGGTTGATGGATCTCTCGTGGCGCAGGGGAGGTTTATTGCGCGGTGAACGGGTATTCAATCAGTACCGTAATGTGATGCCGGTAGAAGCAATTGAGCAATGTACTCGCCGTTTCGCAACAGTGGCCACCAATCTGAGTACGGGTCGGGAACTTTGGTTCACCGAAGGTGATTTACATCTGGCTGTCCGGGCCTCCTGCAGTATTCCTGGCCTGATGTCACCTGTGGCGCACAATGGTTACTGGCTGGTCGATGGTGCGGTGGTGAATCCTGTCCCTGTCTCCCTGACTCGCGCGTTGGGGGCCGATATTGTTATTGCGGTCGACCTGCAACATGATGCGCATCTCATGCAACAAGATTTACTCTCCTTCAACGTCAATAGCGATGCCGAATCGGGTGATGATGGTGACGAACTCTCATGGCATGCCCGTCTGAAAGAACGCTTGAGCAACATTACGGCCAGGCGTGCAGTAACTGCGCCCACGGCGATGGAGATTATGACGACGTCTATTCAGGTTCTGGAAAACCGACTGAAACGTAACCGCATGGCCGGTGACCCTCCAGACATTCTGATTCAGCCGTTTTGTCCACAAATATCCACGCTGGATTTTCACCGCGCCAGTGCGGCAATTGCTGCCGGGCAGTTAGCGGTCGAGAAGAAAATGGATGAGCTTCTACCCCTGGTGAAAACCAACGTCTAACGCATTTTTTATCAACACTTAAGCTAATTCTGACAGGCGTGAGTGGCAATAGCATGCCACTATTTATTAAAGCCAGTCAGGGGGGAGAATATGACGCAGCCATTGGTCGGAAAACAGATTCTTATCGTTGAGGATGAGCCGGTATTTCGCTCACTCATGGACTCATGGTTTTCCTCTTTGGGAGCGACAACGGCGGTAGCTGGTGACGGACTTGAAGCACTGGACTTGCTTGGGCATTTTAAACCCGACCTGATGATCTGCGACCTGGCTATGCCAAGAATGAACGGTCTCAAACTGGTTGAGTATTTACGCAATCGTGGCGATCAGACCCCGATACTGGTGATTTCTGCGACGGAAAACATGTCCGACATAGCCAAAGCGCTACGACTCGGTGTGGATGATGTCCTGTTGAAGCCGGTGAAAGACCTTAATCGCTTGCGAGAAACCGTCTTTGCCTGTCTTTATCCCAACATGTTTAATTCACGCGTGGAAGAAGAAGAACGGCTGTTTCGCGACTGGGATGCGATGGTGGACGATCCTGCTGCTGCTGCGAAGTTGCTAAAAGAATTACAGCCTCCAGTGTCGCAAGTGCTCTCGCACTGTCGCATTAACTATCGACAATTGGTGGCAGCCGACCAACCGGGGCTGGTGTTGGATATTGCGCCGCTGTCGGATCATGACCTTGCATTCTATTGCCTTGATGTGACGCGGGCAGGGGATAATGGCGTGCTGGCTGCATTATTACTGCGAGCGCTATTTAATGGTTTACTGCAGGAGCAACTGACACAACAAAATCAACGGTTGCCAGAGCTAGGTACGTTATTGAAACAGGTAAATCATTTGTTGCGGCAAGCCAATTTACCAGGGCAGTTTCCCTTGCTGGTAGGGTATTACCACAGCGGATTAAAAAATCTAATTCTGGTATCAGCAGGGCTGAATGCGACATTAAATACCGGTTCCCACCAAGTGCAAATCAGCAATGGCGTTCCGCTGGGTACCTTAGGTAATACGTATCTTAATCAGCTGAGCCAACATTGTGAGTCATGGCAATGCCAGATTTGGGGGGCGGGAGGTCGCCTGCGCTTGATGTTGTCTGCGGAATGAACAATTGAGAGGCGTGCAAATGAAATTGGTTCACCCTCCCCATGTTGTGAGTGCTACTATCAGCGCCAGATTTATTCGTATTTATCTTAATTATACCGACGCGCGTCCTTTTCAGACCAGAAGCTTGTCGCTGTACTGATATACTCGGATGCGATACAGAATGATGAACACGTTCAATACATGAACAGTCCAGGAGAGTTTTAAATGGCTGCCCTTAATTCAAAAGTCAAAAAAGCCGTTATCCCAGTTGCGGGATTAGGAACCAGGATGTTACCGGCTACGAAAGCAATCCCGAAAGAGATGCTACCGTTGGTTGATAAGCCATTAATTCAGTACGTCGTAAACGAATGTATTGCTGCGGGCATCACTGAAATTGTACTTGTAACTCACTCGTCTAAAAATTCCATTGAAAACCACTTCGACACCAGTTTTGAACTTGAAGCGATGCTGGAAAAACGTGTAAAACGTCAGCTGCTGGAAGAAGTGCAATCTATTTGTCCGCCACATGTGACTATTATGCAGGTGCGTCAGGGGCTGGCTAAAGGTCTGGGCCACGCGGTATTGTGCGCGCACCCTGTGGTTGGCGATGAACCGGTAGCTGTAATCCTGCCGGACGTAATTCTTGACGAATACGAATCTGATTTATCCCGCGACAACCTTGCCGAAATGATTCATCGTTTTGATGAAACAGGTAGCAGCCAGATTATGGTTGAACCGGTAGAAGATGTTACGGCTTATGGCGTTGTGGATTGTAAAGGCGTTGAATTATCCCCGGGCGAAAGCGTCCCGATGGTTGGCGTGGTTGAAAAACCAAAAGCTGATGTTGCGCCTTCTAATCTGGCCGTTGTGGGTCGTTACGTTCTTAGTGCCGATATCTGGCCTCTGCTGGCTAAAACCCCTCCGGGAGCGGGTGATGAAATTCAGCTGACAGATGCTATCGATATGCTGATTGAAAAAGAGACGGTTGAAGCTTATCACATGAAGGGCAAAAGCCACGACTGTGGTAATAAACTGGGCTATATGCAGGCGTTCGTTGAATATGGTATTCGCCATAATACTCTCGGCGCCGAATTTAAAGCCTGGCTGGAAGACGAGATGGGTATTAAGAAGTAACCTTCTGGTATTATCTGGTCAGAACGGCGCTGTATTAACAGCGCCGTTTTTTTATACCTAATCCGGGTAGGTTTGAGCGAAGTACCGGTAAAAAAAATCCCGCCAGTGGCGGGATTTTAAACAAACTATTTCTGAATTATTCCTTGATCAGGAAATCGTCCAGTTGTTTACCTTGTTCTTCCATCGCTTTTTTGATCACTGCCGGTGTACGACCCTGGCCAGTCCAGGTTTTAGTTTCACCGTTTTCGTCAACATAGCTATATTTAGCCGGACGTGCAGCGCGCTTAGCTTTGGTGCCAGATTTAACAGCAGCCATGCTATTCAGCAATTCGTTCGGATCAATGCCGTCAGCGATCAGCATTTCACGATATTGTTGCAGTTTACGAGTACGTTCTTCAACTTCAGCAGCAGCAGCGCTTTCTTCTTCGCGACGCTCGCTAACTACAACTTCTAATTTTTCCAGCATTTCTTCAAGCGTTTCCAGAGTGCATTCTCTTGCCTGCGCACGAAGAGTACGGATGTTGTTCAGAATTTTAAGTGCTTCGCTCATTGTAGTAATCTCAAACTTATATTGGGGTGGTTTGTTGAGCTAATAATAGAGCGATAAATTCAGTTGTGCAATAGCCAGGAATGTAAGGAATTCAAAATTGCGCTTTATTTAGTATCAGAATTAATTCTCCTGTCTTAAATTCCCCATGATGTTGGGCATAAAAAAGGCTTATTGGCGAGGGGGCTTCACAGCGGCTGAGAGTAAAAATTCAAGATTCAGGTCACATTTTATGGTGTACAAATAGTATCTCTTTGCAGTGATTTCAACCTTTTGTATTAGTTTTGCTTACGTGAATTCGCTAATACATGGCGACAGTAGGTAGATTCAATAACAATATGGGAAGGGGTTCTTTATTGCCGTATGATGATAAGTGACATTGATAAATTTCATGAGCACTATTTGTGAAAGAGTGTGTATATACGCGTCCGAGCTCAGGCTGTTTGGTCGATGGTTGTATGCTCTCTCACTACCCGTTACTTAAATTCAGGTGGCACTGTGCGAGCTTGCCCGCTCATTTATACGCCTTGGCGGCCAACGCTACACCGACATGTTCGTGAAATATGATACAATCCAGCCCATATTTATTTCCCCGGGTGAGGGCCTTCGGTCAATGGCACAACTATATTTTTACTATTCTGCAATGAACGCAGGTAAGTCGACTGCATTGTTGCAATCTTCGTACAATTATCAGGAACGTGGGATGCGTGTCGTTGTATATACAGCGGAAATTGATGACCGTTTTGGTGCTGGAAAAGTAAGTTCACGTATAGGTCTGTCGTCACCTGCAAAATTGTTTAACCAAAATTCATCATTGTTCGAAGAGATTCGCGCCGAGAATGCGCAGCAAAGAATTCACTGTGTACTGGTCGATGAGTCTCAGTTTCTGACCCGACAACAGGTTTATGAATTATCTGAAGTTGTCGATCAACTGGATATTCCTGTTTTGTGTTACGGCTTACGCACTGATTTTCGTGGTGAGTTATTTGGTGGCAGCGAATACCTGCTTGCGTGGTCAGATAAACTGGTTGAATTAAAGACCATTTGTTTCTGTGGCCGTAAGGCCAGCATGGTATTACGCCTTGATCAGGCTGGAAGACCTTATAACGAGGGCGAGCAGGTGGTTATCGGCGGGAATGAACGCTATGTGTCGGTATGTCGTAAACACTACAAACAAGCGCAGTCTGAGGGCTCTCTGACGGCGATACAAGAACGACACAGCCACGATTAACCCTGTACGCTTCTGAGCGCTTATAAACACAGGGTAGGCCGGAACCTTCGTCAATGTTCTCTACCCTGTCAGACTCTCTTCTGACGGCTAGTCTCACATCTTCCTGAATACATCTCTTACACTGCCATTCTATTCACATGGTTAAATTGTGTATTCCCCGATTTTCATAACACAAGACGAAAAAAAACGGCCCCAATTCAATTGGGACCGTTTATGATGAAACTAAAACTTATCTGAGCAAATTAAGCGGATTTCTTCGCTTTCTTTTCTGCTTTCGGTGCAGCTACTGCTTCAGTCTTAGCGGCGGTTTGACCTTCGCTATACTCACGACCGTAGTAGGTATCCAGCAGGATCTGTTTCAGTTCAGAAATCAGCGGGTAACGTGGGTTAGCACCAGTACACTGGTCGTCAAACGCATCTTCAGACAGTTTGTCCACGTGTGCCAGGAAGTCAGCTTCCTGAACGCCAGCTTCACGGATAGACTTAGGAATACCCAATTCAGCTTTGATTTCTTCCAGCCAGCCCAGCAGTTTCTGGATTTTCGCGGCAGTACGGTCGCCCGGTGCGCTCAGACCCAGATGGTCTGCGATTTCAGCGTAGCGACGGCGTGCCTGCGGACGGTCGTACTGGCTGAATGCAGTCTGTTTAGTCGGGTTGTCGTTCGCGTTATAACGAATAACGTTGCTGATCAGCAGGGCGTTCGCCAGACCGTGAGGAATGTGGAACTGAGAACCCAGTTTGTGCGCCATTGAGTGACATACACCCAGGAAGGCGTTAGCAAACGCGATACCGGCGATAGTTGCTGCACTGTGTACACGCTCACGCGCTACCGGGTTCTTAGAACCTTCATGGTAAGACGCTGGCAGGTTTTCTTTCAGCAATTTCAGCGCTTGCAGAGCCTGACCATCAGAGAACTCAGAAGCCAGTACTGAAACGTAAGCTTCCAGAGCGTGAGTGACGGCATCCAGACCACCGAACGCACACAGTGACTTCGGCATATCCATAACCAGGTTGGCGTCAACAATCGCCATATCCGGAGTCAGCGCGTAGTCTGCCAGCGGGTATTTCTGCCCAGTTGCATCGTCGGTAACGACCGCAAACGGAGTCACTTCAGAACCGGTACCGGAAGTGGTGGTAACTGCAATCATCTTCGCTTTTACGCCCATTTTCGGGAACTTGTAGATACGTTTACGGATGTCCATAAAGCGCAGTGCCAGTTCTTCGAAGTGAGTTTCCGGGTGCTCGTACATAACCCACATGATTTTCGCGGCGTCCATCGGGGAACCACCACCCAGTGCGATGATTACGTCTGGTTTGAAGGAGTTAGCCAGCTCAGCACCTTTGCGAACAACGGTCAGAGTCGGGTCAGCTTCAACTTCAAAGAACACTTCGGTTTCAACGCCAGCAGCTTTCAGAACGGAGGTGATCTGGTCTGCATAACCGTTGTTGAACAGGAAGCGGTCGGTCACGATCAGCGCACGTTTGTGACCATCGGTAATCACTTCATCCAGTGCGATTGGCAGAGAGCCACGACGGAAGTAGATAGATTTCGGAAGTTTGTGCCACAACATGTTTTCAGCTCGCTTAGCAACGGTTTTCTTGTTGATCAGGTGCTTAGGACCAACGTTTTCAGAGATGGAGTTACCACCCCAGGAACCACAACCCAGAGTCAGGGAAGGTGCGAGTTTGAAGTTGTACAGGTCACCGATACCACCCTGAGAAGCTGGGGTGTTGATCAGAATACGTGCGGTTTTCATCATCTGACCGAAGTAAGCAACACGCTCTGGCTGGTTGTCCTGGTCAGTGTACAGGCAAGAGGTATGACCGATACCACCCATCGCAACCAGTTTTTCAGCTTTGATGACTGCGTCTTCGAAGTCCTTCGCACGGTACATTGCCAGCGTCGGAGACAGTTTCTCGTGAGCAAACGGTTCGCTTTCGTCAACAACCTTCACTTCACCGATCAGAATCTTAGTGGTTTCTGGTACGGAGAAGCCTGCCAGTTCAGCAATCTTGTATGCCGGCTGACCAACGATAGCTGCGTTCAGCGCGCCATTTTTCAGGATAACGTCCTGGACTGCTTTCAGCTCTTTGCCCTGCAGCATGTAGCCGCCGTGAGTCGCAAAACGCTCACGTACTGCATCATATACGGAGTCAACCACGACGACAGACTGCTCAGAAGCACAGATTACGCCGTTATCGAAGGTTTTAGACATCAGAACAGATGCAACAGCACGTTTGATATCAGCGGTTTCGTCGATAACAACAGGGGTGTTACCTGCGCCTACGCCGATAGCCGGTTTACCGGAGCTGTATGCCGCTTTAACCATGCCTGGACCACCGGTCGCAAGGATCAGGTTGATGTCCGGGTGGTGCATCAGCGCGTTAGACAGTTCAACGGAAGGTTGATCGATCCAGCCGATCAGATCTTTCGGTGCGCCAGCAGCGATAGCGGCTTGCAGAACGATGTCAGCTGCTTTGTTAGTTGCATCTTTTGCGCGCGGATGCGGAGAGAAGATGATGGCGTTACGGGTCTTCAGGCTGATCAGTGATTTGAAGATCGCAGTAGAGGTAGGGTTAGTGGTTGGAACGATACCGCAGATGATACCAATCGGTTCAGCAATGGTAATGGTACCAAAAGTGTCGTCTTCAGACAGCACACCACAGGTTTTTTCATCTTTGTAAGCGTTGTAAATGTATTCAGAAGCGAAGTGGTTTTTAATCACTTTATCTTCGACAATACCCATGCCGGATTCGGCAACGGCCATTTTCGCGAGAGGAATTCGAGCGTCTGCGGCAGCCAGAGCGGCGGCACGGAAGATTTTGTCAACCTGTTCTTGAGTGAAACTGGCATATTCACGCTGGGCTTTTTTTACGCGCTCTACAAGTGCGTTAAGTTCAGCGACATTAGTAACAGCCATGATGCTCTCCTGATAATGTTAAACTTTTTTAGTAAATCATCTGCTCGATACGAGAGTATAGACAGACCGACGAAAATTTGTGTAATGGTTTGAAAATCAAACGGTTAATTAACGTCCACTTTACTTTGATTTACTAAAAGAGCTTATACGCTAGCGCCTGTTAACTCTAACGCGTTACCTCCAGGTGGCGTAAGCAAGATTACTCACTTCTGAGTAGTAATTGCGTGATCTGGATCAAAAATTCGCAAAGCTGACACCTTTCAGCAGGCCCTTTTAGCGTTTCTCGTTAAGTGTTAATAAATTGGCGTGATGAATGCTAATAACATTAGCATATTTAATACATATTAATAACACTGAGTATTGGTAGCGTATTTACATTGATATACGCAGATAGAAGGTGAAGTATGCTGACAAAAGGCGTATCTTCAGCGCGGATTTTATCAATTTTTATGACTCATTTTATCCGGCTAACGCTTCGGAGCTAACCGTGATCCAAACGCTATTTGATTTTCCTGTCTATTTTAAATTTTTCATTGGGTTATTTGCGTTGGTCAACCCGGTAGGGATCATCCCCGTCTTTATCAGTATGACCAGCTATCAAACTGCCGCAGCACGAAACAAAACCAACCTCACGGCAAACCTTTCTGTCGCAATCATCCTGTGGACTTCGCTGTTTCTTGGTGATGGTATTCTGCAACTCTTTGGCATCTCAATTGACTCGTTCAGGATCGCTGGCGGCATTCTGGTTGTGACTATCGCGATGTCAATGATTAGCGGAAAACTAGGGGAAGATAAACAAAACAAACAGGAAAAATCAGAAACCGCAATTCGTGAAAGTATCGGCGTTGTGCCGTTGGCATTGCCGTTGATGGCGGGGCCGGGGGCGATAAGCTCAACTATTGTTTGGGGTACGCGATATCATAGCGCGATTAACCTGTTTGGCTTTTTTGTAGCGATTGCGTTGTTTGCCCTGTGCTGCTGGGGGCTGTTCCGCATGGCACCATGGTTAGTGCGCCTGTTGGGCCAAACCGGTATCAACGTCATTACGCGTATTATGGGGCTGCTGTTAATGGCTTTGGGTATCGAATTTATCGTTACAGGCATCAAATCCATTTTCCCTGGTTTGCTGGCCTGAAACCTCTCTTCTGTGCAAACGGAGTCGTGTCCGGCTCCGTTTCATTTCATTATCAGTAAAACTTCTCACTAAAGTTGAAAATCAGCAGAGCAATAATAAAAAATGCTGATGATTAACTCTCCTGTTAGTCATTGATTCTAAAGATATAATACGTCTCAGTGCGCCCAGTGAAGACCGATACTGCTGTTATTTTATTAACATCATACTCTGGGGCTTGCTGAAGGATTATCGAAATGTTATTAGTTATTTCAGCCTTTATTTCAGATGAATGTGCTAATTAATAACCAATTGTTAAATTTATGTGCATTTTGACATGGCGTTGACTTCGGACAGGATGGTTAACACCATAGTCGACATAATGTATTGATTTTTGTGAATTTTCCATAACGAATCTTCATTCGTAAGACTTTTTAAGTGAGATTTATTTCCAATAAAAGAGAATTGGTTAACAAATTTGTAAAATGTATTG
Source organism: Citrobacter sp. Cpo089 (assembly GCF_030332695.1). NCBI lineage: Bacteria > Pseudomonadati > Pseudomonadota > Gammaproteobacteria > Enterobacterales > Enterobacteriaceae > Citrobacter > Citrobacter sp. Cpo089. Next base: position 173,195 of record NZ_JAOWHJ010000067.1, on the reverse strand, counting down.
GCGGTTAAGAAACGCATTTGATACTTTCCGGCCAGATAATATGCAGAAGAATTCACGTTGATGAGAATCATTTGCAGTTAGTTTCTCTCAACAGGGTAATAGCGTGTTTCCGGCAGGGGAGGCACGTAGAGAATCGACGCAAGGCGGTCATACGAATCGCCAGAATAAATAAAGTCGGTGATAGCAAGCAGTAAAACAATAAACCACCTGACGGCAGAAAATCTCCGGTGCCGTACAGGGATCCTGACAGGATTAACAGTCTGGTTAAAAAACCAGCCATAATAATGAGGGAGTACAACACAATGACTAACATCACTAAAAAAAGTTTAGTAGCTGCGGGGATCTTAACTGCGCTAGTCGCTGGAAATGTTGCCACGGCAGCAGTCGTGCCAGCGGGTGTGCAGCTTGCTGAAAAGCAGACTCTGGTGCGCAATAACGGTTCGGAAGTGCAGTCACTCGATCCCCACAAAATCGAAGGTGTACCTGAATCCAACATTAACCGTGACCTGTTTGAAGGTTTATTAATCAGTGATGTCGATGGCAAACCATCGCCTGGCGTGGCTGAAAAATGGGAGAATAAAGATTTTAAAGTCTGGACATTCCATCTGCGTAAAGATGCAAAGTGGTCTGACGGCACGCCTGTTACCGCGCAAGATTTCGTGTATAGCTGGCAACGACTGGCTAACCCAAATACCGCTTCACCGTATGCCAGTTATTTGCAGTACGGTCATATTGTCAATATTGATGATATTATCGCCGGTAAAAAACCGGTCACCGATCTGGGTGTAAAAGCTCTCGACGATCATACTTTTGAAGTTACCCTCAGCGAACCAGTTCCTTATTTCTACAAACTGCTTGTGCACTCCTCCGTTTCACCGGTTCCCAGAGCGGCTGTTGAAAAATTCGGCGAGAAGTGGACCCAGCCCGCTAACATCGTTACTAACGGTGCGTATAAACTGAAAGACTGGGTTGTCAACGAGCGCATTGTGCTTGAGCGTAATACCAACTATTGGGACAACGCCAAAACGGTTATTAACCAGGTAACCTACCTGCCTATTTCTTCTGAAGTGACTGACGTTAACCGCTATCGCAGCGGTGAAATCGACATGACCTATAACAACATGCCGATTGAGTTATTCCAGAAACTGAAAAAAGAGATCCCGAACGAAGTCCACGTTGACCCCTATCTGTGCACCTATTATTACGAAATCAACAACCAGAAAGCACCGTTCAACGATGTTCGTGTTCGTACCGCCCTGAAGCTGGCGTTGGATCGTGACATTATCGTCAATAAAGTGAAAAACCAGGGTGACCTGCCAGCATATAGCTTTACTCCTCCATACACCGATGGTGCGAAACTGGTTGAGCCAGAGTGGTTCAAGTGGTCTCAGGAAAAACGTAATGAAGAAGCGAAGAAACTGCTGGCTGAGGCCGGATATACCGCTGAGAAACCGCTGACCTTTGATCTGCTGTATAACACCTCAGACCTGCATAAGAAGCTGGCTATTGCCGCGGCATCTATCTGGAAGAAAAATCTGGGGGCTAATGTGAAGCTGGAAAACCAGGAATGGAAAACGTTCCTCGATACGCGCCATCAGGGCAACTATGATGTTTCACGTGCGGGCTGGTGTGCGGACTATAACGAACCGACGTCCTTCCTGAATATGGTGCTGTCCGACAGCTCCAATAATACCGTCCACTATAAGAGCCCGGTATTTGATAAGCTGATTGCGGATACGCTGAAAGTGACGGATGAAGCGCAGCGCAGCGAACTGTATTCGAAAGCGGAACAGCAGTTGGATAAAGATTCTGCGATTGTACCGGTTTATTACTATGTTAATGCCCGCCTGGTGAAACCATGGGTTGGCGGATACTCCGGTAAAGACCCGATGGATAATATCCACGTTAAAGACTTGTATATTATCAAGCATTAATGGCAAGACGTGGGGCGATCAAAGTTGCCCCACAGTGTCTTTTTCTTCGAACTATAAATACCTCTTTAGACAAAGAGAGGTATACCCTAAACACTTCACGTTGCAGGAAGGCGGCAACGCAGCGAATCGCCAGGAGCTTACTTAAGTAAGTGACTGGCGTGAGCGAGTAAAGCCAACGCACCTGCAGCTTGAAGTATGACGGGTATAAAGGCACACGCCAGAAGGTACGGGCAATGTTAAAATTTATATTACGTCGCTGTCTGGAAGCGATTCCGACTCTGTTTATTCTTATTACGATTTCATTCTTTATGATGCGCCTTGCGCCCGGAAGCCCATTCACCGGAGAACGCGCGTTACCGCCAGAGGTGCTGGCGAATATCGAAGCGAAATATCATCTTAACGATCCCATCTCGACGCAGTACTTCAGCTATCTGAAACAGCTGGCGCACGGTGATTTTGGACCATCCTTTAAATATAAAGACTACACGGTTAACGACCTCGTTGCCTCGAGCTTTCCGGTTTCTGCGAAGCTGGGTGCGGCAGCCTTTATTCTGGCGGTGCTCGTCGGTGTTAGCGCCGGAGTGATAGCCGCGCTGAAGCAAAATACACGTTGGGACTATACGGTGATGGGGGTGGCTATGACCGGGGTGGTTATCCCCAGTTTCGTGGTCGCTCCCTTATTGGTCATGATATTTGCCATAACCTTGAAATGGCTACCCGGCGGGGGCTGGAACGGCGGGGCGCTGAAATTTATGATCCTGCCGATGGTGGCCTTGTCACTGGCCTACATCGCCAGTATCGCCCGTATTACTCGCGGTTCGATGATTGAAGTACTGCACTCTAACTTTATTCGTACCGCGCGCGCTAAAGGGCTGCCGATGCGGCGGATTATTTTCCGTCATGCGTTAAAACCAGCGCTGTTGCCAGTGCTGTCCTATATGGGACCGGCATTTGTCGGCATTATCACCGGTTCGATGGTTATTGAAACCATTTATGGTTTGCCGGGTATTGGCCAGTTGTTCGTCAATGGGGCGTTAAACCGCGACTATTCGCTGGTTCTTAGTCTGACCATACTGGTGGGTACGCTGACCATCGTGTTTAACGCGATTGTCGATGTGCTGTATGCCGTTATCGACCCGAAAATTCGTTACTGATACTGGAGCTCGCTATGATGTTAAGTAAGAAAAACAGCGAGGCGCTGGAGAATTTCAGTGAAAAGCTGGAGGTCGAAGGCCGTAGCCTGTGGCAGGACGCGCGTCGACGCTTTATGCATAACCGCGCGGCGGTAGCAAGCCTGGTGGTGCTGATAATTATTGCGCTGTTCGTAACGCTGGCACCGATGTTGTCGCAGTTTACCTACTTCGATACCGACTGGGGCATGATGTCCAGTGCGCCGGATACGGAATCAGGCCACTATTTCGGTACTGACTCGTCGGGACGCGACCTGTTGGTGCGTGTGGCAATTGGCGGGCGCATTTCGCTGATGGTCGGCATTGCGGCGGCGTTAGTCGCGGTGGTTGTTGGTACGCTGTACGGTTCTCTGTCGGGCTACCTCGGCGGAAAAATCGACTCGGTGATGATGCGTCTGCTGGAAATCCTCAACTCCTTCCCGTTCATGTTCTTCGTGATCCTGCTGGTCACCTTCTTTGGGCAAAATATTCTGCTGATTTTTGTCGCTATCGGGATGGTCTCCTGGCTGGATATGGCGCGTATCGTGCGTGGGCAAACGCTAAGTCTCAAGCGCAAAGAGTTTATTGAAGCGGCGCAAGTGGGTGGGGTGTCTACCGTGCGTATCGTTATCCGCCATATTGTGCCGAACGTGCTGGGTGTGGTGGTGGTTTACGCTTCATTGCTGGTGCCGAGCATGATCCTATTTGAATCCTTCCTGAGTTTTTTGGGATTAGGTACGCAGGAGCCGTTAAGTAGCTGGGGCGCGTTGCTCAGTGATGGTGCCAACTCTATGGAAGTCTCACCATGGCTGCTGCTGTTCCCGGCTGGTTTCCTGGTGGTCACTTTGTTCTGTTTTAACTTTATTGGCGATGGCCTGCGTGATGCCCTCGACCCGAAAGACCGTTAAGGAGTGCAGCCATGAGTGTAATTGAAACCTCAACCGCGCCGCTCGCGCAACAACAGGCTAACGCACTGCTAAACGTAAAAGATTTGCGTGTGACGTTTGCGACCCCCGACGGCGATGTAACTGCGGTCAACGATTTAAACTTTTCTCTGCGAGCTGGAGAAACGCTGGGTATTGTCGGTGAATCCGGTTCGGGTAAATCGCAAACGGCCTTTGCCCTGATGGGCCTGTTGGCGGCAAATGGTCGTATCGGGGGCTCCGCAACTTTCAACGGGCGTGAAATTCTGAATTTACCGGAACGTGAACTGAACAAACTGCGCGCCGAGCAAATCTCGATGATTTTCCAGGACCCGATGACGTCCCTCAATCCATACATGCGGGTCGGGGAGCAGTTGATGGAAGTTCTGATGCTGCATAAAGGCATGAGCAAAGCGGAAGCTTTTGAAGAGTCAGTCAGAATGCTGGATGCGGTGAAGATGCCGGAAGCGCGTAAGCGTATGAAAATGTATCCGCATGAATTCTCCGGTGGTATGCGTCAGCGCGTAATGATCGCCATGGCACTGTTGTGCAGGCCCAAATTACTGATAGCCGATGAACCGACCACTGCGCTTGATGTAACGGTACAGGCGCAAATTATGACGCTTCTGAATGAACTGAAAAGCGAATTCAACACCGCGATTATCATGATCACCCACGATCTGGGGGTCGTTGCCGGTATTTGCGATAAAGTCCTGGTGATGTACGCCGGACGTACTATGGAATACGGCAGTGCGCGGGATGTCTTTTATAAGCCCGTTCATCCGTATTCGATTGGTTTGCTAAATGCCGTACCTCGTCTGGATGCAGAAGGGGAAGAGATGCTCACTATACCGGGTAACCCACCGAACCTGCTGCGTCTACCAAAAGGCTGTCCATTCCAGCCGCGTTGCCCGCATGCGATGGAAATCTGTAGCAGTGCTCCGCCACTGGAGGAGTTTAGTCCAGGCCGCCTGCGTGCCTGCTTTAAGCCGGTGGAGGAACTGGTATGAATGCGGTGACCGAACAACGTAAAGTGCTCCTTGAGATTGCCGACCTTAAAGTCCATTTTGATATTAAAGATGGCAAACAGTGGTTCTGGCAACCGACTAAAACCCTGAAGGCGGTTGATGGCGTAACCCTGCGACTGTATGAGGGCGAAACCCTGGGCGTGGTCGGTGAATCAGGCTGCGGAAAATCGACCTTTGCCCGTGCGATTATCGGCCTGGTGAAGGCCACCGATGGAAAGGTTGCCTGGCTGGGTAAAGATTTACTGGGCATGAAACCCGATGAGTGGCGGGAAGTACGCAGCGATATCCAGATGATTTTCCAGGATCCTCTGGCATCGTTAAACCCGCGCATGACCATTGGTGAAATCATTGCTGAACCGCTGCGAACTTATCATCCGAATCTTCCTGGTCAGGAAGTCCGCGACCGTGTGAAGGCGATGATGATGAAGGTTGGACTATTGCCTAACCTGATTAACCGCTACCCACATGAGTTTTCCGGTGGCCAGTGTCAGCGTATTGGTATTGCCCGCGCGCTGATCCTCGAACCGAAGTTGATTATCTGCGATGAACCGGTTTCAGCGCTGGATGTATCAATCCAGGCCCAGGTGGTTAATCTTCTGCAACAGCTTCAGCGCGAAATGGGATTATCGTTAATCTTCATTGCTCACGACCTCGCTGTGGTTAAACATATCTCCGACCGTGTGCTGGTTATGTATCTCGGACACGCGGTGGAATTAGGGACCTATGATGAGGTGTACCATAACCCGCTGCATCCTTATACCAAAGCGCTGATGTCTGCGGTGCCAATCCCCGATCCGGATCAGGAAAGGAATAAGGTTATTCAGTTGCTGGAAGGCGAGTTACCGTCCCCGATTAATCCTCCTTCCGGTTGCGTGTTCCGTACGCGCTGCCCGATTGCTGGACCGGAATGCGCAAAAACGCGCCCGGTTCTGGAAGGAAGTTTCCGACATGCAGTTTCCTGCCTGAAAGTAGACCCGCTATAATCCTGAGGGCTGACAAAGGTCAGCCCTTTTTTTGGTGAGGTATCTGTGCCAGGTTTAGTCTCTTCTGTCCGCCGTGCGCTCTATCGCAAATTATTTGATTTAAATACCCGTTCAGGGCGTCGCTTTGAAGGTATGTGTGCACTATTTGCCTTGCTCAGCGTTATCGTTATCTTCATTGAGTCCGGAGTAGGGACGCAATACCATTTAACCTTTGAGGAATGGCGCGTTTTTGTCTGGCTGGAGATCTTTATTACTCTGGTCTTCACCCTCGAATATCTTCTGCGCTTATGTTGCTGGGCCAACCCCGCTAAATATGTGTTCAGCTTCTGGGGGATAATTGACCTTGCCACCATTCTGCCGCTGTATGTGATGTGGCTATGGCCGGAAATCAGTCTGAGCTATGTTTTCGCCTGGCGAGCGATGCGTGTCCTGCGCGTTCTGCGTATTCTCAAGCTGCTGCGCTTTATGCCTTCTCTGCGGGTGTTCTGGAATGCGTTAAAAAGCGCCCGACATCAGCTGATGCTGTTCTATTCCTTTATCGCCATCCTGATGGTGGTTTTTGGCGCGATGATGTATCTGATTGAAGGGCCAAAATATGGGTTTACTACGCTGAATGCGTCGGTGTATTGGGCGATTGTTACTGTAACCACCGTCGGCTATGGCGATATCACGCCACACACACCGTTGGGGCGCATGGTGGCGTCTGTGCTTATCCTGATTGGTTACTCGGTGATTGCAATACCGACGGGATTGATTACCACGCACATGAGCAGTGCGTTCCAGCAGCGCGGGCACCAACGAAAATGTCCGCAGTGCCAGCAGGCGCAGCACGAACATAGTGCGCAATTTTGTAACCGCTGCGGAAGTAAACTACCGGGCTAAAAATGAAAAAAGCTGCGAGAGCAGCTTTTTTGTTTGATTATTCGCGCCAGAGAATATGGCAGAGCTTATGATCTTTTTCGCGACATAATAAAACGCGCGCAAAAATATCGTTAATCTCGCCGTCTTCTGTATCTGCCAGACCAATCACCACCTCGGCAAAGAAGTCAGGGTTCAGGTCAAAATCAACATGCTCCTGCCAATCTTCTGCCGGATCGAACAACTCGGCACCGCCACGCTCTTCAAACTGCAAATTGAACAGAATGATGTCGGCTGGATCCAGATTGTCCGCAGCCAGTTCGAGAAAAATGTCGTAAGCCTGCTCAAGCGTTTCGTCTTCGGTCAGGCGATTGTTCAAATCCATATCCATAATGACTACCTGTTTACTGTCTGATGGGCACGTTTTACAGCAACGGACTAAAGAAGTAAAACAGTCGCTCTGCTATCCGCTGCCAGAGTGGTCGTTTTACCCACAAGCGGGCATCAAGCAGGCGGGAACGCGAAATATAATCATCCTGCACTGCCGCGAGATCGCCACCGAATCCGGCATCATCAATGACCAGCGTGATTTCAAAATTGAGCCACAGGCTGCGCATATCCAGGTTAACCGTCCCGACCAGGCTCAGCTCGCCATCGACCAGTACGCTCTTGGTGTGCAGCAAGCCACCTTCGAACTGATAAATTTTAACGCCAGCTGCCAGCAGCTCGGTGAAAAAGGCCCGGCTTGCCCAGCCAACCAGCAGGGAGTCATTTTTACGTGGAAGAATGATACTGACGTCAACCCCACGCTGCGCTGCCGTGCAGATCGCGTGCAACAGATCGTCGCTGGGGACGAAGTAGGGGGTGGTCATAATTAAATATTCACGCGCTGAATAAGCAGCGGTTAGCAGCGCCTGATGAATCAAATCTTCAGGGAAACCAGGTCCCGAGGCGATAGTGTGAATGGTGTGGCCGCTGGCCTGCTCAAACGGCATGATATTGACGTCTGGTGGCGGAGGCAAAATGCGCTTTCCGGTCTCAATTTCCCAGTCGCAGGAATAGACAATGCCCATAGCAGTGGCGACAGGACCTTCCATTCTCGCCATTAAATCAACCCATTGCCCGACACCCGCATCCTGTTTGAAGAAACGCGGGTCGACCATGTTCATGCTGCCGGTATAAGCAATGTAGTTATCTATCATGATCATTTTGCGGTGCTGACGCAGGTCCATACGGCGTAAAAATACACGCATCAGGTTCACCTTCAGCGCTTCTACAACCTCGATACCTGCGTTACGCATCATCGCCGCCCAAGGGCTGCGAAAGAACGCCACGCTGCCAGCGGAGTCCAGCATCAGGCGACAGTGAATGCCACGTCTCGCGGCAGCCATTAACGACTCGGCTACCTGATCGGCCATACCGCCAGGCTGCCATATGTAGAACACCATTTCGATGTTGTGGCGCGCCAGTTGAATATCACGGATCAGCGCCTGCATCACGTCATCTGAACTGGTGAGCAACTGCAGTTGGTTTCCCTTAACCCCGGCTATTCCCTGACGGCGCTCGCACAGTTTAAATAACGAAGAGGCGACGCTGCTGTTTTCCTGGGCAAAAATATGCTTGCAGGCCTTGAGATCGTTCAGCCATTTGGCCGTTGACGGCCACATTGCCCGGGCGCGTTCGGCACGTCGCTTACCCAGGTGGAGTTCACCAAAGGACAGATAAGCAATGATCCCTACCAATGGCAGAATATAGATGATCAACAGCCAGGCCATTGCGGAGGGCACTGCGCGTCGTTTCATTAGAATGCGTAATGTTACGCCAGCAATGAGTACCCAGTAACCCAGAATGACCAGCCAACTCACCACGGTGTAGAAGGTTGTCATAAATTTAAAAATCCTTTTGAAAGCGTATTGTTAAGAGTTTACGCATCAGGATTAATCTGGCAAATAAAAACAAGGGAAAACCACTGGTCTGCATTCGGTCTGGCGTTATAATGGCCGCTCAGTGACTGAAAGAGTAGTAAACATGAAGCGTAGTAGAACGGAAGTGGGACGCTGGCGGATGCTGCGTCAGGCTAGCCGCCGTAAAGCACGTTGGCTTGAAGGACAATCGCGTCGTAATATGCGTATCCACACTATCAGAAAGTGCATTCTCAACCACCAGCGTAACTCGTTGTTGTTTGCGATCCACAGCATCTGATCCCAAAAGGGCACCGCTGGCGGTGCCCAATGTCTGCTTTGCGTTCTGTTTTTAAAATACTTTCTTGTAAGGTTTTACTGAAACCTGCGCATACACGCCCGCCGCGACATACGGATCGGCTTCCGCCCACGCCTGTGCCGCCTCCAAAGATTCAAATTCGGCAATCACCGTCGAGCCGGTAAAACCCGCCGCACCGGGATCGTTACTATCGACCGCTGGCATGGGGCCCGCCGTGAGCAAACGACCTTCGTCATGAAGGAGTTGCAGGCGAGCCAGATGAGCAGGGCGCACGGAGAGACGTTTTTCGAGAGAGTCTGCAATATCTTGAGCGTAAATAACATACAGCACGGGTAGAGCTCCTTGAACGGTAAAAGTCGTTAATAACGTTATTGGAAAGGCCTAACAACTGCAACGGAAAGATAACTGATATGTTAAGGCCATACTCTGAAAGCGGTTTTTTATCATAAAATCGCGTTTTAAATGTCAGTTACCGCCACGGGCTTATTGAATATGATTGCTATTTGCATTTAAAATCAGGGCCTGGTTTTTTTACTGAAACGATTATGACTTCAATGACCCTTGATTTACCTCGTCGCTTTCCCTGGCCAACGTTACTGTCTGTCGGCATTCATGGTGCCGTAGTGGCTGGTTTGCTGTATACCTCGGTACATCAGGTTATTGAACTGCCTGCGCCAGCGCAGCCGATCTCTGTCACGATGGTCGCGCCTGCCGACCTTGAACCGCCTCAGGCCGTTCAGCCGCCGCCGGAACCCGTTGTCGAGCCTGAACCGGAACCAGAACCGATTCCAGAGCCACCAAAAGAGGCACCGGTGGTGATTGAAAAACCGAAGCCCAAGCCTAAACCGAAGCCAAAACCGGTGAAAAAGGTGGAAGAGCAACCGAAACGCGATGTTAAACCAGCAGAACCGCGCCCGGCCTCCCCACTGGAAAATAGGGCACCTACTCGCACAATGACCAATACCGCGCCGGCAACTACCAGCAAACCGGTGGTCAGTGCGCCATCAGGTCCACGCGCTTTAAGCCGTAATCAGCCTCAGTATCCGGCGCGAGCTCAGGCGCTGCGCATTGAAGGACGGGTAAAGGTCAAATTTAACGTAACGCCGGATGGTCGGGTTGAAAATGTGGAGATCCTGTCTGCGCAGCCTGCCAATATGTTTGAGCGTGAAGTGAAAAATGCGATGCGTAGATGGCGTTATGAGGCAGGTAAACCCGGTTCCGGACTCGTGGTGAATATTGTTTTCAAATTAAACGGCACAACGCAAATCGAGTAAGCATCAGGCCGTCCGGCAATCATCACTCTTGATCATTGCCGGATAGCATTACTGGCGTGTGCTATCAGGCCAACGTGGGAATTGGACGCGGTTTCCCGTCTTTATCAACGGCAACGTAGATAAACAGAGCTTCGGTGGCTTTATAGCGCTGCCCAATAGGTTCAGAAGCGACTTTCTTCACCCAAACTTCAATATTGATGCTGATTGAGGTTGTCCCGCGTTTCACACAGCGCGCGTAACAACACACTACATCACCTACGGCGACCGGCCGCAAAAAGCTCATTCCTTCAACCCGCACCGTTACCACACGACCATGTGCGATCTCTTTGGCCTGAATCGCGCCACCTATATCCATTTGTGACATCAGCCAACCGCCAAAAATATCACCATTCGCGTTGGTATCTGCAGGCATGGCCAGAGTACGTAAAACTAGTTCACCCTGGGGAGTGTTATTCGTTGTTGTCATTGTAGAACCGACTATAGAGAAAGATTACAGGCGCGATGCTACTAGAATTTGTGCGTTGAGAATAGAGGGGATGCGGCGTGCAGAGCAGATGTAAGCCAGGTTGTCAGCACAATGGAACGCGAGGGGATAAAAATTCGCCAGATCCGCAGATCTGGCGAGCATGTATTACGATTTATCTTCTTGCGGCAGATGACGGTAAATATAGACTCCACTCAGCAGCGTAAAGAATAAAGTCAGGGCGGTCAGGCCGAACACTTTGAAGTTGACCCAAATGTTCTGCGGTAGCCAAAATGCAATATAGATATTCGCCAGACCACACAGGATGAAAAAGACGGCCCAGGCTAAATTAAGTTTCGACCACACCGGCTGCGGCAGGGTCAGCTCTTTACCTAACATGCGCTGAATTAGCGGCTTTTTCATTACCCACTGGCTAACCAACAGAGCACCAGCAAACAGCCCGTAAATCACCGTTACTTTCCACTTAATGAATTCATCGTTGTGGAAAAAAATAGTCAGGCCACCAAATACGGCCACCAGGACAAAGGTGATTAACGCCATCTTCTCGACCTTGCGATAGCGAACCCAGCTGTAAATCAACACTACAGCCGTCGCGACAATCAGCGCCGAGGTCGCCGCATAGATGTCATAAAGCTTATAAAAAGCAAAAAAGACAACCAGCGGTAAAAAATCAAGAAACTGCTTCATTCTTCGATTCCGTCATCAAAAGCACCGGGTACAAGCCCGGAATGCGTTCAGGGTTTATTGGCGAATCAGCATGTACAGGCGGAACAAATAGATCAGCAACACGGCGGAGATCATATTGCTCAGCGTATTCGCCAATACCGCGCCTACATTCGGCGTAAGTACTGCAAAACTTGGCGCAAAAAGCAACAGCAGCGTTTTTGCCAGCAACCAACCGATCACTGCCGGCGCAACCAGTCGCATATTCGACCACGCCAGACGCATACTGTTGCGCATCGCGGCAAAGACACCCATTTTGTCCTGTACCAACATCACAGGGGCGAGTGCCAGCAGGATCGCCAGCAGAATACCGGGTACAACAACCAGCATAATACCGATTTGCACCAGCAGAGTAGTCAGAAAAATCAGAATAAACAGCTTCGGTAACACTGGCGCACTGGCGCCGATGGCACGTAATGCGCTGACGCGATGACCTGCTGAAATCAGCTGAATCATCAGGATGACACCCCCGGCGAGGATGGCATTACCAATCAGACCGGAAAACGTCGACGCTGCGGAAGCGCGTAGCAAAATTTGCTGTTGCTCCGGGGTCATGTTTTGCACCAGATCGAACAGCCCCACGCTGCTGGTTAACTGATCGCCTTCACTGAGTTGCGCAATTTGTGCGTCAGTGGGGGAAAAGGCATGCCCTAACACCACTGTGATAAACGCGCACAACAACGATACCAGCAAGATGGTAATGAATTGATTACGGAAAAAGTTTCCCGTGTCACGGTAAACGGATTTCGCCGTGATAGACATGCACTCTCCTTGAGTTTTGCAGGTGTTCATTTGCGGGCAATTGTACCCTGGATAACTCTACAGTGGCAGCATCGCGCGATGTATGGAAAAGCATATCTTTGTAAAGCTGCAGTAATTTTTGGCTATGACTTCAGCGTCGAGCATGAACGCTGTTTGTTATCTGCGCATCACGCGCAGATATCCATCATCCATCACCCATCAGCAATGAGCTGGAGGTACTTGCACATTGAAAATATATCAAAATTGATCTGAATTAATTTAACCAGGATTTTGAATGCAAGTTCTAACTTAATCTGGATCAATAAATGTTAAATTATCAAAGTCAATGTGATCCATGTTAGATCACTTATTACTCCAATGTGGGTATATTCGTTCCGCTTTTATAACCATAACGATGGAGCGGACATGAAAAAATTAACAGTTGCAGCATTGGCTTTAACAACTCTTCTCTCTGGTAACGCATTTGCGCATGAAGCTGGAGAGTTCTTTATTCGTGCAGGTTCTGCCACCGTCAGGCCGACGGAAGGTGCAGGTGGTACGCTGGGCAGCTTAGGTGGCTTTGATGTCAGCAATAACACGCAGTTGGGTCTGACATTTACCTACATGGCAACCGACAATATCGGTGTTGAATTACTGGCAGCTACGCCGTTCCGCCATAAAATCGGTACTGCTGCAACGGGTGATATTGCCACCGTACATCATTTACCGCCGACGTTAATGGCGCAGTGGTACTTCGGTGACTCCAGCAGTAAACTGCGTCCGTACGTAGGTGTTGGGGTGAACTACACGACCTTCTTCGATGAAGGCTTTAACGATAACGGTAAAGAAACAGGGTTATCGGACCTGAGTCTGAAAGATTCCTGGGGCGCAGCAGGGCAAGTTGGTATGGACTATCTGATTAACCGTGACTGGCTGATTAACATGTCGGTGTGGTACATGGATATCGACACCACCGCAAGCTATAAAATGGGCGGTGTACAGCAGCGAGACAGCGTACGCCTTGATCCGTGGGTGTTTATGTTCTCTGCGGGTTATCGTTTTTAAGTTTTTCTGCAAACCCCCTGCAAAACTGGTCATCAAATGGCCAGTTTTTCCATTCTTTTCCACAAGTGTCGTTGTCTTGAGCGGCCATTATTTTGCGCCTCTGGCCTGACAAAATTTGTGTGTCGATACCTCGCTATAAGCTGTACTGCGCTAACTTTAATAGCAAGTGTGTTTATCTGGAATATCACTTTTGTTTCTCTTTTCTTATGCATTATTGTTGCGGTTCATTTATTACGCACAAAAAACCTGAAGATAGTCAGGGGATAATTTATCCAAAATGTTAACTATTAATAAAATTAAAGTAACATATCGTAAAATTTGGATATTTTATTTTTCATGGACGAGGATTTATACGTCATGATATAATGTAATGCTAGGTTATTTACCTGTCGGCTATGTAAATGAATTTTTGAGGAGATCATTCCAGTGGGACGTAAGTGGGCAAATATTGTTGCTAAAAAAACAGCTAAAGACGGAGCAACGTCTAATGTATATGCAAAATTCGGTGTAGAAATTTATGCTGCTGCTAAACAAGGCGAACCAGACCCAGAATTAAATACATCTTTAAAATTCGTTATTGAACGTGCTAAACAAGCGCAGGTTCCAAAACACGTTATTGATAAAGCTATCGATAAAGCCAAAGGCGGCAGCGATGAAACGTTCGTGCAAGGGCGTTATGAAGGCTTTGGTCCCAGTGGCTCACTGATTATCGCTGAAACATTGACTTCAAATGTTAACCGTACGATTGCTAATGTCCGCTCAATTTTTAATAAAAAAGGCGGGAATATCGGAGCAGCTGGTTCTGTCAGCTATATGTTTGACAATACCGGAGTGATTGTATTTGAAGGGACAGATCCTGACCACATTTTTGAAATTTTGCTTAATGCTGAAGTAGATGTTCGTGATGTAACCGAAGAAGAAGGAAACATCGTTATTTATACGGAATCTACAGATCTTCACAAAGGCATTGCAGCTTTAAAAGCCGCAGGGATTACTGAATTCACTACCACAGAATTAGAGATGATTGCTCAATCAGAAATTGAACTTTCACCAGAAGATTTAGAAGTCTTTGCAGGGCTTGTTGATGCCCTTGAAGATGACGATGATGTTCAAAAAGTATATCATAACGTTGCAAATCTCTAATGATAGATTAAAAGAATCTGTCATTATGGCAGATTTTTTTAACTCATAGGGTTGTTATGAAGAAGAATGTCTGGCCAGATATGTTTATTCTAAAAAATAGATAAAAACCACTATCTTAAAAAAGAAAATGTAATAATTAAAATCACTGGCCTTAACTTCTTAGGTACGCGATAAACGTTATACGTCCAATACGCCCCGCGATATCCTGAATCCACTCAGCGCTGCTATGAACAATTGAGATGTTAACTCCATCATTCCAGGTCATCCTGATGCAAGCACAACGTGAGTTCCTCGCTTATCGCTGTCCCGACATTATGAGTGAAGCTTTTCATCAGACTTTTCATCAGATAGTCTGGTCCGCTTCACGCTCAGAGTCGTCCTGCGATTGACAGTCTCAGGCAGTATGGAAACAATGTGTACAAGTACACTGTTATTACAAACTCGGATATTTTCCATCGTCATCAACTAAAAAGATCTGAGATAGATACCAGGTATCATTTTCTTTGGACAATTGATATTCATAAATAGGTGAATAATACTGCCTTGATAATTTGGTCGTTACGACCGCTATTTTTTCAGTAATCTGAACCGATATGATCTTCTCTTGCTCAGGGTCATGACTAGACTCAGAACCAAAAGCTATAGGCTCGCCCTGAAAACCAGGTTTTGTATATTTTTTCAAAAGCTCATTCCAACCCTTCTGGGCCTGGAGCATAACTTCTTGCTTTCCATCGTTCTGATTTCTCAGGAATGACTGGTCATTCCAATATTTATAATCCCTCTGGAAAGCGGTGACTACCTGTTCCGGAGTATTTGCCAGTATGTCCCCAGCGCTTAAAAATCCAACGCTTAACACAACTAATTTAATCAACAGATGTCTCAACAAGTTCACCCATATTTGGTATGCTTTAAAGCAGTGTCTCGCAAGGGACTTTTTGAAGTCAACTTAATTAATAGCTGCACAACCAGGATGATTGAACTGTATAGATTCCGAGCATGCCTGACAGTAGTTAGCAACCAGGAAACATTCCCCTCGTTCTTCATTTAAACATTCTGGGGAAAACATCGTGCCTTTCTCCCCTTTGATGTAGTGCTACTCTTTAAGCAAACCAACTTTGAGGGTATTGCTGATGATGTTGACCCGCCATCTGCTACAGCAAAAAATCACACTTCTGGAACCGTTCTCCGAAGATCAAACGGCAGCGTTTGCCGTGAGTGCTGCACGTGAGTTATTACTTTACATGGATAAAATTGAGGTGCTGGAGAAAATTATTGCGACTCCAGTTACACTACCTTATTGCAGCGCAAGTCCGGTTTGCGAGATTGAGGCGGGCTATGCCGCAGGCGTAAACGACTGCCGCGAGGCCATCCGGCGGGCAGGATATCCTATCGAAGGTGATGATTAGTTTGCATTTATGTTAACAAATATGTGATTTTATTGTATAAATATGTAATCTAAGCGCGCGACTGCGGGCTACATCAACTTACCTGCTTCGGAGTGGCAAACATTCTCTATCAACGTACAACGCTGTTATGCAACAACATAAACGGGTAACCGATTTGGCAATACTGTTAACTATCAGGGTGGACTCGTGAAGATTGTGCAGGATAAGCTCAGAAACAGGCAGGCACTGCTGGTATCAGGGCTCATTACGTTGATATTTACTTCGTTGTTTCTGTTTATTATTTATGAACAGCGAATGGCCGCTGCCAGCGAAGGTGTCAACCGCCTGCAAGCGCGCATGATGGACATTTTTAACGATAACGAACTGATCGCCGATGCGATTGGTGAGCGTTATCACCATATCAAAACGGGGGAACAATGCGGCGATATTTCAAAATTTGTTCTCCGGGATGAGGATGAATGGGGAATTAACGCCGATCCAAAGCGACTGCATTCGGCGACGGGGACAATGGTTGCCCAGCAAACCAGTCACAACGCGCTGTGTATGTATACGGCGGCTGAATTTATTCGCGGTATGGTCAATGAGCTAAACCCGGGCAGCTTCGATGCACATCGTTATATCATCGCCAAAAATTCAGATTATTTTTACTGGTTTATGGCTTCCGATTCACGCAATTTCAGTTTCTCAAATTCTGAAATGGCGCGGGATATCACTCAATTTTTCTACCCGCCCGTCGATTTCTATACCCGATTACTGCAAAAAAACGTCAAAAACAAAGCCCTTAGTTCGACGAATTTTTATACCGATAAAATTACCGGTGAAAAAGCTTACAGCGTGGTGAGTTATATCTACGATCTGTCTGGCAAAGAGATATCAGACCAAATCGTAGCCTATCTGGTCTATGACCATTCAAAGCCCGAATTGCAGGAAGCGTTAGCCCAGGCATTTGACAACCAAATTCCACCGGAGCTGAACGTGGAGTTGGTGAATTTAACAAACAATGAGAGTCTCTGTTTATCCGGCAAATGTACAAGTCAATCCCGCTTTATGGTGCGCAATTTTTCGGAGAAATATGCACTGCACTATTCGCTATCATTAGGTCGTTTTATGGTACGCGACACACATGCTGGGATCGTGATTCTGCTGGCGCCGTTCTTTTTCATCATGATCAGTTTCTCACTCAAATCATGGCTGAATGAAAGCGACCTCAAGGTTTATATCGATACTCTGACCGGCTGTTTTAACCGCCGAATACTCGACATTATCAAGCGTCGGGATTTATCACACTGTTCGGTGGTGCTACTGGACTGCAATAAATTCAAGGCCGTCAATGATACCTGGGGCCACGCGGCAGGCGATCGCGCGCTGCAAATTATCGCCAACAGGATGCTGTCAAACACCCGCACCAGCCACGATATTGTGATTCGTACCGGCGGGGATGAATTTATGATCCTGCTGTTTCGATCACAGGCAACTGACGCTATAGCAATCGCGCAACGTATTAGCGGGCAGGTGACCAGTCATGTGTTCGTTGTGGACGGCCATACCGTGCCATTGTCAGTATCGTGGGGAATTGCAGAGGTGAACGATGAACTGGATGTGGCCATTCAGAATGCGGATAGCGCTATGTATAGAATGAAGCACACGAAAGAAGGGTGAAACCGCCAGCTGTCACTGGCGGTTGATTTAACTTACTGTTGGGTGGCGGTTTTCATCGCGCTGACAAACGCTTTCAGCTCAGCCAGCATCTGATCCGGTGCCGCAACATTTTTCTCAATGATCTTCACAATTGCCGAGCCGGAAATTGCGCCGGCAGCACCGGCTTCAATAGCACCAGCGACCTGTTCAGGCGCAGAAATACCAAAGCCCTGTAAAGAAGGCGGAGCATCATACTGTTTCAGCTTTTCAACCAGATGATACAGCGGTAATGCCGCACGATTTTCTGCACCGGTCACACCTGCACGTGAAAGCAGATAAGTGTAGCCACGGCCATAAGAGGCAATCTGGCGTAGCAGTTCTTCATCAGCGTTCGGAGGGCAGATGAAAATTGGTGCAATATTGTGGCGGAGCGCTGCAGTTCTGAACGGAGCTGACTCCTCAACAGGCACATCGGCCACTAACACAGAATCCACACCCACTTTTTCGCACTGGGCGTAAAACTCGTCAATGCCCTTGCTGAAGACCAGGTTGGCATACATCAGCAACCCAATGGGAATCGTCGGATGCTTCTGGCGAATCAGCGCCAGCATTTCAAAGCATTGCGACGGTGTAACGCCGGCGGCAAACGCTCGCAGGGTGGCTTCCTGTATGGTCGGACCGTCTGCCAGCGGATCGGAGAACGGAATGCCGAGCTCAAGCGCGTCGGCACCGGCTTCAATCAGCGTATCAATGATTTTCAGTGACTGCTCAACAGACGGATCGCCCAGGGTTACGAAGGGGACAAAAGCGCCTTCTTTGCGGTCCTTCAGCTGTGCAAACAGGTTTTCGTAACGTTCCATCAGATTTCCCCTCGCGCTTTCAGAATATCGTGTACGGTGAAAATGTCTTTGTCGCCGCGACCGGAGAGATTAACCACCAGTAACTGCTCTTTTTCCGGATTTTCACGCATCATTTTCAACGCGTGCGCCAGGGCATGGGAGGACTCCAGTGCCGGAATAATTCCTTCATGCAGACACAGCGTTTTGAAGGCTTCCAGTGCTTCATCATCGGTGATTGAAACATAATCTGCGCGGCCAATGCTGTTCAGGTACGCGTGCTGTGGCCCAACCGATGGGAAGTCCAGCCCTGCAGAAATAGAGTAAGATTCTTCGATCTGTCCTTCTTCGGTCTGCATCATCGGGGACTTCATGCCGAAGTAAATCCCGACACGACCATGTTTCAACGGCGCGCCGTGTTCTCCAGACTCAATCCCGTGACCGCCTGGCTCTACGCCAATCAGACCGACGCTGGTTTCATTGATAAAGTCGGCGAACATACCGATGGCATTAGAACCGCCGCCTACGCAGGCGATAACGGCGTCCGGCAGACGACCTTCTTTTTCCAGAATCTGCGCCTTGGTTTCTTCACCGATCATGCGCTGGAATTCACGCACAATGGTCGGGAAGGGGTGCGGGCCAGCCGCCGTACCGAGCATGTAGTGCGCGGTATCGTAGCTGCCAGACCAGTCGCGCAGCGCTTCGTTACAGGCATCTTTCAGGGTGGCGGAACCGCTGTGAACCGGGATGACTTCAGCACCCATCAGACGCATACGGAAAACGTTAGGCGACTGGCGTTCAACGTCTTTCGCACCCATATAAATACGGCATTTCAGACCCAGCAATGCGCTGGCGAGAGCAGATGCAACACCGTGCTGACCCGCGCCGGTTTCGGCGATAATTTCCGTTTTACCCATGCGCTTCGCCAGCAACGCCTGACCCAGCACCTGGTTGGTTTTGTGCGCGCCGCCGTGCAGTAAATCTTCACGCTTGAGATACAGCGTTGTGTTGGTGCCTTGAGTAATGTTCTGGCACTTGGTCAGTGCGGTTGGGCGACCTGCATAGTTTTTCAGCAGGTCTGTAAACTGCGCCTGAAATTCAGGATCCTTTTGTGCGCTGACAAAAGCTTCTTCCAGCTGGCGCAGGGCAGGCATCAGAATCTGTGGCACATACATACCGCCAAATTCACCAAAGTACGGATTGAGTAATGTTGTCATGTCCTTTTCCTTAATATGCGCGCAGCGTCTGAAAGACCGAAGCCAGAAGACGTGCATCTTTGATGCCCGGCTGTGACTCTACGCCAGAATTGAAATCGAGACCGGCACAGCCGGTTTTTGCCGCGTCAACGCAGTTATCTGCGCCGAGTCCGCCAGCCAGTAAAACGTTATCCAGCGATTGTCCACCTAAAAGTGTCCAGTCGAAGCGTTGACCGCTGCCGCCCTGGCCGTTGTCGAAGACGTATTTATCGACATGCTGATAATCACGGGCTGGCAACGTCTCGCTGACGCTGAGCGCCTTCCAGATTTGTACCTGTGCGGGCAGCACCTCGCGCAGGGCGTCAACATAGACCTGGTCTTCGTTACCGTGCAGTTGCACTGCAGCTAGTCCCAGCTCCGCCGCTGTTGCGCTCACGTCGGTAATATCTGAGTTGCGAAACACCCCGACGTATTGCAGCGGCGCGCCGGTCATGACCTCTCGCGCTTGTTCAACGTTGACCGCGCGCGGTGATGTGGGGACAAAAATCACGCCGCCGTAAATGGCACCCGCTTCGTATGCCGCATTTGCATCCTGAGCCCGGGTTAAACCGCAGACTTTATTCTCGCCGAGCAGTACGCGACGCACGGCGGCGTGCAGATCATCATGCGACATCAGCGCGGAGCCAATCAGAAAACCGTTGGCGAAGTGGCTGAGCTCGCGCACCTGACCATAGGTGTTGATCCCGGACTCGCTGATGACGGTAACACCGTGACCCAGTCGCGGTGCCAGTTGACGGGTACGATTCAGATCAATCGACAGGTCGCGTAAATCACGGTTGTTGATACCAACGACTTTGGCGCCCAGTGCGATAGCACGCTCCAGCTCTTCTTCGTTGCTGACTTCGGTCAGTACGCCCATTTTCAGACTGTGGGCGACGGCGGCGAGTTGACGATATTGCTCATCATTGAGC
This sequence comes from Citrobacter sp. Cpo089, assembly GCF_030332695.1. Taxonomy (NCBI): domain Bacteria; kingdom Pseudomonadati; phylum Pseudomonadota; class Gammaproteobacteria; order Enterobacterales; family Enterobacteriaceae; genus Citrobacter; species Citrobacter sp. Cpo089. The sequence continues at coordinate 152,603 of NZ_JAOWHJ010000067.1, read as the reverse complement.
ACCGACAGCATCAATAAACAGGCGTCCGCCTGGTAGAAACGTGCCAGGTAAATCTGGTAAGGATCGATAATAAAGTCCTTGCACAGAATCGGCTGCGGTGCGATGCGGCTGACGATGGGCAGGAAATCAAAGCTCCCCTGGAAATACTTCTCATCGGTCAGTACAGAGATCGCGGAAGCATAATGTTTATAGACGCCAGCAATTTGAGCCGGGTCGAAATCATCACGGATCACGCCTTTTGATGGAGATGCCTTTTTGCACTCCAGAATAAAGGCGGTGCGCGCACCTTGCAGCGCATCGTAGAAATCACGTGAGCCAGGCTGAACATCATTTTGAAAGCTGGCCAGCGGTTGTTGCTGTTTACGGGCTTCTACCCAAATCGCCTTGTCTGCGACAATTTTCGCTAAAACGGTTTGCATCATTTACCCTCTTGCTGCCAGTGCAGTGACGCGGTCATAGGCCGCACCGCTACGCAGTACATTAATCACGGTTTGCGCATTGGCTTTTAAATCTTCTTCACCGTGCAGGCGCATTAACATGGCGACATTTGCGGCAACAGCAGCCTCATGAGCGGCTTCACCTTTACCTTGTAACAAGCGACTAAGAATGTCACGGTTTTCTTCCGGCGTGCCGCCAGCCAGCTGTTCCTGGTGGTAAGGCGTCAGACCAAAGTCTTCTGCCGTCAGTTGATAACTCTTGATTTCCCCATCGTGCAGCTCTGCCACAATGGTCGGCGCATGCAGCGAAACTTCGTCCATGCCACCACTGTGAACCACGGCTGCTCGTTGATATCCCAGCACGCGCAGCGTCTCGGCAATAGGTAGCACCAGTTCCGGGCTGTAAACGCCGATCAGCGCCAGCGGCGGATGCGCCGGGTTAATCAACGGGCCGAGCACGTTAAACAGCGTGCGGGTTTTCAACTGCTGGCGTACTGGCATGGCATGGCGAAAACCGGTGTGATATTTCGGCGCAAACAGGAAGCACACCCCGAGGTCGTCTAGCGCCTGACGGGATTTATCAGCGTTCATATCCAGATTGATGCCAAATGCCGCTAACAGATCCGAAGAGCCAGACTTGCTGGAGACGCTGCGGTTGCCGTGTTTGGCAACTTTCAGTCCGCAAGCCGCCGCAACAAAGGCGCTGGCGGTAGAAATATTGATACTGTTGCTGCCGTCACCGCCGGTACCGACAATATCGGCAAACAGATAATCAGGACGCGGGAACGGCGCGGCATTTTCCAGCAGCGCGGTTGCTGCACCGGCAATCTCATTCGGGTGTTCGCCACGAATTTTCATGCTTACCAGCGCCGCAGCCAGTTGTTCCGGCTTCAGTTCACCGCGTACCACAGCAGAGAACAACTGGTGGCTTTCCTGCTGGGACAGCGTCTGGGCCTGATACAGTTTCTCCAGAATGGGTTGCAGCGTATTGGTTTGTTCAAGCTTCTGTTGCGCCCAGGCCAGCGTTTGTTCCAGCAAACGCGCGCCCTGGGTGGTCAGAATTGATTCCGGATGGAACTGGAAGCCGCAGACACGATCGGTATCGTGACGCACCGCCATCACCATGCCGTTAAAGTGGGCGTTAATGGTCAATCCAGCAGGAACGTTGCTGCCAACCAGTGAATGATAGCGTGCCACCGGCAGCGGATTCGCCAGACCAGCAAACATCGCCTGACCGTCGTGTTCAATGCTGGACGCTTTGCCGTGCAGGATTTCTCCAGCCTGGCCCACATATCCGCCATAGGCCTCAACAATGGCCTGGTGTCCCAGACAAATACCGATGATCGGCAGCTTGCCGCGCAGGCGGGTTAACAGCTCCGGCATGCAACCTGCTTCGCTTGGCGCACCAGGGCCTGGAGAGAGCATCAGCACCGGATTTTTCATCGTTGCTAAGCGGTCAATCAACGTCTGGGCCGGAATATGGTTGCGGTAAATCACCACGTTGTGACCATTAGTACGCAGCTGATCCGCCAGGTTATAGGTAAAAGAGTCGATATTATCGAGCAGCAGAATGTCAGCCATTAGAAGGTCTCCTGTGCGTGGTGCGCGGTAGCGATTGCACGCAGAACCGCGCGCGCTTTATTACGGGTTTCATCGGCTTCAGACTGCGGTACAGAATCCAGAACAATCCCGGCACCGGCTTGTACGGTGGCAATACCGTCTTCCACGAGGGCGGAGCGAATGACAATACAGGTATCCAGATCGCCATGCGCCGTGAAGTAACCTACCGCACCGCCGTAGCTGCCACGGCGACGACCCTCTGCCTCGGCGATAAGCTGCATGGCGCGAACTTTTGGCGCTCCGCTTAACGTGCCCATATTCATACAGGCGCGGTAAGCGTGCAGCACATCCAGATCGCTACGCAATTCGCCGACCACGCGCGAAACCAGGTGCATAACGAAGGAGTAACGATCGACCTTGGTGAGGTCAGCAACATAGCGGCTGCCAGGCGTACAGATGCGCGCCAGGTCGTTACGCGCAAGGTCAACCAGCATCAGGTGCTCAGAAAGCTCTTTATGGTCGGTACGCATCTCCAGCTCGATACGGCTGTCGAGATCGCGATCAAGCGAACCGTCCGCACGACGACCGCGCGGGCGAGTACCAGCAATCGGGTAGATCTCAATCTGGCGGCTGGTGGCATCGTATTTCAGCGAGCTTTCCGGGGAGGCGCCAAACAGCGTGAAATCGTTGTCCTGCATGAAAAACATGTATGGGCTGGGGTTACTTTTCTTCAGCACATAGTAGGCCGCCAGCGGAGATGGGCAGGGCAGCGAGAAACGGCGGGATGGCACCACCTGGAAAATTTCGCCCGCGCGAATCGCCTTTTGCATGCCACGAACTACGGCGCCAAACTCTTCATCGCTCTGATTGCACTCGCAGCGCATCTGTGGGACTTCAGTGACCGGCAATGGCGGCGCAGGCTCGGTAAGCTGCTGGCTCAACTGCGCCAGACGAGCGTTAATACGCTGTTTTTCCGCATCATTAGGGGAAAAAATACTGGCCTGAATACGGGTGCTTTTTTTCTGGTGGTCGATAACCATCAGCGTTTCTGCCAGATAGAAGCAATAGTCAGGGCAACGGTTGCCCGCTTCAAGCTGTGGCAACTCTTCAAAACCGGCAACCAGATCGTAAGAAAACAGACCGCCGAAGAACATCGCTTCACGTTCTTGCGCTGGAACATTCACCAGCTCCTGCAGTAAGCGAAAAGCGTCAAATACGGAAAGAGAACATAAGCGGGCGTCTTCATCCAGCAGCGGGCTGACGGCGGGGAATCGCAGATGACGACCATTCGGCTGTTGTTCGTTCTCAACGCCAGCGGGCAGGGCAGCATCCAGCAGGGGCAGCAGCGATGCGCCGTTTGCGGACAACGCCTGAATAGTGACAGTGTCACCTAGAGCGGTAATGCGTAATGCGCTGTCGACCAGCAGCAGGCTCTTCAGATCGTCTTTGCTGTCGATATCTGCAGATTCCAGCAGCAGTGTTGCTGGACGTGCGCCACACACCTGATGAAACAGCGCCGTCGGATTCTCACGGTAGGCGGCATCGCAGGCAAGCAGTTCGAGTGTCGGTTTTTGAGTTTGCATCGTTATTCTCATTAATTTTGTTCAAAAAAAAGCCCGCTCATTTGGCGGGCCGGGTATCTGGTTGCATATTGCAGACGTAAGACACTGCCCGAAATCAGGAAGTGCGCCACCAACCGTGCAGAACAAATGTTGCTTTCATCTCAGATACCTTCTTCATGTGAACTTGCGTACTAGTTAACTAGTTCAATGGAATAAAGTCAACACCTGATTTCAGTATATTTGTCGAAACCGCTATGATGGGCGTGATACGACATTTATTGAAACGGGAGCCGCCTTGAGCGACACGAATTACGCAGTGATTTATGACCTGCACAGTCATACTACAGCCTCCGATGGGCGGTTAACGCCAGAAGCCTTAGTACACCGTGCGGTAGAGATGCGAGTCGGTACACTGTCGATCACCGATCATGACACCACGGCCGGCATTGCGGCGGCAAGAGAAGAAATTTCACGTTCAGGTTTAGCCTTAAATTTAATCCCTGGCGTCGAGATATCAACGGTCTGGGAAAACCATGAGATCCATATAGTGGGTCTGAACATTGATATCGCCCATCCCATGATGTGTGAGTTTCTGGCGCAACAAACGGAACGTCGTCAGCAGCGTGCGCGCCTGATTGCCGAACGACTCGACAAAGCGCATATCCCCGGCGCGTGGGAAGGGGCGTTACGCCTGGCTGATGGCGGGGCGGTTACGCGGGGCCATTTTGCGCGTTTCCTGATGGAATGCGGAAAAGCCACAACCATGGCGGATGTCTTTAAAAAATATCTTGCCCGTGGGAAAACCGGTTACGTTCCGCCACAGTGGTGTACAATAGAACAAGCTATTGATGTCATTCATCATTCTGGCGGTAAGGCTGTTCTGGCTCATCCTGGGCGGTACGATCTTAGCGCTAAGTGGCTGAAAAGACTGGTTGCGCATTTTGCTGAACATCGCGGCGACGCGATGGAAGTAGCACAGTGCCAGCAGTCTCCCAATGAACGCACCCATCTGGCGACGCTTGCGCGTTCGCATCAACTGTGGGCATCGCAAGGGTCTGATTTTCATCTACCCTGCCCATGGATTGAGTTGGGTCGTAAACTTTGGTTGCCCGCAGGCGTAGAAGGCGTCTGGCAACTTTGGGAGCAGCCCGAGATCACAGAGAGGAAAGTATGAGCCAGTTTTTTTATATTCATCCCGAAAACCCGCAGCAGCGACTGATCAATCAGGCCGTTGAAATCGTGCGTAAAGGTGGGGTGATCGTCTATCCAACCGATTCCGGCTATGCGTTGGGCTGCAAAATTGAAGATAAAGGCGCCATGGAGCGCATTTGCCGCATTCGTCACCTGCCGGACGGGCACAACTTTACGCTGATGTGTCGTGACTTGTCTGAACTGTCGACCTATTCGTTTGTCGACAACGTGGCCTTTCGTTTAATTAAAAACAACACGCCGGGCAACTACACCTTCATCCTGAAAGGGACGAAAGAAGTTCCGCGCCGTTTGTTGCAGGAAAAACGTAAGACCATCGGCCTGCGTGTGCCATCGAATCCGATTGCGCTGGCGCTGCTGGAAGCACTGGGCGAGCCGATGCTCTCTACATCGCTGATGCTGCCGGGTAGTGAATTTACTGAGTCAGACCCGGAAGAGATTAAAGACCGTCTGGAAAAACTGGTGGATTTGATTATCCACGGTGGCTATCTCGGTCAGCAGCCGACCACGGTCATCGATTTAACCGACGATTCCCCGGTGGTGTTACGTGAAGGCGTCGGCGACGTTAAACCTTTCTTATAAGGGCGCGAACCGCTATACTACGCGGCCTTAAAATGGCGCTGACTGGCGCCGTTGATTCTCCTGTTCGACGCCTGTGAAGGCGACATCTAAAGGAAGCTCTATGAGCGAAAAGTTACAAAAAGTGCTGGCGCGCGCTGGCCACGGTTCTCGCCGTGAAATCGAATCTATTATTGCCGCGGGTCGCGTGAGCGTTGATGGCAAAATTGCTACGCTCGGCGATCGCGTTGAAGTCACTCCGGGTCTGAAAATCCGTATCGACGGTCATCTGATTTCGGTTAAAGAGTCTGCGGAGCAAATCTGCCGCGTTCTGGCCTATTACAAGCCAGAAGGTGAACTGTGTACCCGTAACGACCCGGAAGGTCGTCCGACCGTGTTCGATCGTTTACCAAAACTGCGTGATGCGCGCTGGATTGCCGTAGGGCGTCTGGACGTGAATACCTGCGGTTTACTGCTGTTTACCACCGATGGTGAACTGGCTAACCGTCTGATGCACCCAAGCCGTGAAGTTGAACGTGAATATGCGGTACGTGTTTTTGGTCAGGTTGATGATGCAAAACTGCGCGATCTGAGTCGTGGCGTACAGCTGGAAGATGGTCCGGCGGCATTTAAAACGATCAAGTTCAGCGGTGGTGAAGGGATCAACCAGTGGTATAACGTCACGCTGACCGAAGGGCGTAACCGTGAAGTCCGTCGCCTGTGGGAAGCTGTAGGTGTGCAGGTAAGCCGTCTTATTCGTGTTCGTTACGGTGATATCCCGCTGCCGAAAGGCCTGCCGCGTGGTGGCTGGACCGAGCTTGACCTCGCGCAGACCAACTATCTGCGTGAACTGGTGGAGCTGAAGCCGGAAACGACATCTAAAGTTGCCGTCGAGAAAGATCGTCGTCGCATGAAGGCAAATCAGATCCGTCGTGCGGTGAAGCGCCACTCACAGGTCGGTAGCAGCCGTCGTCCGGGTGGTCGTAGCAACAACGGTTAATCATGACCAGGCCTGATAAGCAAAGCGCTATCAGACGTTAGCGTGGAGCCGGATGCGGCGCAAGCGCCTTATCCGGCCTGGTGTCAGTAATCGATCCCTATCTGGGCCTTCACGCCCGCTTCAAACGCATGCTTGACCGGGCGCAGCTCGCTGACCGTATCCGCTAACTCCAGAATATCGCGATGACATCCACGGCCGGTGATAATCACCGTTTGATGGGCAGGGCGCGCATTTAGGGCAGTGATGACCTCTTCAAGCGGCAGATAGTCGTATGCCACCATATAGGTCAGCTCGTCCAGCACCACCATATCCAGTTCATCGTCGGCCAGCATCCGCTTGCCGTGTTCCCACACGGCCGTACAGGCCGCGGTGTCGGACTCACGGTTTTGCGTTTCCCAGGTAAATCCTGTTGCCATAACCTGAAACTCTACGCCGTGGGGTTCAAGTAAGTTACGTTCTCCGTTTGGCCACGTACCTTTAATAAATTGTACGACACCGACTTTTTTACCGTGGCCCACCGCGCGTGTGGCGGTACCGAATGCGGCGGTGGTTTTACCCTTACCATTTCCGGTGAACACGATGATGATCCCGCGCCCGTCCGTAGCGGCGGCAACGCGTGCGTCAACCCGATCTTTTACGCGCTGTTGACGTTGCTGATAGCGTTCTTCACTCATTGGGCAATTCCTGGTTTACGGCCCGGCTGGGCGTCAAAAGTCATACCGGTTTTACGGCGGCTGTCATCGCCCATCAGCCACAGGTAGAGCGGCATAATATCGGCGGGGGTTTTCAATTTTTGTGGATCTTCCGTGGGGAATGCGCTGGCTCGCATGCCAGTACGTGTTCCACCAGGATTGATACAGTTTACGCGCAGATGACGGTTTTGATACTCATCAGCCAGCACCTGCATCATCCCTTCGGTAGCAAATTTTGAGGTAGCATATGCTCCCCAATTGGCGCGTCCCTGGCGGCCGACGCTGGAAGAGGTAAAGACCAGCGATCCGGCATCGGATTTGAGTAACAACGGCAGCAATGCCTGAGTCAGCATAAAAGTAGCATTCACATTTACCTGCATTACATCCTGCCAGACCTGCGGGTTTTGTTCACTCATTGGGCAAATATCGCCGAGTAATCCGGCGTTATGCAGTACGCCATCCAGACGCGGGAAATGTGCGGCAATGCGCTGCGCAAGCTGGTGACATTCTTCAGAGGTACAGGTCAGTAAATCCAGTGTAAACCACTGTGGTTGTGTTCCGTTTTCATTGGCGATAGTGCGGGCAACCTGACGCAGTTTTTCTTCATTACGCCCAAGCAGGATAACGGTCGCGCCATAGCGTGCATAGGTCTGCGCGGCTTCGCGTCCGATACCATCGCTGGCACCGGTGACAAGAATAATGCGGCCCTGTAAAAGGTCTTGTTTAGGTTGGTAATGCACGGCTACTCCTCGGCGACGCCCTGGCCATCTCGTTCGCAATAACTTTTGGGCTTTATGCCTTAAACCCTGTTCTTTTTCAATCAGCCAAAGGCAATAACACCGCAAAATGAACGCTTTGTCATGCTTTTTACTGATTCAGCACTGGATGTATGAAGCAAGACGAGGTGACACGCCTGTTGTACACTGAGCGGAAGTCGCGTTGTTTAACCAAGGTGGGTCTTGTGGAATTGTTGTCTGAATATGGGCTGTTTTTGGCAAAAATTGTCACTGTCGTGGTGGCTATTGCAGTGGTGGTGATGCTGATCGTAAACGCGACACAACGCAAACGTCAGCGTGGGGAATTGCGGGTTATTAACCTCAGCGATCAATATAAAGAGATGAAGGAAGATCTGTCGCTGGCCTTATTGGATGGGCATCAGCAAAAATTCTGGCATAAGGCGCAGAAAAAGAAACAGAAGCTGGAGGCGAAGGCCGCCAAGGCAAAAGCGAAACTGGGTGACAGCACGTCATCTGATAAACCTCGTGTATGGGTGCTTGATTTTAAAGGCAGTATGGATGCCCATGAGGTCAGCGCATTACGCGAAGAGGTGACGGCGGTGCTGGCGGTTGTTAAACCTCAGGATCAGGTGGTGGTTCGTCTGGAAAGCCCGGGTGGTGTGGTACATGGCTATGGCCTGGCTGCATCGCAATTGCAACGTCTGCGCGATAAGCAGATACCGCTAACCGTCACGGTGGATAAAGTCGCTGCGAGCGGCGGATATATGATGGCCTGCGTGGCAGATAAAATTGTCTCGGCGCCGTTTGCTATCGTCGGCTCAATTGGCGTGGTGGCGCAGATCCCGAACTTTAATCGCTTCCTGAAAGGGAAAGATATTGATATCGAACTGCACACCGCCGGACAGTACAAGCGTACGCTGACCTTACTCGGTGAAAACACGGAAGAAGGGCGGCAGAAATTCCGCGAAGATCTGAACGAAACGCATCATCTGTTTAAAGACTTTGTGCATCGCATGCGTCCGACTCTGGACATTGAACAGGTTGCCACGGGTGAACACTGGTTTGGTCAACAGGCGCTGGCAAATGGGCTGGTGGATGAGATCAATACCAGCGATGAGGTGATCCTCGGGCTGATGGAAGGTCGTGAAGTGTTGAACGTTCGCTATCTGCAGCGTAAAAAGCTGATGGATCGTTTTACCGGTAGTGCGGCGGAGAGTGCCGATCGTTTGCTGATGCGCTGGTGGCAGCGGGGGCAGAAGCCACTGATGTAAAATTGTCATTGCCGGATAGCGCTGCTCACATATCCTATCCGGCCTACAAATATGCATCAATGTAGGCTGGATAAGGCGTTGCTGCCATCCGGCAAATTATTTCTCGTATTAATCGATCAAGTGATACTTTTCAGAAAGTACGTGCGCCAGGTGTTTAAACATATTAAACACAGCCGTACTTTTGGGCGTTGGTAGCCCTTGCTCGTCTAAAAAGTAATCTCCGCTGAAAACCAGCACGCCGTTTCGCTGCGTAACGCCGGTGGCGACAATCCCCGCCAGCGTGTCCTCATGCTCACGAATGATTTTGTTGGCTTCAATCAGCAGTGTTTCGCGATCGATGGGTTGAGTGTCTTTATGCATGATTTACTCCTTAAACAAGGACATTAGTCTACGCTGAGCCCGCCTTATGGGCAAATATTCCCTGACATAAATGAAGGTTTTACAACAGTGTTACAACTGGCGAGATTTGTTTTTGCATGCTAATAAAGTTGCGTAACGCATTTTATCAGGTACAGTGTGACGCTTTCGTCAATCTGGCAACAGATTTGCTTGACATTCGACCAATACTTCGTCGTGCTAGAGCGTTTGTGAGCAAAAAAGCCTGTTAACTCAGTTACATGAGAGTTACATTACAAGCGCAAATCAGTTTAAGGGGTTGATATCCGCCGACGCAGAGACTATATCGATGTCTCGTCGCCAGTGGAAGGTGAATCAACGTGCGACGCATTCTGGAAGAATCAAATTAGGTAAAGGTGAATATGGGTAAAGCTCTTGTCATCGTTGAGTCCCCGGCAAAAGCCAAAACGATCAACAAGTATCTGGGTAATGACTACGTGGTGAAATCCAGCGTCGGTCATATCCGTGATTTGCCGACCAGTGGCTCAGCAACTAAAAAGAGCGCCGACTCAACCTCCACCAAAACGGCTAAAAAGCCCAAAAAGGATGAACGTGGCGCTCTCGTCAACCGTATGGGTGTTGACCCGTGGCACAACTGGGATGCGCGCTATGAAGTGCTGCCTGGTAAAGAGAAAGTTGTTTCTGAACTGAAGCAACTGGCTGAAAAAGCCGACCACATCTATCTCGCAACCGACCTTGACCGCGAAGGGGAAGCCATTGCATGGCACCTGCGGGAAGTCATCGGTGGCGACGATACCCGCTACAGCCGCGTGGTGTTTAACGAAATTACCAAAAATGCTATTCGCCAGGCGTTTGAAAAACCGGGCGAGTTGAACATCGATCGTGTTAATGCGCAACAGGCGCGCCGCTTTATGGACCGTGTTGTGGGCTATATGGTGTCGCCACTGCTGTGGAAAAAAATTGCGCGTGGTCTGTCTGCCGGTCGCGTACAGTCTGTGGCTGTGCGTCTGGTGGTTGAGCGTGAACGCGAAATCAAAGCATTTGTTCCAGAAGAGTTCTGGGAAATTGATGCTAACACGACCACGCCGGGCGGCGACGCGTTGCCGCTTGAGGTGACGCATCAAAATGATAAACCGTTCCGTCCTGTAAATCGGGAACAAACGCTTGCCGCTGTTAGCCTGTTGGAAAAAGCGCGCTATAGCGTCCTGGAACGTGAAGATAAACCGACCAGCAGCAAGCCGAGCGCACCGTTCATTACCTCCACGCTACAGCAGGCTGCGAGCACGCGTCTGGGCTTTGGTGTGAAGAAAACCATGATGATGGCGCAGCGCTTGTATGAAGCGGGTTACATCACTTACATGCGTACTGACTCAACCAACCTGAGCCAGGATGCTGTCACCATGGTTCGCGATTACATCAGTGATAATTTTGGCAAAAAATATTTGCCGGAGAGCGCGAACCAGTACGCCAGCAAAGAGAACTCGCAGGAAGCACACGAAGCTATCCGTCCTTCCGATGTCGCCGTACTGGCGGAATCGCTGAAAGATATGGAGGCCGATGCGCAAAAACTGTATCAGCTGATCTGGCGCCAGTTTGTAGCTTGTCAGATGACGCCAGCGAAATATGACTCTACCACCCTGACCGTGGGGGCGGGTGATTTCCGTCTGAAAGCGCGCGGTCGTATTCTGCGCTTCGATGGTTGGACCAAAGTGATGCCCGCGCTGCGTAAGGGCGATGAAGATCGCATCCTACCGGCGGTGGACAAAGGCGATACCTTGACGCTTATCGAGCTGACACCTGCGCAGCACTTCACCAAGCCGCCTGCACGCTTCAGTGAAGCTTCGCTGGTTAAAGAGCTTGAAAAGCGTGGCATTGGTCGTCCATCCACCTATGCGTCGATCATCTCTACGATTCAGGATCGCGGTTATGTTCGCGTTGAAAACCGTCGTTTCTACGCTGAAAAAATGGGTGAAATCGTCACCGATCGTCTGGAAGAAAACTTCCGTGAGCTGATGAACTACGATTTTACCGCGCAGATGGAAGACAGCCTCGACCAGGTGGCGAATCACGAAGCCGAATGGAAGGGCGTACTCGACAACTTCTTCACTGATTTTACTCAGCAGCTGGATAAAGCCGAGAAAGATCCTGAAGAGGGCGGTATGCGTCCGAACCAGATGGTACTGACCAGCATTGATTGCCCGACCTGCGGACGCAAGATGGGTATTCGTACTGCCAGCACTGGCGTTTTCCTTGGTTGCTCCGGCTACGCACTTTCCCCGAAAGAGCGTTGCAAAACCACCATCAACCTGGTGCCGGAAAACGAAGTATTGAACGTGCTGGAAGGCGACGACGCGGAAACGAACGCATTGCGCGCCAAACGCCGCTGCCAGAAGTGCGGTACGGCAATGGACAGTTATCTCATCGATCCTAAGCGTAAATTGCATGTGTGTGGTAATAACCCAACCTGCGACGGCTACGAGATCGAAGAGGGTGAATTCCGTATCAAGGGTTATGACGGTCCTATCGTAGAGTGCGAAAAATGTGGTTCTGAAATGCACCTGAAAATGGGACGTTTCGGCAAGTACATGGCGTGTACCAACGACGAGTGTAAAAACACCCGTAAGATCCTGCGTAACGGTGAAGTTGCTCCGCCGAAAGAAGATCCGGTTCCGCTGCCGGAACTGCCGTGTGAAAAATCTGACGCGTATTTCGTGTTACGTGATGGTGCTGCAGGTATCTTCCTGGCGGCCAATACGTTCCCGAAATCACGTGAGACTCGTGCGCCGTTGGTGGAAGAGTTGTATCGCTTCCGCGATCGCCTGCCGGAAAAACTGCGTTATCTGGCAGACGCACCGCAAACTGACCCGGATGGTAACAAGTCCATGGTTCGTTTCAGCCGTAAAACCAAGCAGCAATACGTTGCCGCTGAGAAAGACGGTAAGGCGACGGGCTGGTCCGCGTTCTTCGTTGACGGCAAATGGGTAGAAGGGAAGAAATAACAGCATTCTGGCTGAGTTCCTCCTCAAAGGGTCGCGTAAGCGGCCCTTTTTGTTTATGGCATATTATTTTTTGTCATACCTATACAGCGTACATATAAATGATATAGTGGTTATAGTTAACAAGCTTTTTATTATTAAATCGTATTAGCAGCGCCCACGAGCCTGCACAGAAACGATGATTTGATGGCGCAAATCGGGATGGCATAACATGAAATTACAGCAGCTTCGCTACATCGTTGAGGTGGTGAACCACAACCTTAATGTCTCCTCAACGGCAGAAGGGCTCTATACCTCCCAGCCCGGTATCAGTAAGCAAGTTCGTATGCTGGAAGATGAACTTGGCATCCAGATTTTCGCCCGTAGCGGTAAGCATCTGACCCAGGTTACGCCAGCGGGGCAGGAAGTTATCCGTATTGCGCGCGAAGTACTGTCTAAGGTAGATGCTATTAAGTCCGTTGCTGGCGAACATACCTGGCCGGACAAAGGCTCGCTGTATATTGCCACCACGCACACCCAGGCACGTTACGCATTGCCGAACGTGATTAAAGGTTTTATTGAGCGATATCCTCGAGTTTCATTGCATATGCACCAGGGATCGCCAACGCAAATTGCCGAAGCCGTCTCGAAAGGGAATGCGGATTTTGCTATTGCGACGGAAGCCTTGCACCTGTATGACGACCTGGTGATGCTACCTTGCTATCACTGGAACCGTTCGATTGTCGTCACGCCGGACCATCCGTTGGCGGGCAAATCCTCGGTTTCTATTGAGGAACTGGCGCAGTATCCGCTTGTCACCTACACCTTTGGATTTACCGGACGTTCGGAGCTGGACACCGCGTTTAACCGTGCGGGTCTGGAGCCGCGTATTGTCTTTACCGCGACCGATGCTGATGTCATTAAAACCTATGTTCGTCTGGGGCTCGGCGTGGGTGTGATTGCCAGTATGGCGGTTGATCCTGTTTCCGATCCTGACCTGGTACGTGTGGATGCGCATGATATTTTCAGCCATAGCACCACCAAAATTGGTTTTCGTCGTAGCACCTTCTTACGCAGTTACATGTATGATTTCATTCAACGTTTCGCGCCGCATCTGACGCGTGATGTGGTGGACACGGCGGTGGCGCTGCGTTCCAACGATGATATTGAAGCCATGTTTAAAGATATTAAATTGCCTGAGAAATAATAACGGCTGTAACCTCGTCGGTATCCATAAGCATAAAGCGATACCGACGCAGCGTTTGTATTTAATCATTATTTCTCCCCACATATATTAACCATATATTATTTATGGAAAAAGTTCTCTAAAGTAGTTTCAAATTAGTCAGCTTGCCAAAAATCACTCTCAAATATTCATAATTGATCAAACAATTGATTTATTTATCAGATTGAGTCCGAAAATTAACTGGCTTTTTCTCACCTTTTTTATTAGGATTCCTCCTATCTGATGATTAATTGTACCAATTGTTTGGTGCCTAAATGATAAGTGATTTCGATAGTATGAGGTTAGCGATGCCTTCAGGAAACCAGCCAGCACGCCGGGATCCCGCGATGAAACGTAAAGCCTGGTTCGCCGTGTTTCTTGGCTCTGCCGTATTCTGGATTATTGTCGCGCTCGTGGCCTGGAACGTGTGGGGGTAAGTATGTCCGCACCGAAGCAGCACTCTACTATGACGCCAGCGTCTCATGAACATGAACACGAGAGCAAAACCGTCGCCGAGAAGGGGCCGATGATACCCGAATCCTGGAAACTTTCTCCTGAACAACGGGCGTTTATTGATCTGTTAACCGATGATGATGAACAGAAACAATAGTTCGTACGTATTTTATAATAATAACGATTACCTCGCGGTCTTAAATATCGAATCGTTTATCCCATGTATTCACCATCAGCCACCTAATCAACGTATTATCGATTGCGCTATTGCCTGCTGAATATCCATCCTATTAATCTACACGGCTAGACCTTCCTCCCTACCATTGACCTCACTTCGCGCTTTTGTATCGCGCGCTACTTTTATCAATTTGAGTTGTTATCAAAGCGTTACATTTTGTTTGTGTTATCTTTAATACTAACCCTGAGGAAATCAGGGGATCCAACCCTGTCATTTAAGGAGGAGCTATGTCGTCGACCCTACGAGAAGCCAGTAAGGACACATTGCAGGTTAAAGATAAAACCTACCGCTACTACAGTTTACCTCTGGCCGCTAAATCACTGGGTGATATCACCCGACTACCCAAATCGCTGAAAGTGTTGCTGGAAAACCTGCTTCGTTGGCAGGATGGTAATTCCGTAACCGAAGATGATATTTATGCGCTCGCGCATTGGCTGAAGACTGCCCATGCCGATCGTGAAATTGCCTATCGACCCGCTCGTGTTCTGATGCAGGATTTTACCGGCGTGCCGGCGGTGGTCGATCTGGCCGCCATGCGCGAAGCGGTGAAACGTCTGGGCGGAGATACAGCAAAAGTGAATCCGCTTTCGCCAGTGGACCTTGTCATTGACCACTCGGTAACGGTGGACCGTTTTGGTGATGATGATGCTTTCGAAGAAAACGTTCGCCTGGAAATGGAACGTAACCATGAGCGTTATGTGTTCCTGAAATGGGGACAGCAGGCATTTAGTCGCTTCAGCGTTGTGCCACCGGGAACGGGGATTTGCCACCAGGTTAACCTTGAATACCTGGGCAAAGCCGTCTGGAGCGAGTTACAGGACGGTGAGTGGGTGGCTTACCCTGACACGTTGGTCGGAACTGATTCCCATACGACAATGATTAATGGTCTCGGTGTGCTGGGATGGGGCGTTGGAGGCATTGAAGCTGAAGCAGCAATGCTGGGTCAACCGGTTTCTATGCTTATCCCGGATGTTGTGGGCTTCAAACTGGTGGGCAAACTGCGGGAAGGTATCACCGCTACCGACCTGGTTTTAACCGTCACCCAGATGCTGCGTAAGCACGGCGTGGTCGGTAAATTCGTTGAATTCTACGGTGATGGGCTGGACACCTTACCGCTGGCCGATCGGGCAACCATTGCGAACATGTCACCGGAATACGGCGCAACCTGCGGTTTCTTCCCGATCGATAGCATCACTCTTGAATATATGCGTCTGAGTGGGCGCAGTGAGGAGCAGGTTGAGCTGGTCAGCGCCTATGCCAAAGCGCAGGGAATGTGGCGTAATCCTGGGGATGAACCCATATTTACCAGTTCACTGGAGCTGGATATGGGCAGTGTAGAAGCTAGTCTTGCCGGACCGAAGCGTCCGCAGGATCGGGTAGCACTGGCTGATGTCCCGAAAGCGTTTTCGGCGAGTAATGAACTCGAAGTGAATAGTTCGCTGAAAGATCGCCAGCCAGTGGACTATACAATGAACGGTCACCAGTACCAGCTGCCGGATGGTGCTGTGGTTATTGCGGCGATAACTTCCTGTACCAACACCTCTAACCCAAGCGTATTGATGGCGGCGGGGCTGCTGGCGAAAAAAGCAGTGACGCTTGGTCTGAAACGTCAGCCATGGGTGAAAGCCTCGCTGGCGCCAGGATCGAAGGTGGTGTCTGATTATCTGGCGCAGGCAGGATTCACGCCGTACCTTGATGAGCTGGGATTTAACCTTGTAGGTTATGGCTGTACCACCTGTATTGGTAACTCGGGCCCTTTACCCGATCCTATCGAGACAGCAATCAAAAAAGGCGACCTCACCGTTGGTGCTGTGCTTTCCGGCAACCGAAACTTTGAGGGGCGTATCCATCCGCTCGTGAAGACCAACTGGTTGGCGTCTCCGCCGCTGGTGGTGGCCTATGCGCTGGCGGGGAATATGAATATCAATCTGACGAAAGATCCGTTAGGGCATGACAGAAAGGGCGATCCCGTATATCTGAAAGATATCTGGCCGACGGCTCAGGAAATTGCACGTGCCGTGGAGCAGGTTTCTACCGCCATGTTCCATAAAGAATACGCTGAAGTCTTTGAAGGCACGCCAGAATGGAAAGCAATCCAGGTCGATCGGGCTGATACCTATGGCTGGCAGTCTGACTCAACCTATATCCGCTTGTCGCCGTTCTTCGATGGTATGCAGGCGACGCCGGATCCGGTCCAGGACATTCATGGTGCGCGTATCCTTGCAATGCTTGGAGATTCCGTCACCACCGACCATATTTCTCCTGCAGGTAGTATTAAGCCGGACAGCCCGGCGGGGCGTTATCTGCAAAGCCACGGCGTAGAGCGTAAAGATTTTAACTCCTACGGTTCGCGGCGCGGGAATCATGAAGTAATGATGCGCGGTACCTTTGCCAATATTCGTATTCGCAATGAGATGGTGCCCGGCGTGGAAGGTGGGATGACGCGTCATTTGCCGGGAACTGAGGTAGTGGCTATCTATGATGCGGCTATGCAATATCAACAGGAGAATATTCCCTTGGCGGTTATTGCCGGGAAAGAGTATGGCTCTGGCTCCAGTCGCGACTGGGCGGCAAAAGGCCCGCGCTTGCTGGGGGTTCGCGTGGTTATTGCTGAATCCTTTGAGCGAATTCACCGTTCTAACCTGATTGGTATGGGGATTTTGCCGCTGGAATTCCCACAGGGCGTCACGCGTAAAACGCTGGGACTAACCGGTGAGGAAGCGATCGATATTACGGATCTGCAAAACATCAAACCGGGTGCAACAGTGCCGGTGAGTATGGTTCGCTCGGATGGACGTAAAGAAGTTGTTTTATGCCGCTGCCGTATCGATACCGCGACGGAGCTAACGTACTACCAAAACGATGGCATTCTGCACTACGTGATTCGTAATATGTTGAGCTAGAATGTAAAAAGCCTGCGAGAGCAGGCTTTATTATCGGCGGTAACAACTATTACTTGCCCAGCAAATGTCCCATCTTGGCGGCTTTGGTGTCCAGGTAATGTTCATTGTTCGGGTTACGACCCACAATCAGCGGCACGCGTTCAACAATATTGATTCCCGCTTCGGTCAGAATTTCCACTTTTTTCGGGTTATTGGTCAGCAAACGAACTTCGTCCACACCAAGCAGCTTGAACATATCCGCACACAGCGTGAAATCACGCTCATCTGCCGCAAAGCCCAACTGATGGTTAGCTTCAACGGTATCATAACCCTGGTCCTGCAACGCGTAGGCGCGGATTTTATTGAGCAGGCCGATATTGCGTCCTTCCTGACGATGATAAAGCAGGATACCGCGCCCTTCTTCAGCAATATGGGTGAGAGCCGCTTCGAGCTGGAAACCGCAATCGCAACGCAGGCTAAACAATGCATCGCCAGTCAGACATTCGGAGTGGACACGGGCCAGGACAGGCGTTTGGCCTGTGATATCGCCAAAAACCAGTGCGACGTGATCGTGTCCGGTTGCCAGTTCTTCAAATCCCACCATCAGGAAATCACCCCAGGGGGTTGGCAGTTTGGCTTCTGCCACACGTTTAAGCTGCATGTAATTCTCCAGATTATGCTGGCACTGTCGTGCCGTCGCCTGTTGGCTTCTGTTCTATATTGCACTATTTTGCCATAAGGCAACGATGTTCACCTAATCGCGACAACGGATTCGCTTTTGGAATGGCACAAAATTGTCAATTTCCCCGGCATGCGCTTTTTTCAGTTATGATTGTGAGACTTATCGACGAAAGGAGAGGCAATGCTGTCAATTGCAAAGCGCACTGCGGTCGGGGCCGGGCTGCTACTTATTATGCCGGTTGCCGTATGGGTATCGGGCTGGAGCTGGCAGCCGGGACATAACGTTTGGTGGCTAAAATCTCTGTACTGGATAACGGAAACGGTGACGCAGCCGTGGGGTATTATCACTCACGTTGTTCTCTGTGCATGGTTTCTGTGGTGTCTGCGTTTTCGTCTGAAAGCTGCGGTAATGCTGTTTGCGATCCTGGCTGCGGCAATTTTAGTCGGTCAGGGCGTAAAGTCCTGGGTTAAAGACAGGGTGCAGGAACCTCGGCCCTTTGTCGTGTGGCTGGAAAAAACGCACCATATCCCTGTTGATGAGTTCTACACTTTAAAACGTAAAGATCGTGGTCACTTAGTTAAAGAGCAATTGGCCGAACAACAGGATATTCCGACGTTTCTACGTAAGCACTGGCAAAAAGAAACAGGGTTTGCCTTTCCGTCAGGGCATACGATGTTTGCCGCCAGTTGGGCTTTACTGGCCGTAGGGCTGTTATGGCCACGCCGACGTACGCTGACGATTGTGTTTTTACTTATCTGGGCTACGGGTGTTATGGGCAGTCGCTTGCTATTAGGCATGCACTGGCCCCGTGATTTGGTCGTTGCAACGCTGATTTCATGGTTGCTGGTAACACTGGCGACATGGCTTGCGCAGCGGGTATGCGGACCATTAACGCCGCCTGTGCAGGAGGAAAAAGAAATCGCTCAGCGTGAACAAGAAAGTTAGCCATGATTGATTTTTCGAATTTTGCCCTTAAATCAGAAAGGGGAAAGCGCTTTTCCGTTTCGCACTCGTTGTGAAAATGGTAATTTAAAGGGCTCAACGCGGTAAGTTGTACACGATTTATTCGCTCAAACCACATAACGGGAAGTAATGTGAAATATTTACTCATTTTCTTACTGGTGTTGGCGATTTTTGTTATTTCGGTGACATTAGGTGCGCAAAACGATCAACAGGTTACGTTTAATTACCTGCTGGCTCAGGGTGAGTATCGTATCTCTACGCTGCTTGCTGTATTGTTTGCCGCAGGTTTTGCGATTGGTTGGTTAATTTGCGGCCTTTTCTGGCTGAAGGTTCGTGTGTCTCTTGCGCGCGCCGAACGTAAAATCAAACGACTGGAAAACCAGCTTACGCCTGCGACCGACGTTGCGGTTTCTGCCGATTCGTCGGTTGTGAAGGAATAATTATTTATGTTGGAGTTGTTGTTTCTGCTTTTGCCTGTAGCCGCTGCCTATGGGTGGTATATGGGTCGCAGAAGTGCGCAACAAACCAAGCAGGATGAAGCTAACCGTCTTTCCCGTGACTATGTCGCCGGGGTTAACTTCCTCCTGAGCAACCAACAAGACAAAGCGGTGGATCTGTTCCTCGATATGCTAAAAGAGGATACGGGCACCGTTGAGGCTCATCTCACCCTCGGAAACCTGTTTCGCTCGCGCGGTGAAGTCGACCGCGCAATCCGCATCCATCAAACGTTAATGGAAAGTGCTTCGCTGACCTACGAGCAGCGTTTGTTGGCCGTGCAACAGCTGGGGCGCGACTACATGGCCGCAGGTCTGTACGACCGCGCGGAAGACATGTTTAATCAGCTTACCGATGAAACAGATTTTCGCGTCGGTGCATTACAGCAACTGCTGCAAATTTATCAGGCGACCAGCGAATGGCAGAAAGCGATTGATGTCGCAGAACGCCTGGTGAAGCTCGGTAAAGATAAACAGCGTATTGAGATAGCTCACTTCTACTGCGAACTGGCCTTACAGCAGATGGGTAGCGACGATATGGATCGCGCCATGACGCTGTTGAAAAAAGGGGCTGCGGCAGACAAAAACAGTGCCCGTGTTTCCATCATGATGGGCCGTGTGTACATGGTGAAAGGCGATTACGCGAAGGCCGTCGAATGTCTACAACGCGTGATTTCTCAGGATAAAGAACTGGTCAGCGAAACGCTGGAAATGCTGCAAAGCTGCTACCAGCATCTGGGGAAAAACGATGAGTGGGCCGAGTTTTTACGTCGGGCTGTTGAGGAGAATACTGGCGCCGCCGCCGAGCTGATGCTGGCCGATATTCTTGAAGCGCGTGAGGGGACTGATACCGCTCAGGTTTATATTACCCGCCAGCTACAACGCCATCCTACGATGCGCGTGTTCCACAAGTTGATGGATTACCATCTTAACGAAGCAGAAGAAGGGCGCGCGAAAGAGAGCCTGATGGTTCTGCGCGATATGGTCGGGGAGCAGGTGCGCAGCAAGCCTCGGTATCGTTGCCAGAAGTGCGGATTTACCGCATATACACTGTACTGGCACTGCCCATCCTGTCGCTCATGGTCAACCATTAAGCCTATTCGCGGACTTGATGGGCTGTAATTTTTAAAAAACCTCACTTTAGTTACAACATACTAATGATCTATAACAGATCCTTCCTCAACCTCCGTTGCCAAATTTGCCTGGCAGAAATGTAATCGCGCCTGTTAATTTTCTATTGCCGCAGGTAGAATGCACGCCGTTTACCCATTTTGCGCCGCCGATGGCGCCCATCCTCAGGAAGGTCTGGTCATGACGTTTACTGCTTCATCTTCTTCTCGTGCTGTTACTGATTCTCCTGTCGTTGTCGCTCTCGATTATTCCAATCGTGATAAAGCATTAGCTTTTGTCGACAGAATTGATCCTTGTGATTGCCGTTTGAAAGTGGGCAAAGAGATGTTCACGCTTTTTGGACCTCAGTTGGTTCGCGATTTACAACAGCGTGGCTTTGACGTTTTTCTTGATTTGAAATTTCATGATATTCCCAATACTACCGCGCATGCCGTTGCGGCGGCGGCTGAGCTTGGCGTATGGATGGTTAACGTTCATGCTTCTGGTGGGGCGCGTATGATGACCGCCGCACGTGAAGCCCTGGTGCCTTTTGGCAAGGATGCGCCGTTGCTGATTGCAGTAACAGTTCTGACCAGTATGGAAGCCAGCGATCTTGCCGACCTTGGCGTGACGTTGTCACCTGCGGAGCATGCGGAAAGGCTGGCGCGCTTAACCCAACATTGTGGTTTGGATGGCGTCGTATGCTCCGCGCAGGAAGCAGTGCGATTCAAGCAGGCATTTGGCCAGGCATTTAAACTGGTAACGCCCGGTATTCGTCCTGAAGGCAGCGAGGCAGGCGACCAGCGTCGTATTATGACGCCGGAACAGGCACAGTCAGCTGGCGTCGATTATATGGTTATTGGTCGTCCGGTCACACAGTCGGCAGATCCGGCTCAGACGCTGAAGATGATCAATGCCTCCCTGAAACGAGGTGCGTAAATGAACGACTCAAATTCTCGTCTGGTCTACTCAACTGACACCGGGCGTATTGATGAACCAAAAGCCGTCCCAGAGCGTCCCAAAGGCGATGGCATTGTCCGCATCCAACGACAGACCAGTGGCCGCAAAGGTAAGGGTGTGTGCCTGATTACTGGAATAGATCAGGACGATGCTGAACTGACCAAATTAGCTGCGGAACTGAAGAAAAAATGTGGTTGCGGCGGGGCAGTGAAGGATGGCGTGATTGAGATACAGGGTGATAAACGCGACCTGATTAAATCGCTGCTGGAAGCCAAAGGAATGAAAGTTAAATTGGCTGGCGGTTAATAAAAAAAGCCACGGAATTTTTCCGTGGCTTTTTAATAATACAGACCTGAAAAAGTAAACGTATTATTATATCGAGCCGTTTAACCGTAAATTATTTACCCACCTGGTGGCCAATTATACCACCTACTGCAGCACCACCCAGCGTACCCAGCGCGCTGCCATCAGTCAGGACTGCACCACCTACTGCACCCGCACCAGCACCGATAGCGGTGTTTCGGTCACGTTTGGACCAGTTAGAGCAGGCGCTCAGAGACATTGCCAGAGTAATCGCCAAAATGGCAGCGGTCATTTTTTTGCTCGTTACTAACATAATACTTTCTCCTGAATTATTGATTCACGGAATCCAGTGTTCTTTAAGAATAGCGCTAAATTAAGACTATAGAAGATATTTCCGTGAAACCGTTTAGCGAAGGCATTACAAACACTATCCTGAAGTTGGATGTTCGTTCCTGTTATATCGCTAACATTAATTTTACGACTTTATCCTGTTAACGACAGGTAAAAAGTCTTAATTGGACTGTCAGATAACTCTCAGAGAGGAGATGATTTGCCGACTGACAAATCATCTGCTGAAGATTTTATGCGTGCGCATCAATGATATTGACGGTTAAACCCGAGTGCTCGAGCTGCATTTGTACGCTGGCGCTGAGTCTGGAATCCGTGACTACGCGGCTGAATCGCTCTAATGGACCCAGCGTGTAAGGGTGAATGGCTTCGAATTTTGAGCTGTCAGTAAGCACAATAACTTCTGCACCTTTTTCCAGCACCGCGTTAACCACATCAGAACGCATCATGTCGCGTCCGGTGAAGCCGGTGTCAGCCTGCCAGCCATCAATGCCGATAAAGGCCTTGCTGAAGTGTACCTGCTGGATAAACTGGCGAGTTAAGGGCCCCACCATGCTTTCGCTTTTTTTCTGATAGATGCCGCCAAGGAGAATCACTTCGCAGGGGGTTTCTTTCAGCAGATGGGCTATATAGCTGCTGACGGTAATGATGGTGACATCTTTTTGCTCCGCCAGCGTTCTGGCCAAGAGCGCATTGCTGCTGCCGTTTTCAATGAATACGGACTCGCCTGGGCTTACCAGCGATGCGGCGAATTCGGCCAGCTCACGCTTCAGCGTAAAATTAGTCATCATGCGCGTTTCCACATCATCGCTGTTCAATGAAACAGCAAAACCGTGCGCACGGCGTAAATAACTCTGTTTTTCCAGTGTGTTCAGATCCTGTCGAATCGTCACTTCTGAGACACCGGTGATTTTTGCCAGTTCGGCAACGCTCATCTGACCTTTATCAGTCACCATCTGCAAAATAGATTGTTGTCGGGAATTCATAATATTAATTTTATTGCGATATCGTATCGGAAATTAAACGGAAACTGCCTCATATGCAGTTTGCTGATAGCAGCGACATTAAAGGGTTAATGTCATCAGATCTCCCAGGGAGCCTTGTGCTTTTTGGGCAAAGACTCGGCATCTTCTTTGGCCGTGTCTAGCAGCTCAGCCTTCAGAATTTCGAGATTGTGGATGGCTGAGTGGTAATCACCTGCAACGAGGATATCCAGCACGGTATCAATGCGTTCGGCCAGACGCTGAGCGTCGATATCAGACATGGTTATCATCCTAATGGCAATAGAGTTTGAATTTCATGATGCAGAATTTCATGGCAAAAGAGAAGGGAAAAATAGTATTAACTTCAATGATAGAAGAATATTATATATTCTGTGATTACATGCAGATAGGATCGTTAGGTAATGTCCATTTATGGCTATTTTCAACGTTTGATCCCACTGCATTAGCGTGTTTTTTTATTCAGGTGCCGTCGATACCAACGTTCAAATGCAACTGCTGGCATTGGTTTGGCAAACAAAAAACCCTGACGCTCGTTGACACCATTTTTGGTTAAAAACGCATCCTCTTTCGCGCTTTCAACACCTTCGGCGATGACCTGCAGATTGAGTGCCTGTGCGACCGCAACAATGGCACGTACCAGCGACTGCGAAATAGGTTGTTTGTGTACATCCCTGACAAAGGTTTGATCCAGTTTAATTGCATCAAGCGGGAAGCGTGCCAGTTGAGACAGTGACGAATATCCGGTACCAAAATCATCCAAATGGATTTGTGCCCCCAACTGGCTAAACTGCTGAATGACGGACAGTGCCAACTGCTCATTTTCAATCAAACTGCTTTCCGTTAACTCGACATCAATGGGGCAATATTCAAAGTCGAGTTCATGAAGCACCTGTTTGAGATCGGTAAATAGCGTCTGATCGGCGAGTTGGCGGGCAGAAACGTTTACCGCCACGCGCAGATTGATTCCCTTGGCGCGCCATTTTGCAACCTGACGCACAACGTCCAGAATAACCCAGCGCCCCAGCGGAACAATAAGCCCTGATTCTTCGGCGTAGGAGATAAATTCCAGTGGTGGAATGAGGCCGCGTTCCGGAGACTGCCAGCGTACCAGCGCCTCCAGGCTGCGCACTTCGCCTCGCCAGGTTATCTTTGGCTGATAATGGATAACCAGTTGATCGTTTTCCAGTGCCTTGCGCAGGTTAGTATCCAGCCACAGGTATTCAAAAACCCGCTGATTCATTTCCGGAGAGAAAACACAAAACTGTCCGCGGCCGCCTTCTTTCGCGGTGTACATGGCCGTATCGGCGTTACGAATGACGCTTTCGCAGTCCTGACCATGCTGTGGAGCGAGGGAAATACCAATAGAGCAGCCTGTATAGACTTCAATCAGGCCAATGCGAAAGGGTTGACGCAGGCGTGTCAGAATGCGCGATGCGGTAGCCTCCAGTGTGCTCTGGGATGTTTCGGTGGCAAGGACGATAAATTCATCACCGCCAAACCGAGCTAATAGCTGGTTGTCGTCAAGACAACTGAGGATTGCAAGCGACACACTCTGTAGTAGCTGATCGCCAAACATATGCCCGTAGGCATCGTTCACCTTTTTGAAGTTATCAAGATCGAGATATACAATCCCAACCTGAGTATCACCTGCGTTCTCAATCGCGTCGCTTATCAGTTCATGAATGGCGTTACGGTTCGGTAATCCGGTGATGGAGTCGGTATTAGCCAACATCCGCAGGCGTTCCTGCGCGCGGCGTTCTTCAGTGATATCGGTGCCGGAACAGATCAGAAATATTTCGTTCTTGCCGCTACCGTTATGTACAAACTTATTGCGAAAAAGAAACAGGCGCTGACCTTTGCAGGTCTTCACCCAACGTTCGACCTCATATGAGTTGCCTTCGCGAAAAAAGACCTCGATGTTACGTCTGGAGGCTGCGGCTTCACGTCGACTCATAAACAGTGTGAATACGCTTTGGCCAATGACTTCACGTTCTCTGAGTCCGGTGTACTCTTCGCACAAACGGTTAAAACGCTGAATGTTGCCCATTCGGTCAAGAATGACAATAACGGAATTGGCTTCTGAAACCACCTGTTCGGCAAAAGAGAGACCTTGAGCCAGGTCGCGTGCGACGGAAGGGGTGTCATCCCAGGCTGATGCGCTACCGGCCCATTCGCGCTTATTGATTTTCCGCCCGACCAAATGTACCGGAATATCGTCATCTTCAATGGGTAACGTCATCAACAGGCTTGACGTAATTACCGTCATCTCGCGAATACGGTCGGCCTGTTCGGGTGATAATTCGATGGTCTGCTCAGCTTCTGCTGTTTCATCAATAGAGAAATGCAGGATGTTGCAATCCTCTGACAAACGCCAGTAGGGGTTATGAGTGCCCACATAGCTATACAACGTAACCAGCTCCCGGACGTCTTTCATGATGTGTACTATCCCGTTTAAAGCGCATAAAGCCTCAAAAGTAAGGGTAGCCATGATTCATTCAGGGTGATTATGGCTGAACGTATTGTTTTATTTATATATTTATATGTAATCCAGAATCCATAAAAAGCAAAGCCAGCGGAACTGAAAAATAGTAAAAAAAAATTTTGACTGGATGAGAGAAGTGTAGTGTGTGGTTGAAATTTGGTCGGTAAAAAAAGAAAACGACCTTTCAAAAAAGAGAAAGGTCGTTGGATTTGTCAGTTTACGCTGCTGGACGTGCGATAACGCTACGGGTTTCCATGCGAACTTCGGCGATAGTTACGTCAATCACATCAGTGACTTTGTAAACCACTTCACCTTTGATTTGTACGGTACCACTTTCCTGGCTGCAGACCAGTTCGTCACGCACGGCGTGCAGGAAGGGGGCAGGAATAAAGGCAACAGCGCCATTATCAACCAAACGTACGCGCATGCCGCCGCGGCTGACGTCGATGATCTCGGCCGCAAAGCGGGTGTCGGTTCCGGCTTTATCACTCAGGAAACGGGCGTATAGCCAGTCACCCACATCACGCTCAGCCATCCGGTTCAGGCGACGACGTTCTGCCATCTGCACGGTGGTATCATCCTGAGGTCGGGCGACGGTTTCGCCTTTGATGACGGCCTTAAGCAGACGGTGGTTGATCATATCGCCATACTTACGGATTGGGGAAGTCCAGGTGGCATATGCCTCCAGACCCAACCCAAAGTGTGGACCTGGCTCAATACTAATTTCAGCGTAAGACTGGAAGCGGCGAATTCGGCTGTCGAGGAAACCGGATGGCTGTGCATCCAGTTCGCGGCGCAGTTTGCAGAAACCTTCCAGTGTCAGTACTTCTTCGGCATCGACGTGCATACCGTGGGTTTTCAGCAGCGCGGCCAGAGCGTCGGCGTTGGCCGGGTCGAATCCCATATGGACGTTATAAATACCGAAGCCCAGCTTGTCGCGAAGCACACGGGCGGCGCAAATATTTGCCGCAATCATGGATTCTTCCACGATACGGTTTGCGATGCGGCGTGGCTCAGCGACGATGTCCAGTACTTCACCTTTTTCACCGAGAACGAAACGGTAATCCGGGCGATCTTTAAAGACCAGCGCGTGGTTATGACGCCACTCTCCTCGGCTCAGGCAAATACGATGCAGCAGACGGATTTGTTCCGCAATCGCGTCGTTTTCTGGTTGCCACTCGCCTGTACCTTCCAGCCAGTCGGAAACATTGTCATAGGCCAGCTTCGCTTTAGACTCGATGGTTGCGGCGAAGAAGGTGATGTTGTCTTCAATCGTGCCATCGGCAGTAATGCTCATACGACAAGCTAAAACCGGGCGCACTTCGTTCGCGCGCAGAGAACAGAGATCGTCAGACAATTCACGTGGTAACATCGGGATATTGAACCCCGGTAAATAATTGGTGAACGCGCGAATTTTTGCCGTTTTATCCAGCTTGCTGCCTTCTGCAATCCAGGCTGTTGGGTCGGCAATGGCGACGGTTAATTGTAGTGTGCCGTCAGCTTGTTCTTCAGCATACAGCGCATCGTCCATATCTTCGGTGCTGGCGCTGTCGATGGTGACGAAATTGAGGGCGGTTAAATCTTCACGAACCAGGCCTTCGTCCAGCATTTCGGTTGCTACACCGTCTGGGGCTTCTTTTTCCAGATTATGGCGTGCCAGTGTGACCCACCACGGGACAAAGTGGTCATCAGCAAAAGTGATAAATTGGGTTAACTCGGCGTAGAAGGTGCGATCGCCTTTCAGCGGGTGGCGGCGCATTTCTGCAACAGCCCAGTCGCCTTCTTTAAATTCATGTTCAACGCCGCGGGCTGCACGACAAGGAATAGCATCTTTCAGTAACGGATGATCCGGCACAATGGACAGACGGTCATTTTTGCCCTGAACTTTACCCACGAAGCGCGTCAGGAAGGGTTCGATCAGTTCTTCCGGCTCAGCAGACTCACGATCTTTTTCTGTATGGATAACCGCAACAATACGGTCGCCATGCATCACTTTTTTCATCTGCGGCGGTGGAATGAAATAGCTTTTTTGTGCATCGACTTCCAGGAAGCCAAAGCCTTTTTCCGTGGCTTTTACCACCCCTTCAGCACGTGGCGTCTGGGAATGTAGTTGCTGTTTAAGCTGCGCTAGCAGCGGGTTGTCCTGAAGCATAATTGTCTATTTTCGTGGCTAAAAGAGCGGCTGACAGTTTTACGCGATTCTGCCAGTGGCAGCAAGCGCTCTTTCAGTAAGTGGATCGGTTAATCAGTGTCGCCCAGCGCGATTTTCAAGCGATTCAACCATCCGCACAATCCACTCCAGGCTAGCAGGTTAATGGCCTGCTCTGAAGAGATTCCCTGATCGAACAAAGGCGTTAACAGTGCGGTGCTAAAGCGGTCGGGCGCCCGGGTCAGCCATTGTACCGCCTGTAGGGTAACGCGCTCAACCGGATGTCGTTGTTCCCAACGTTGTAATTCACGTTCATCCTGGCGAAGAACGGTAATGGCCTCGGTTAATTCATGAGCTGAATACGCATGTTCATTAAAACAGGCCACGCTGCCATTAATCCGTGAAGTCATCAGCGTCGCCAATGAAAATGCCTGTACCGGTATCCCGCTACGTTGCGTGCTGGAAATGAGCGACCCGAGTAAATCCAAAATGACGGGGGAATGTATCAGTAATGGCAGTAACGCTTGCAGTTCCTCGGGATAACGTCTGTCTACCGACTCATCATGATTAAGATGTTTTTCTATCGGGAATGGCGCAGCGTGCCAGGTTGTGTTTGTTGCATTAAATGGCGCAGCGTGAGCGAATTGTTGTATATCGAGACCCGGAATTCGGCGCACCGGATGTCCACACCAGGCCTGAAACAGGGCCACGATACGGGCCTGAAAACCGACGAATCCGATAATTTGATTCATCAGAATGCTATCGCTGGTGGTTAGCCCGACAGCATCCAGATGCTGGCGATCGCGCGCGCCTATCACGGCAGGAGAGCTGGCAAGTTGACGAGCATATTGGGTGATTTGCGCCAGTCGATGGTTACTTTCCCGCGAGGAGTCCGGCCCAGGAAGCGGTGTTAGACGCGCGGCATAGTGATTACATAATCGCTGGACGCCATATACCTGAGCGACGGTTAACGCCGTACTCATCCGTTCATAGGCGCTGAATGTGTGCATCTGACTCAGGTTTACGTGGGTCGGGAAGAGAATCTGTGCAAGTTTACGGGCAGGGATTAACCAGGATTGAAAAGGTAAAAGGGCGTCATCAGATATCGCTAGATCCAGTAAAAAGCAGTCGTCGACATGAGCGGCTTCCGGCACCAGCGGCAGAACATCTTGTGGATACATGCTGGATTGCGTCTCATGATACCAGTGGCTTTTGCCTTCAATTCGGCGTTGTTCCATGGGCGGTCCTTGGTCTAAAAAGTGGCGACCCGGACACGTCGTCATACCACTCGCCGGATCGTTTGCGCTGCAATATCCTGACGTAAGCAGAAGGGGGGATGAAAGATTGTTACGTGATAATAAATATCAGAAAAGCATATATGGGACAGGATAGAGGGGAATTAAAAACGAGCATCATGGGCGACAGCGGGCCGCCCAGAGAACAGTGGAAGATTATTTCAGTTCTAGTTCATTCATTGCAGCGATGCTGAAACCACCGTCAACGTGTACGACTTCACCAGAGATACCGGCAGAAAGATCGGAACACAGGAATGCCGCAGAGTTGCCCACATCTTCAATGGTAACAGTGCGGCGAATCGGCGTAACAGCTTCGCAATGGGCCAGCATTTTACGGAAATCTTTGATACCGGAAGCGGCGAGGGTGCGGATTGGACCTGCGGAAATTGCATTTACGCGTACGCCTTCAGGCCCCATTGCGTTAGCCATATAACGGACGTTTGCTTCCAATGAGGCTTTCGCCAGGCCCATCACGTTATAGTTAGGGATTGCACGCTCTGCGCCCAGATAGGACAACGTCAGTAGCGCAGAGCCAGGGTTTAGCATGGAACGACATGCTTTTGCCATCGCAACAAAGCTATAAGCGCTAATGTCATGCGCAATTTTAAATCCTTCGCGGGTAACTGCGTTCACATAATCGCCATCCAGTTGGTCAGCAGGTGCGAAGCCGATGGAGTGTACGAAACCGTCGAATTTCGGCCAGGCTTTGCTCAGTTCAGCAAACATGGCGTCAATGCTGGCATCTTCAGCCACATCACACTGCAAAACAATGTTGGAGCCTAATTGCGCTGCAAATTCTTCCACACGACCTTTCAGCTTGTCGTTCTGGTAGGTGAACGCCAGTTCGGCACCTTCGCGATGCATCGCCTGAGCGATTCCCCATGCGATAGACAATTTACTGGCAAGGCCTGTCACCAGAATGCGCTTACCTGATAAAAAACCCATGGCTTTAATCCTTTTGGCTAACACTTATATTATATCAATCAATGAGTTATGATTGACGCATTAAACACACTCGAAATTGACCTGAAATTATATCCCACGCTTTTTCCCGGGAGAATGGTTATCCGCCTCACGTGACCTGTCACGTCATTACATGTGAGGAGTATATCATCCCCCTCCGCTTGTGCTTCGTTCAGGCATCTAACGTCGGTGAATCAGAGAAAATACGAGGTTTCAAAGGCATTGAAATGGTATTATTTCATTGCTAGCTGATGTTAATAAACATAGCAAGGTAGGAACTTTCTTAAAACAATAAATGTGACAATATTCAGCTTGTTATGATATATTGTTTTTATCGATCAATATCGAATCATTGATCGATATTATTGATTGATTGTGATTAGAAGTGCATTATCAGGATGTTATGATCAATTGGAGTGGTCTTATGCACTATCATTTCATCGCGGAACCGATGAGAGACACAACAGATAAATTACTGGGTGTGGAGATTAACGCCCGGTTTACTTCAGATACGGTTCACCCGTTGCATCCAGATTTCATCATTTCAGCGTGGGATAGCGAACAAAAGCGTAATTTCATGCTCGAGCAAATTCGATTAATTGCCGAAAAGCGTGACTGGTTTGAGCACAACAGCCTTATTTGCACCCTGAACCTCATTGACGAAATGGCACTGCTGGCGATTGGTGATCCAGCCATCAAGTCGGCCTTACATGCTCTACCATTTATTGCACTGGAACTTTCAGAACGTTTTCTGTCGAATACCATGTGCCTGAATAATCTGCTGATTAATTCACTTCGCGACGGCCCAAACGCATTGTGGTTGGGCGATCTTGGCTCCGGCAGCGTAGGGGCCAGTCCACTGGTTTGCGGTCATTTTGACGTTGTGAAACTGGATCGCGGTATCTTCCTGGAACAGGTAGAAAAACCGATGTTCCCGGTGCTGATCAAAAATATCAGGGAATATTGCGACCGTGTTGTGGTGAAGGGAGTAGAAACAGTACGACTTATCGACGAGGCCAGTACCGCAGGTGTCTGGGCAATGCAAGGTGGTGCCCTTTACCCGTCAGTCGCGTTTACCGAAGTTGATACGCTGCTCTTACCCACATTGTGTCACTGATGGCAGAATGCCCCCCGGTTGAGGAGGGCAACCGTTTGTTAACGATCTTTTCGCCAGGCATCAGCGGTAAGCGCTTCGCCGAAATGACCTGCAATCAGGCGGCGGGTAAGCTCATGAAGAGGGGACGCCAGAACATCCGCTGTACTGCCGCGTTCTACCACTTCGCCCTGATGCATGACTAATACCTGATCGCTGATGTGCTTCATCATGCCAATATGTTGGGTCACATAGATATACGAAATCCCCTGTTTTTCCTGCAATTCCAGCATCAGATTGATGAGCTGCGAACGCATCGACATGTCCAGAGAGGCCAGGGCTTCGTCGGCGATAATGACTTTGGGGCGTAAAATGAGCGCGCGGGCAAGGCCCAGACGCTGTTTTTGCCCTGGGGCCAACATATGTGGGTAATAACTTACGTGATCGGGCAGCAATCCGACCATGCGCATGGTCTCCACGATCTGTTTACGACGCTGCTCAGGCTCGAGGTCGGTATTCAGACGTAGCGGAAAATCGAGGATCTGCGAGATACGTTGCCGAGGATTAAGCGATGTTGACGGATCCTGGAAAATCATACGGATCCGCTGACTACGAAATGAATAATCGCCATATTTTAACGGATGATCGTCAATCAGCAGCTCACCGCTGGTGGGTTCAATCATACCCGCCAACATTTTTGCCAGCGTAGATTTCCCCGAGCCGTTTTCACCAATGACGGCGAGCGTCTGACGTTCGCGCAGGGTGAAACTCAGGGGCTTAACGGCCTCAACGGTCTGGCGGCGAAATAAACCTGTCCGGTAGCGAAAGGTTTTGCTTAGATTACGAACTTCGAGCAGGGTTTCTACCATCTCAC
The DNA here is from genome assembly GCF_030332695.1 of Citrobacter sp. Cpo089. Classification (NCBI taxonomy): domain Bacteria; kingdom Pseudomonadati; phylum Pseudomonadota; class Gammaproteobacteria; order Enterobacterales; family Enterobacteriaceae; genus Citrobacter; species Citrobacter sp. Cpo089. Next base: position 120,727 of record NZ_JAOWHJ010000067.1, on the reverse strand, counting down.
TCTCTCTCCATGTTCAGCGGGAAATGACAGGCGTAGAGATGATTCTTTGCTCCGGTCAGTCTTGGGGTTTCAATACATTCGCGTTGTGCATAAGGGCAGCGTGGCCCCAGACGACAGCCGATGGGTAATTGTTCCAGCAATGGAATAGCTCCTGGCATGGTATTCAGGCGGCTTTTGTGCGGCATTGCGCTACCAAAATCAGGAATAGCGCGAATCAACGCTTGAGTATAAGGATGATGTGGAATGGTGACCAAATCTTTACTTGGCGCGGTTTCGACCGTTTGTCCGCAGTACATCACGTTGATTTTGTCAGCCCACTGGCTGAGCATTTGCAGGTCATGGCTTATCAACAAAATGGTGGTATTGCTGTTTTGATTCAGACGGGTTAGCAGACGGAAAATTTGCGCCTGGGTGGTTGGCTCCATCGCGTTCGTTGGTTCATCGGCAATCAGCAAACGCGGCTGATTCGCTAATGCAATAGCGATCATGACCTTCTGGCATTCGCCATCGGTCAGCTCATATGGGAAGCTGCGCATGGCATCTTTATGGTCTTTTATCCCGACGCGGTGCAAGAGTTCAATCGCACGGCGTTTGCGCCAACCGATGCGCTGCCACCAGCGACCTTTGTAGGTCCATGCCGGAATATTTTGCATCAGTTGACGTCCGATACGCTCGGACGGATCGAGACATGACTGCGGCTCCTGAAAGATCATGGAGACGTTATGACCGACCAGTTTGCGTCGTTCACGCGCGGAAAGGCGTAGCAGATCGATATCATCAAAACGCATACGGTCTGCGGTTACGCGCCAGTTATCTTTAGCGACACCGCAAATGGCCTTAGCGATCAGACTCTTGCCGGATCCAGATTCGCCGACGAGCCCGCGGATTTCACCCTCATTCAATGTCATGCTGACACGATCAACAGCCTTTACCCAGTCGTCACCGGTCCTGAATTCAATGGTTAGGTTGCGGATATCCAGTAATGGCATTACTCCACCCCCGCAATAATTGCGCGGCGCACGCCGTCACCCAGTAGGTTAACCAGCAACACGCTTATCATAATTGCCGCGCCTGGCAGCATCACCGTCCAAGGTGCGACATAAATCAGCTCCAGCGCGTCGCCGAGCATGGCTCCCCATTCCGGGGACGGCAGCTGTGCGCCAAGGTCGAGAAAACCCAGCGCGGCGATATCCAGAATCGCCATCGACAGTGCGCGGGTGATTTCAGTAATAAGGCCAGCGGTGATATTGGGCAGAACGGCGAACCACAGAATATTCAGTGTAGTTGCACCGTCCAGGCGAGCGGCAATGACGTACTCTTTCTCCAGCTCGTCATGCACCATGCTGTAAACGGAGCGCACCATGCGCGGCAGCAGCGCCAGCCAGACGGCAAACATGGCGTGTGTCAGATGCGGCCCGGCAAAGGCCACCACAATAATCGCCAGCAGCAGAGAAGGGATCGACAGTAGGGTGTCCAGAATGTGGTTCAGCACCGCAGAGCGCAATCCGTGCGTCGCACCGGCAACTACGCCCAATACCAGGCCACACAGCGTGGCGGCAAGAGTAACGACAAACGCGCCGCCAACGGTCGGGGCCGCGCCGCTGAGCAGACGACTTAAAACGTCACGTCCCAGATCGTCAGTCCCGAGGAAGAATGAGACTTCGCCATAGCGCGACCATGACGGCGGTAAAAGCTGATAGCCGAGAAATTGCTGATCGATACCGTAAGGGGCAAACCAACCACCAAAAATACACAGAATAGCCAGTCCCGCACAGCCGTACAGGCCGATCATCGCAGTCGCATCACCATAGAAATTGCGCCATGCGGTGCGCAACGTACCCGGCGGGCGTTTTTCGCTATAGACGCTATCGTAAGGCATACCATTCCTTATGTTTCAGAGGGTTAGCCATAGCACCCAAAATATCAGAGATGACGTTAACGATGATAACCAGGGAACCAATCACCATCACGCCCGCTGAAATCGCCGCGTAATCCTGCTGGCGAATCGCGTTAATCAGCCAACGGCCAAGACCTGGCCAGCTAAAGACCATCTCGGTGATCATCGCCAGCGTCAGCATGGTGGAAAACTGTAAGCCCAGACGCGGGATCACCGGCGGAAGAGCGTTGTGCAGGACGTGACGACGCAGAATCGTTAATCGTGACAAACCGCGTGTGGCCGCCGCTTTGACGTAGTTCTGGTCAAAGACCTCAATGGTGCTGATACGCATCAGGCGGATGACTTCGGTGGTGGGCGCAACGGAGAGCGTCAGCACCGGGAGCACCATATGACGGATAGCGCTGACCAGCATTTCATCGCGCCAGGGCGAGTCGGAGATCCACGCATCAATAATGGCAAAACCGGTAACAGGTTTCACCTCGTAGAGAAGATCAAAACGCCCGGAAACGGGTAACCAGCCGAGGGTCAGTGAGAAGAGCAATGTTAGCAGCAGCGCCAGCCAAAAAACGGGGATAGAAAACCCCATCAGAGCCAATGCGCTGATGCAGCGGTCCTGCCATTTGTTCCGCGTGATACCGGCCAGCATACCAACGGGGATCCCAACCATTAGTGCAAAACCAAAGGCAAGAATGCACAGTTCCATTGTGGCCGGGAACACCTCTTTCAGCTGCTCTGAGATCAACTGACCGTTAATACTGGATACGCCGAAATCCCAGTGAATGAGACCATTGAACCAGAATACCCAGGCGTTCCTCAGCGATGCACCCTGTAACGGCGCATGAGGCGTAAAGTAGCTCAGACTGAAGCCAATAAAGGTCAGGAAGAACAGGGTTACCAGTAGCAATAAAAATCGACGCAAGGTGAAGATAATCATGGTTTTTTCACCTCATCTTTCTTTTCCCTGGACACGCCGGCAAAAGAGGCATTACCGAATGGACTGAGCACCAATCCTTTGATGTCGTAGCGATAAGCCTGTAGACGCAGTGAAGAGGCCAACGGCAGAATAGGTAACTCTTGTGCAAGAATATTTTGCGCTTCGTCATAGGCATCTATTCGCGATGAAAGCTGCTGCGAAGAGAGGGCCTTGCGCAGAATGCTGTCAAACTGCGGATTACACCAGTGGGCAAAGTTGGTCTGCGAATTGATGGCGGCACAGCTGAGCAACGGCCGGAAAAAACTGTCAGGATCGTTACTGTCCGTCGCCCAGCCGGATAACGTCAGATCATGGTTCATATCCATTAATCTCGCCTCCTGAAAACGACCTTCTACCGGGATGATCTTCACTTTCACACCCACCTGAGCCATATCTGCCTGAATCAACTCGGCGGTTTTCAGCGGACTGGGGTTCCAGGCCTGAGAGCTGGTAGGGACCCAAAGTTGTAATGTCAGATTCTCCAGCCCCAGCGCTTTTAGCTGCTCGCGCGATTTTGCCGGGTTGTATTCTGTAATTTTAGCTTCGTTATCATAAGCCCACGAGGCGCGAGGCAAAATAGATGCCGCGGTTTCTGCCGTCCCGTAGTAGATAGACTGCATTAAGCGCTGGTTGTTAATGGCCAGCGCCAGCGCATGCCGCACGGCAGGGTTATTCAACGGCGGTTTATTGGTGTTGAACGCCAGATAGGCAATGTTCATCCCCGGGCGCAGCGTCAGGCGCAGGCGAGGGTCATCACGCAATATGCTGAGCTGGCTGGCGGCAGGCCAGGCCAGGACGTCGCACTCGCCAGTGAGTAATTTCGATAAGCGTCCGGTTCCACCAGAGCCGAGATCCACTACGACCTGCGGCATCAGGGGGGTACCACGCCAGAATTTTTCATGTCGCTGCAACCGAATATATTGGCCGGCACGATTCTCCGAAAGCTGGTACGGGCCTGTGCCGACGGGTTGTCTGTCGAGCAACTCCTGGCGATCCTGTTTTGCCAGATTAGCGGCATATTCGGCCGACATTACGGAGGCATAGTGTGTGGCAAGGTGCCACATAAAGGAGGCATCCGGTTGCGTTAAGCGGAATTCAACGGTGTTGTTGTCCAGTTTGCGCACGCTTTGGACGTTATCGGCAAACTGCAGGCTGTCGAAGTAGGGGAAACTGCTACCGTTCACATTGTGCCACGGATGGTGGCGATCAAAGATGCGCTCGAAGGTAAACACCACATCGTCCGCATTTAGTTTGCGGGTGGGGGTGAACCAGGCAGTCTTCTGAAACTGAACGTCACGACGCAGATGGAAACGGTAGGTTGCGCCGTTATCCAGCACTTCCCAGCTTTCAGCCAGCTCAGGCACCAGCCGATAGGTGTAGGGATCTACATCAAGCAGTCGGTCATACAATTGGGCCGCTAACGTGTCGACGATGAGACCGCTGCTCGTTTTTTGTGGGTTGAACGTATTGACCTGCCCGCTGACGCAATAGACAAACCCGCTGTCACGGATATCAGCGTGCGGAGCTTGCTCAGGCGCAGCAGCAGCCTGACCACTCAGAAATCCAGCCATCACGATCAGAGATGATAAAACCAGGCGCATAATTTTAATGGATTATATAAAGAGGCTATCTTACTAATACTTAATGACATTTGCCATTACCGTTTGTTTTTGGGAGTAACAGGCTCGATAAGCGCGAGTTCAACACCGCGACATGGTCAAAATTCATACCTGCTATCTACTTTGAATCTACTCTGTTAACTATCTTAGCATTTTCATGGCCCATCTGACTTGCTATAAACGTGGGGGCGTCCTGTCGTTGTTTACTGATTGATATCAGTGTGTACTCGGAAGATGGAGTATGGCATCGATAACGAAGTGTGGAGCGAGCATTTAGAGTGTCACTATCAATGCTGAACTATAATCATTCAGGAAGTAGTACACGTTATGTGAGTTGTAATAGCTAAAGTATCTATAATTATTTCAATATGTTAATTCCATTTTTTCTTCATGGCATCTTAATCTTCTCACCCATTTATGGTGATGATTTCCATTGGTTATTAAATGCATTTTGGCTTTGATCCTGGTTATGAACGGTTTTCTGTTGCCATATAACCTCTAATGGAATGAATTGTATGAATAAATTACTGAGCCTTGTTGTTTCACTTGCCCTATTGCCTGGAGCCGTTTTTGCTGCGTCGACTCCAGACTGTGTGAAGGTGAATAAAGCGCAAATCGAAGCGCTATTTGATAAGTGGAACGAGTCATTGAAAACAGGTAACGCGCAGACGGTATCTGAAAATTATCTTAGCGATGCGGTATTGCTGCCTACTGTATCCAATAAAGCGCGTTTAACGGACGCTGAGCGTGTTGATTATTTCGAGCATTTTCTTGCGAAAAAGCCGACCGGGAAAATTGACATGCGTACCATTCGCCTGGGGTGTAATAAGGCGATAGACACCGGTACCTACACATTTACCTTCGCGGACAAATCAACGGTTTCAGCCCGCTACACATTCACTTATACATGGGACGGTAAAGAGTGGAAAATTTCCACACACCACTCTTCAGCGATGCCTGAGGGGTAAAAAGCAGTGCAGGGGGCGGAATATTCACCGCTCCCTGAAGACTAGCCAATAATCGCGATGCCAAGACGTTCCATGAGCAACGATGCCTGGTAGTTGTCCAACTTAACGCCTTGTAAATCAACGCTCCGAATATCTAAGTCACCCAACTCCGAATTGGTCAGATCGCAATGTGTGAAGTTTGCTGCTCGCCAGTCGAAAGTCGAAAACTCGCCGCCGGAGAGATCTGAACCACTGAACGTCGCGCCCAGTACCTGGGCACCCATCCAACGGTTTTCCCACAGCTCACACTTTTCCAGCACGACTTTCGAAAAATTGGCGTAGCTTAGATTTGTGTTAGTGATATATGCGCTGCAAAACCAGGTACGTGTAGTGATCATATTCATAAAGCTTGCGCCGCGGAAATCTGCGCCTTGTGCGCGGCAGTGGCGAATTTCAATGCCCAGCGCACTGGCATTGCGAAAATCCGCCATGGATAAATCACAGCTTTTAAAAATGGCATCTTTCAGCATTGCACGACTAAAATTGCACCCTTTCTGGCTTTCACGATCATAGAACTGACAGCCGATAAATTCAGTACCACTTAGGTCGGCACCTGAAAAATCACAGTTAAAAAATGTACTATTTTCAATTTTCTCACCGGTGAAACGGTTTCTGTCAATTTTTTCGCCAACGAGTGCCAGAGCCATATTTGTACCTGTTTTTTTATACAGTAATGGCGTCATGGTAAACCCTGATGAGGTTATGCGTCAAATCCGCCAATATGACATCTGCAAATGTGCTTTAAATCTGGTGTTTTTTCAGCAAAGCGCGAAGCTGATGGTAAGTCAGACCCAGTAATTCAGCGGCTTTTTTCTGGTTAAATTTTGCCTGCTGTAAGCTGGTTTGTAGAAAGTCTTTCTCTTGCTGCTGCTGGAATTCACGCAGATCCAGCGGTAACCCTACAGACATCGGTTTAGTTTCCGGCGCCTGCGGCTGCGTAGTGTGGCGGCGGAAGGGGTCAATGATTATCTCATCCAGCGGGTAATCACTGGTTCCATGCCGGTAAACGGATCGCTCCACGACGTTTTTCAGTTCACGAATATTGCCCGGCCAACGGTAGTGGAGAAGCGTTTCTCTGGCCTCGGCACTAAAACCCGGAAACAGAGGTAACCCGATCTCGCGGCACATCTGAATGGCAAAATGTTCGGCCATTAACATAATGTCACTTTGACGCTCGCGTAACGGTGGGAGTTGCACCACGTCAAAGGCCAGGCGATCCAGCAGGTCCGCGCGGAAAGTGCCTTCGCTAACCATGCGAGGTAAGTCGGCATTGGTTGCACAAACAAGTCGTACGTTAACCTGTAATGGTTGGCTACCACCTACGCGCTCAAGCTCGCCATATTCGATAACGCGCAGTAATTTTTCCTGTACCAACATCGGGGCGGTTGCCAGTTCATCGAGAAACAGCGTACCGCCGTCGGCGCGTTCGAAACGTCCCGGATGGCGTTTTTGCGCGCCGGTAAAGGCGCCCGCTTCGTGACCAAACAGTTCGGAATCAAGCAAATTTTCGTTTAGCGCCGCGCAGTTAAGCGAAATAAACGGGCCTTGCCAGCGGGTGGAGAGGTAGTGCAGGCGGTTGGCAATAAGTTCTTTCCCGGTCCCGCGCTCACCTATAACCAGTACAGGTTTATCCAGCGGTGCCAGATGAGAAACCTGCTCCAGCACTTCAATAAAGCTGTCCGCTTCACCCAGAAGATTATCTTTGTATCCAGCCATGATGAAATTCACCATTTGTTAGTGTTATTCACCAATTTACGCTAATTAGCCTGGCAGGTAAAATTATATAATTACAATAAAATCAATCATATAAAAAGTTGGCACGCCAAGTGCATTATGGAAACAGCAGGGCATAGCCCGATATCAGAACAGTAAGTGAGGATTACATTATGGGTATTTTTTCTCGTTTTGCCGACATCGTGAACGCCAACATTAATGCGTTGCTGGAAAAGGCTGAAGATCCGCAGAAACTGGTGCGGTTAATGATCCAGGAAATGGAAGACACGCTGGTTGAGGTACGTTCTAACTCAGCGCGTGCGCTGGCAGAAAAGAAACAATTATCTCGCCGTATCGAACAGGCCAGTGCCCAACAGGCAGAGTGGCAGGAAAAAGCAGAACTTGCGCTGCGTAAAGAGAAAGAAGATTTGGCGCGTTCTGCGTTAATTGAAAAGCAGAAACTGACCGATTTAATTGCCTCTCTGGATCATGAGGTGACGCTGGTTGACGATACGCTGGCGCGTATGAAAAAAGAGATCGGTGAGCTGGAAAATAAACTCAGTGAAACCCGTGCTCGTCAGCAGGCGTTGATGCTGCGTCATCAGGCAGCGAGTTCTTCGCGTGATGTTCGTCGTCAACTGGACAGCGGTAAACTCGATGAAGCGATGGCGCGCTTTGAATCTTTCGAGCGTCGTATCGATCAGATGGAAGCCGAGGCTGAAAGCCATAACTTCGGTAAACAGAAGTCTCTGGATCAGCAATTTGCTGACCTGAAAGCAGATGATGAAATCAGCGAGCAGCTGGCGCAACTTAAAGCCAAAATGCAGCAAGACAAGCAATAATAACATCTGGCGGCGCCCGAACGCGCCGCCGCTCATCACCTGTAAGGAGTACTCATGAGCGCGCTATTTCTGGCCATCCCGTTAACCATCTTTGTGTTGTTCGTTTTACCGATTTGGCTCTGGCTGCATTACAGCAACCGTTCCAGCCGTGGCGAACTGTCGCAAAGTGAACAGCAACGTCTGGTCGAACTCAACGATGACGCACAGCGGATGCGCGAGCGCATTCAGGCGCTGGAAGACATCCTTGATGCTGAACACCCAAACTGGAGGGACCGCTAATGGGAGGCGTTAACCTGAACAAAAAACTGTGGCGTATTCCGCAGCAGGGCATGGTAAAGGGGGGTTGCGCTGGGATTGCGCATTATCTCGATGTGCCTGTGAAGCTGGTACGGATCCTGGTGGTGTTGTCAGTCTTTTTTGGCCTGGCCTTTTTCACCTTCGTCGCTTACATCGTGCTGACCTTTGTGTTGGATCCGATGCCGGACAATGTGGTTTCCGGCGAGCAGCAGCCATCAAGCGGTGAGCTGTTGGATGCCGTCGATCGCGAGCTGGCGGCTAGTGAAAAGCGTTTACGTGAAATGGAGCGTTATGTGACGTCCGATACTTTTTCCTTACGTAGTCGCTTCCGTCAATTGTGAGGATAGAAATGAACAATCGCTGGCAACGTGCCGGGCAAAGGGTTAAGCCGGGCTTTAAAATAGCAGGTAAGCTGGTGCTTCTGACCGCACTGCGCTACGGCCCGGCGGGTGTAGCAGGGTGGGCGGTGAAGTCCGTCGCCAGACGCCCGCTAAAAATGCTGCTGGCGTTGGTTCTGGAACCGGTGTTGAGTCGGGCTGCGGCAAAATTGTCGAAACGTTATTCAGGTAATCAACCCTGATATTTGAATCAGCAAAAGCAAGCAACAATTAATCAACATTCCCTCAGTTAATTTGCGGCAGCTCACAAATATAATTTTGGGGCTGTCAAAATTCTTTTGGGTCGTTACCACGGGTATTGAAGGTGAACTAAAAAATCTATTTCGCAGGGCATTAATACCCAGGTTTTATATCAGGAAGTCGGTCAGCAATATTTGTGTTCCTATAGTGATATTCTGTAATCCTTTCTCACCTGCAATCAGATTAAATAATAAATTACAGATTGGCTCACCTAATTGTTGGGAAGGAACGTCAAATGCGGGTAGAAAAATCAACAGGCTAACTGCAGCATGGGTAACCTGAGTGACAATCGTCCGCGCCTGCAGACGGTGATAATGCGGTCGCAATATTTTCTTAAGAACTGGCGTATAGTGTAGAGGTAAATCCAACTATCAGTCAGGAAGATATTATGTTGAAAAAAGGTGTATTAGCGTTGGCTCTGGTCATCGGCATGCCGGTTTATGCTGCGGAACATTGGATCGATGTTCGCATTCCTGAACAGTATCAACAGCAGCATATTCAGGGGGCCGTCAATATTCCGTTAAAAGAGATGAAGGCACGTATTGCAGCTGAAGTTCCTGATAAGAACGACACTGTGAAGCTGTACTGCAACTCCGGGCGTCAATCGGGACAAGCGAAGGATATGTTGACTGAAATGGGCTATACGCAGGTGACGAATGAAGGTGGCATCAACCAGATCTCGCTTCCTAAAGTAGAGAATAAATAAGCCGTACGCAGTTCTTCTGCTCTTGGCGGTAAGAATAATGCCGCCAGGAACCGCCCAGGTAGTTGATAAGTAAGAATTGACCCCTATCTTTACTTCCTGTTTGTTATAATTTCTTCGGTTCCTTCAGCAAAACGGGATGGCGATGAAGCGACTTAAAAATGAACTCAATTCGCTGGTTAATCGCGGGGTAGACCGGCATTTACGCCTGGCTGTTACCGGACTTAGCCGCAGCGGTAAGACGGCGTTTATCACCGCGATGGTAAATCAGTTACTCAATATTCATGCCGGTGCACGTCTGCCGTTGCTCAGCTGCGTGCGCGAAGAGCGTTTGCTCGGCGTGAAACGGGTTCCTCAACGCGATTTTGGCATTCCGCGCTTTACCTATAATGAGGGACTGGCTCAGCTGTACGGCTCTCCGCCGACCTGGCCGACCCCTACGCGCGGCGTGAGTGAAATACGTCTGGCGCTACGCTATAAATCCAATGACTCTTTACTGCGCCACTTTAAAGACACCTCCACGCTGTACCTGGAGATCGTCGATTATCCGGGGGAGTGGCTGCTCGATTTACCGATGCTTGCCCAGGATTATCTGAGCTGGTCGCGGCAAATGACCGGATTATTGCAGGGGCTGCGGGGCGAATGGTCGGCAAAATGGCGGCAGTTATGCCAGGGGCTGGATCCGTTGGCGCCTGCTGATGAAAACCGTCTGGCGGAAATTGCTGCCGCCTGGACGGAGTATCTGCATCAGTGTAAACAGCAGGGCCTACATTTTATTCAACCGGGCCGTTTTGTCCTGCCCGGGGATATGGCGGGCGCGCCTGCGCTGCAATTCTTCCCGTGGCCGGATGTCGATGCCTGGGGGGAATCAAAGCTGGCGCAGGCTGACAAACACACCAACGCGGGCATGTTGCGCGAAAGATTCAATTATTACTGCGAAAAGGTCGTCAAAGGGTTTTATAAGAATCACTTCCTGCGCTTTGACCGCCAGATTGTGCTGGTCGATTGCCTGCAGCCGCTCAACAGCGGGCCACAGGCGTTCAACGACATGCGCCTGGCGCTTACTCAGTTGATGCAAAGCTTCCATTATGGGCAGCGTACGCTGTTTCGTCGGCTATTTTCTCCAGTGATCGACAAGCTGCTGTTTGCCGCCACCAAAGCCGACCACGTCACGGTGGATCAGCACGCCAATATGGTGTCGTTATTGCAGCAGCTGATCCAGGACGCATGGCAAAACGCTGCGTTCGAAGGTATCAGCATGGATTGTCTGGGGCTGGCATCTGTGCAGGCAACCACCAGCGGCTTGATCGATGTGAAAGGTGAAAAGATCCCGGCGTTGCGTGGTAATCGTCTGAGCGATGGCGAACCGCTGACAGTCTATCCGGGGGAAGTGCCCGCGCGTTTACCTGGGCAGGCATTTTGGGACAGCCAGGGCTTTCAGTTTGAGGCGTTTCGCCCGCAGGTTATGGATGTCGATAAACCCTTACCACATATCCGCCTCGATGCCGCGCTGGAGTTTTTAATAGGAGATAAATTGCGATGAGCGAGCCGTTAAAACCGCGTATCGATTTCTCAGGTCCGCTGGACGTGGAACAAAACACGGCGTTTAAAGCACAACAAATGTTCAACGAAACGGAGGCGCAGACTTTTTCTCCGGCGAAAGTGGATGAACCCCTGGAAGACGAAGGTCAGGCGGAGGCCGTCATTGATGCGGCCTTACGCCCCAAACGCAGTCTGTGGCGCAAGATGGTGATGGGCGGGCTGGCGCTGTTTGGCGTGAGCGTTGTTGCTCAGGGTGTGCAGTGGACCATGAACGCCTGGCAGACTCAGGACTGGGTCGCGCTGGGAGGATGTGCCGCAGGCGCATTGATTATCGGCGCAGGTGTCGGATCGGTGGCGACCGAGTGGCGCAGATTGTGGCGATTGCGTCAGCGCGCGCACGAACGTGATGAAGCGCGAGACTTGCTCCACAGCCATGGAACCGGAAAAGGTCGTGCATTTTGTGAAAAACTGGCGCAGCAGGCGGGTATCGATCAGTCGCATCCAGCATTGCAGCGTTGGTATGCCTCAATTCATGAAACGCAGAACGATCGCGAGGTGGTCAGTCTGTATGCCCATCTTGTGCAGCCGGTACTGGATGCGCAAGCCCGGCGTGAGATTAGCCGTTCTGCGGCAGAGTCCACGCTGATGATTGCCGTCAGCCCATTGGCGCTGGTGGATATGGCGTTTATCGCCTGGCGAAATCTACGGCTGATTAATCGCATTGCATCGCTGTATGGCATTGAACTTGGTTATTACAGCCGTCTGCGTCTGTTCCGCCTGGTGCTGCTGAATATCGCTTTTGCCGGGGCCAGTGAGCTGGTGCGGGAAGTAGGGATGGACTGGATGTCGCAGGATTTAGCCGCCCGCTTATCAACGCGTGCCGCACAGGGCATTGGCGCGGGGTTGTTAACGGCGCGTCTGGGCATTAAAGCTATGGAACTTTGCCGACCGCTGCCGTGGATCGATGATGATAAGCCACGACTGGGCGATTTTCGCCGTCAACTGATTGGTCAGGTGAAAGAGACCTTACAAAAAAACAAATCTCCGCGCGAAAGTTAGCTAAAAAACAGGCGCCGATCGTATAACTTTACGCCCCGGCGCCCAATTTTCCAGCGCGCTGTCAATATTTGTTGACAGAGTTCTTCCTGCGAACCAAATACTGTCTTATCATTTACTACATAATCCCTTGTCCTGATGAAGGTTCCTATGCGTTTGGAAGTCTTTTGTGAAGACCGTCTTGGTCTGACCCGCGAATTGCTCGATTTACTGGTGCTGAGAAGCATTGATTTACGCGGCATCGAAATTGACCCCATCGGGCGGATTTACCTTAATTTTGCGGAGCTGGAGTTCACCAACTTCAGCAGCCTGATGGCTGAAATTCGCCGTATTTCAGGGGTTACGGATGTGCGTACCGTGCCATGGATGCCTTCCGAACGTGAACATCTGGCACTAAGTGCGCTGCTTGAAGCGTTGCCAGAGCCGGTCCTTTCTCTTGATATGAAAAGCAAAGTTGAGATGGCGAACCCTGCGAGCTGTCAACTTTTTGCGCACACCCAGGAGCGGATGCGCAACCATACCGCAGCCCAGTTAATCAATGGGTTTAACTTCCAGCGCTGGCTGGAAAGCAATCCGCAGGATTCCCATAGCGAACATGTCGTGATTAACGGGCAGAATTTCCTGATGGAAATTACGCCCGTCCATTTGCAGGGTGAAAATCAGGAGCAGATGTTGACCGGCGCGGTGGTGATGTTGCGCTCCACCATCCGAATGGGACGTCAGCTGCAAAATATGACAACGCAGGATCTCAGTGCGTTTAGCCAGATTATTGCCGTCAGCACCAAAATGAAACACGTCGTAGAGCAAGCGCGCAAGCTGGCGACGCTGAGCGCGCCGCTACTGATTACTGGTAATACCGGCACCGGCAAAGATCTCTTTGCTCATGCCTGCCATCTGGCAAGCCCGCGTGCGTCGAAACCGTATCTGGCGCTGAACTGTGCGTCAATCCCTGAAGATGCGGTTGAAAGCGAGCTGTTTGGCCATGCGCCGGAAGGTAAAAAAGGGTTCTTTGAGCAGGCGAATGGCGGTTCGGTTCTGTTAGATGAAATTGGCGAAATGTCGCCGCGTATGCAGACCAAATTGCTGCGTTTTCTCAATGACGGTACGTTCCGTCGCGTGGGAGAAGATCACGAAGTTCATGTTGATGTCCGTGTGATTTGCGCCACGCAAAAGAACCTTGTGGAGCTGGTGCAGAAAGGACTTTTCCGTGAAGACCTCTATTATCGTCTGAATGTACTGACGTTAAACCTGCCGCCGCTGCGCGATTGCCCACAAGATATTATGCCGCTCACCGAACTGTTCGTGGCGCGTTTTGCCGATGAGCAGGGCGTGCCGCGTCCGAAGCTGTCCGCCGATCTCAGCACGGTGTTAACCCGTTACGGTTGGCCGGGCAACGTGCGTCAGCTTAAAAATGCTATCTACCGGGCGCTGACCCAGCTTGAAGGCTATGAACTGCGGCCACAGGATATTTTGCTGCCGGATTATGATGCGGCAACGGTTGCGGTCGGAGAAGAGGTAATGGAAGGGTCGCTGGATGAAATTACCAGCCGCTTTGAACGCTCCGTGCTGACGCAGCTGTATATGAATTATCCCAGCACGCGCAAGCTGGCCAAACGCCTCGGCGTTTCGCATACCGCGATTGCCAATAAATTGCGCGAGTACGGCCTGAGCCAACAGAAAAAAAGCGAAGAGTAATGCCGTAAATGAAAATGCCTCCATGTGGAGGCATTTTTGTATGCAAACGCAGCTTACGCTTTCAGTACGTCCAGCGCCGCTGTGTAGTCTGGTTCGTTGGTGATTTCATTGACCAGTTGGCTGAAGACGACGTTGTCATTTTCATCGATAACAACTACGGCACGTGCGGCCAGACCTTTCAGCGGGCCTTCAGCGATTTCAACACCGTAGTTTTTCAGGAATTCTGCGTTGCGCAGGGTGGACAGCGTGATAACGTTGCTCAGACCTTCCGCGCCGCAAAAACGAGAGTGGGCGAATGGCAGGTCGGCCGAAATACACAGTACGACGGTATTGTCGATTTCTGTCGCCAGTTGGTTAAACTTACGTACCGATGCCGCGCAAACGCCAGTATCGATGCTTGGGAAAATATTCAGCACTTTGCGCTTGCCTGCAAACTGGCCCAGCGTAACGTCAGACAGGTCTTTAGCCACAAGGGTAAAAGCCTGAGCTTTGCTTCCAGCCTGAGGAATGGAGCCGGCAACTGCAACCGGGTTGCCCTGGAAATGAACGGTTTGTGACATGGTTATCTTCCTGTTTACATATAGTTAACGTCGAGGCTAGTTTATGCCATCAACAGTTAACACGGCAAACGCTATTTGCGGATATCCGCTTCAGGGACTGCATTAAGGAAAACAAATGAGAACAGTTAAGGTATATGAGGAAGCCTGGCCGCTGCACACTCCCTTTGTCATCGCCCGTGGGAGCAGGACCGAAGCGCATGTGGTTGTCGTCGAATTGACAGAAAATGGCGTCACAGGTATTGGCGAGTGCACACCGTACCCGCGCTACGGTGAAAGCGATGCCTCTGTCCTGGCGCAAATTATGAGCATTGCGCCACAACTGGAAAACGGACTAACGCGTGAAGAGCTGCAAAAGCTGCTGCCAGCAGGGGCTGCGCGAAATGCCGTAGATTGTGCGTTGTGGGATCTGAGTGCGCGTCAACAGCAGACGTCGCTGGCAGAATTGGTGGGAAGTGAACTGGCGGAAGTGGTGACGACGGCGCAAACCGTGGTGATTGGCTCGCCGGAACAAATGGCCGCGAGCGCGGCTGCGCTGTGGGGAAATGGTGCGAGACTGCTGAAAGTTAAACTGGATGCTCGCTTGATTAGTGAGCGGATGGTTGCCATTCGTGCGGCTGTTCCTGACGCCACGATTATTGTCGACGCCAACGAATCCTGGCGGGCAGAAGGCCTTGCGGCACGCTGTCAGCTGTTGGCTGATTTAGGGGTGGCGATGCTGGAGCAGCCGCTGCCGGCTCAGGATGATGCCGCGCTGGAGAATTTTGTGCATCCGCTGCCCATCTGCGCAGATGAAAGTTGCCACACTCGCAGTAGCCTGAAAGCGCTGCACGGACGCTATGAAATGGTCAATATCAAACTGGACAAAACAGGCGGTCTGACGGAAGCACTGGCGCTGGCAACGGAAGCCCGCGAGCAGGGATTTGCGCTGATGCTGGGCTGCATGCTGTGTACCTCCCGGGCGATCGGTGCGGCGTTGCCGCTTACGCCGCAGGTTAACTTTGCCGATCTTGATGGCCCGACCTGGCTGGCCAGCGATGCGGAGCCAGCCCTGCATTTTACGACCGGGCAGCTCCATCTCTAGGGTGCCAGCGCAGCAGATTGGACATGGCCAGCAGGTATTTTTCGCTCGCTTCATCCGATGAAATGGGCGGAAATTCGGCGGTTATGCAGTGTAAATTCAGATCTGCGCACCAGCTCCCAAAAGAGCCGGGCGTTTCATAACCTACGCTGGTGACCAGAGGCAATTCAAACGACTGTGCCAGCCACGAGCCCAGCTCGCTGCTTCTGGGATCTTCAATACAGGCCAGTGGATCGTGGAAAGAGACTACCCAGGCGGGATGAATTCGGTGAATAAGCTGACACAACGCCTGGGTTTCTGGTTCCGAACCCGGACTTTCGCCGGTCAACAACACCACATCACGCTCTTCTGCACTACTGTTCCAGCGATACACCGTTTCGCCCGCTCTCCAGTTTGCGGCGGGAAAATTACGGTTCAGATCGACGCCGTTCGCATTTGCGCGCAGCCCAAGCTGGCAACCGTCAGGGTTTACGGCCAGCACCACATGGTGGCGACGCAGGGAAGGGTTAAGCGTACGCAATGCGCAGGAAAGGGTAACGACCGAGGAGTTTTCGTCGCCGTGCGTTCCCGCCAGTATCAGGCCGCTTTCACGATCGGCTGCCAGTGCAGGAAACCAGATTAGCGGTGCGCCTAACAAGGAGCGTCCGTAATGTTCGGTTCCAGGTGGGAATGCGCCGCGCTCGGCACGGGGACGGGTAACGGTCATAGTCATCTCTGAATGCTTGGATTGTTACTCGCAGTGTTGTGCAAAATGTATGGATAATCAAATCGTTTTCACACACTTATCTTTTCAGGTGTAATATCACTTTCTTGTCGGAAGTTAATTGCATTTCCTGCTGGCGATACAAATAATTACACATTCACTTAGTAGCCGGAATTGAGGGTACCTTATGCAGCATTCTGTTTCAGTAACCTGTTGTGCGTTGTTGGTTAGCAGCATTTCTTTATCCTGGGCTGCTGATGTTCCCAGCGGAACGGTACTGGCAGAGAAACAAGAACTGGTGCGTCATATAAAAGACGAACCGGCGTCGCTTGATCCGGCAAAAGCCGTTGGGCTGCCTGAAATACAGGTGATTCGTGATCTATTTGAAGGGCTGGTCAACCAGAATGAGAAGGGTGAGATCGTGCCTGGCGTCGCTACCCAGTGGAAGAGTAACGATAACCGCATCTGGACGTTTACGCTGCGCGACAATGCGCGATGGGCGGATGGTACGCCAGTAACGGCGCAGGATTTTGTCTATAGCTGGCAGCGTCTGGTTGATCCAAAAACGCTGTCGCCGTTTGCCTGGTTTGCTGCGCTGGCGGGTATTAATAATGCTCAGGCTATTATCGATGGCAAAGCCACACCCGATAAACTTGGCGTTAGTGCTGTCGATGCACGGACCTTGAAAGTTCAACTGGATAAACCGCTGCCCTGGTTTGCCAATCTGACGGCGAGTTTTGCATTCTATCCGGTACAAAAAGCCAACGTTGAGAGCGGCAAAGAGTGGACCAAACCAGGCAATCTGATTGGTAACGGCGCCTATGTGCTCAAAGATCGCGTCGTAAACGAAAAACTGGAAGTGGTGCCGAACACGCATTATTGGGACAACGCCAAAACAGTGCTGCAAAAAGTCACCTTCCTGCCGATCAACCAGGAATCAGCTGCGACCAAGCGCTATCTTGCTGGTGATATTGATATTACCGAGTCCTTCCCGAAAAATATGTACCAGAAACTGTTGAAGGATATCCCGGGTCAGGTTTACACCCCGCCGCAGCTTGGTACTTATTATTATGCCTTCAATACCCAGAAGGGACCGACTGCCGACTCACGCGTGCGCCTGGCGCTCAGCATGACTATCGATCGTCGTCTGATGGCGGAGAAAGTTTTGGGTACCGGTGAGAAACCAGCATGGCATTTTACGCCGGATGTAACGGCAGGATTTGTGCCGGAACCTTCACCGTTTGAGCAAATGAGTCAGGAAGAGCTGAACGCGCAGGCGAAAACGCTGCTGCGCGCGGCGGGCTATGGCCCGCAGAAACCGCTTAAACTGACGCTGCTGTACAACACCTCAGAAAATCATCAGAAGATTGCTATCGCAGTGGCTTCTATGTGGAAGAAGAACCTCGGTGTTGACGTAAAACTGCAGAACCAGGAATGGAAAACGTATATCGACAGCCGTAATACCGGTAATTTTGATGTGATCCGCGCCTCATGGGTGGGTGACTACAATGAGCCTTCTACGTTCTTGTCGCTATTAACATCGACTCATACGGGCAATATCTCCCGCTTTAATGATCCGGCGTACGACAAAGTGTTGACCCAGGCAACTCTGGAGAATACAGAGAAAGCGCGCAATGCCGATTATAACGCCGCGGAGAAAATTCTGATGGAACAGGCACCTATTGCGCCGATTTATCAGTATACCAACGGGCGTTTAATTAAACCGTGGCTGAAAGGGTATCCGATTACTAACCCTGAAGATGTGGCCTATAGCCGCACAATGTATATCGTTAAGCACTAACAGAGATAATGGCTGGTGTGATTTTGCATCAGCCATTTTATGTTTCCGGCGGCTGATGCTCCCGGCAAATCAGCAATGAATCTTCTTCACTCAATCTCTCTTTCGTCAGATTACAAAATCCCTGACCATCAATTTTTTGGTGGAACCGACAGCTATGGCAAAGACCAAAGCCAGGCACATTGTTGGTCCTCTGGATCCCGCGTAACAGTTCTAACAGCAGCTCTCTGAGCACGATCGCCCGTTCACCCATTGCCGATTCACCCTCCACTAAAAACGTGGGGGGCAGCAGGGCTTCAAGTAAGGTATTGGCCGACTCACTTAAGTGTAGATGGACGCTACGTTTATCACGGTCATCCGGCTTGCGAACAATCAACCCTTTGTTTTCCAAAAGCTTCAGCGATTGTGACACGGTACCTTTGGTGAGACCAAGGTAGTCTGTCACGCCAAGCGGCGTATTGGAATAACGGTTGCAACGGGCCAGATACATTAACGCGCTAAGTTGTACTGGCTGGAGATCCGCCAGTAAAGGGTGCTGGCGAAACCACATCCTTGTCAGGCTGGACAGCCGGTCAAGTACGTCGAAAAGTGACATGTCGGGCATAACAAATCCTCCTCGGCATATAGTATCGATTAAAAACTATATTGACAAAGGATAAAAGCAGCGTAGCATGAATTATAGTGTCGAATCGATACTATAATTCAAAGGAGATGTATCATGACTAAAGCTCGTTTCTATCATGCAGGTTGCCCGGTTTGTGTTTCCGCAGAACAGACACTTCTGCAGCATTTGTCTGCGGATGTTGAAATCGATGTGGTTCATCTGGGAGAGCAACCTGATCGGGTTGCTGAGGCTGAAGTGGCTGGCGTGAAATCTGTTCCGGCGCTGGTGATTGACGGCAATGTGCTGCATATTAATTTCGGCGCTCCCATTGAAGCGTTGAAATAGCTGGAAAGTTCGGGAAGTTGCGTTGGCGATTTCCCGAATATACAAGACGTTGGGGAAGATAGCGTGATGAAAACGACCGAAGAGTATCACCCGATAGATTGCGATCTTCATGATTATCTGGAAATCGCCTGCATGTACCACTATTGGTTGCACATTGAACTAACAGATGGCACATGTTTTGATGCTAAAGCGCTGACGACGTGTACCACAGTGGAAAAAGAAGAATTTCTGGTAGTGGAGCAATCTGAAAATCAGCAAAAAATCCGTCTGGATTATCTGTCAGCGATCACCGCGCTGACGCCAGGAGCGACGTTTAGCACAGTAAATTTTCAGCGAGCCTACCGCGGTTAGACGGTATAAATTCGAATGTCATGTGCCTGGAACGCTGTGGCGTACTCTTTGCTGATGTTGTCCTCTACAACAATCACATCGATATTGCTGCTTTCGGTCACGACATATCGGGCGACGGCTGGGATTTTTTCAGCCGTTAGCGCGACGATGGTTTCATTACATTGTTTTATCACCGCTTTTTTGAACTCACAATCCGCATAATCAAATCCCGTTAAGCCGGATTCAGGCGACATCGCGCAGCCGCCAATAAATCCCTGATCGAATAAAATGTCCTGCACTTGTGCGATGGCGGAAGCTCCCACGCACCCACCTGAAGATCTCTGCACCACGCCACCCAGCATAATGACTTCAAACAGCGGTTTTTTTAGCAAAACGGCGGCAATCTCCGGCGAATTTGTCACCACGGTTAACGCCAGTTCGGCGGGCAGAGCTTCTGCCATTGCCAGATTGGTGCTACCCGTGTCGATAAAAATACAGCTTCCAGATTTGACCAGCCTGGCACATCTCTGCGCGATGTTGCTCTTTTTGGCTACATTAATACTCTTGCGCACGTCGATGTCTTCGGATTCAGGGAGTGTAATGACCGCGCCACCATAAACTTTTTTACACACGCCATCTTTGCTCAATTCATGCAAATCACGACGAATTGTGTGTTCAGAAACGCCTAATCGGTTAGCGAGTTCAGAACAAATGACCCTGCCGTTTTCTTGCAGGATCTGAAAGATAAGCGCCTGACGCTGTTCCGGGAATGCGGCGTAATCGAGCATAGATACTCCAGGTGAAATAAACATCGAGCAATAGAGTGCATGATCGTGCATTATGATTAACGATGTCAACATCCCTTACAGGGGGCCGTACTATTCTGGATACAATGGGAAGAGGTTCGCTATGAAGATTGCGCATATGGCGTTATGGACACAGGATCTCGAGCAGCAAGCTCGCTTCTGGATATCGTTTTTTGACGGCAAGATCAACGAGAAATACCGCAGTAAAACCAATCCTGGGTTTGAATCTTATTTTGTCAAAATTGGCGAGGAAATTGCGATTGAGTTAATGACCAAACCGGGTCTTATCGGGCAGCAACCTGACAATAATCGTTGCGGATGGGTACACCTCGCCATTTCTGTTGGCGGCAATGAAAATGTTGATGTCATTGCAATGCAAGCGCAGGAACAGGGGATATTAGTCTCAGGTCCGCGTACTACTGGCGATGGTTATTACGAAGCGGTGATAAAAGATCCTGACGGCAATTTAATCGAGATTGTGGCGTAAGTCTTCAATCAGCTACCTGCAAATAAAGAGTACCTGCTACTGATTATTGATGAGCACAGCTCATAAGTTTGTCCTTCTTTTCCTCTCTAATCACCGACACGTCGAGTCTCTATAATTTTACTGTTTTCAGCCCCCGGTGGTGCAATGTTGCCACCGTTTTGGAGAGTCGAATATGCAATACCAACTGGATGCCAGACAACAGGCAATCATCCCCATTGTGGCATTCACTGCCACAGGACAGATGGAAAAGCTGGACGTCGCGCTCAACGCCGGACTGGATGCGGGACTCACGCTCAGTGAAGTAAAAGAGATCCTGCTACAGCTCTACGCATACTGCGGTTTCCCTCGCAGCCTGAACGGTCTGTCCTGCTTTATGTCGGTGGTGAAAAGTCGAAGCGAGAAAGGGCTTTCAGACGACGAAGGTAGAACGGCCACGCCGCCACCTGCAGACTGGAACAGTGTTCAGGCTGGGAGCCTAACCCAGACGCAACTGGTTGGACAGCCTGTAAGCGGTCCGCTGTTTGACTTTGCACCCGCTATTGATGTCTGGCTTAAAGCACATCTGTTTGGCGATATTTTTCAGCGAGATGTACTTGACTGGCAGGACCGTGAATGGGCGACCGTTTCGGCGCTGGCCGTTCTGGGCGGCGTTAACAGCCAGTTGAAAAGCCATTTTGCAATATGCCTTAACATCGGGATCCTCCCTGAGCAACTCAGTGAGTTTATTACGATACTCGAACAGCACTGTGGAGCCGGGATTGGGGAAAATGCCCGTACGGTTCTTGATGAATGTCTGGCATGAACTCCGCGGACATTATCCATACTGGAGTGACTATGAACGAACAATTTGATGGTAACAGCGTCTTTCCGCGTGGAGAGAAAAATGAAGCGTATGCGAAGTATTTCACTGGCGACAGCTATCTGACCATGCTCTCCATGGAAGGTGTGGTAATTGGCAATGTCGCATTTGAACCGGGTTGTCGTAACTTCTGGCATGTTCATCATGAGGGCGGACAGATATTGCTGGTGACCGGTGGCAGAGGTTGGTATCAGGAGTGGAATAAACCGGCACGTGAGCTGAAAACCGGTGATGTCGTGCACATTCCGGCGGGAATGAAACACTGGCACGGTGCTGCGCGTGATAGTTGGTTTGCTCATATCGCCGTGGAAATCCCGGCCCCTGGCGCGTCGAACGAATGGCTGGAACCGGTTAGCGATGCTGAGTACAACCTGCTGCCCTGAACTATGCTGGTTCTGGTAACACCTAATCCCTGAGGAGATCTCAATGGTCATGAATGTGAAGGGTTATGCTGCTCTGGCGGTGAAAGAAGATTTAGTCCCCTATAATTTTGTTCGTCGCGATCCGCGTGAAGATGATGTGGTTATCGATATTTTATACAGCGGTGTATGCCACTCGGATATTCACAACGCCTACAACGATTGGGGCGGTGCTAAATATCCGATGGTACCAGGGCATGAGATCATTGGCCGCGTGGTGCATGTTGGTAAGTCGGTAACAAAATTCAAAGTGGGCGATCTCGCAGGGGTCGGCTGCATGGTTGATTCGTGCCAACACTGTAGCGCCTGCGAGCAGGGGCTAGAGCAGTATTGCGAAGAAGGTAACACGCTAACGTATAACGATATCGACCGTCATGACGGTCTGCCCACTTTCGGCGGCTATTCTGACAAAATTGTCGTTACCGAAAAGTTTGTGGTGAAGGTCCCTGAAGGGATCGATTTACGCGGTGCGGCGCCGCTGCTTTGCGCCGGGATCACAACATGGTCGCCTCTGCGCCACTGGCAGGTAGGCGAGGGCAGTAAAGTCGCGGTTGTCGGTCTGGGTGGACTCGGGCATATGGCAATAAAACTTGCAAATGCGCTGGGCGCGGAAGTTACGCTGTTTACACGTTCACTGGGCAAAGAAGCTGATGCCAGACGTTTGGGGGCCAGTCACGTTGTGCTTTCCACTGACAGTGAACAGATGAAAGCGACAGCGAATCAGTTTGATCTGATTATCGATACTGTGCCCTACGTTCATGACCTGAACCCTTATATCCCAACCCTGGCGCTAAGCGGTACGCTGGTGTTGGTTGGTTATCTTGGTGCGTTGGATCCGTTGCTGAATACGGTTCCCCTGATCCTTGGGCGTAGGTCTGTGGCGGGTTCAGTTATCGGCGGTATTGCCGAAACGCAGGAGATGATGGATTTTTGCGGTCAGCATGGTATTACCGCCGATGTCGAGGTGATCGATATTCAGGATATTAATCGTGCCTGGCAGCGGATGTTGAAAAGCGATGTGAAATACCGCTTTGTAATTGATATTACCTCATTGAAATAAGTACAAAAAAGACGCGGATTTCCGCGTCTTTTCTTTTGTTAGTGTGTCGATGGCGATGTTTCAGGATTATCCATATACAGCGTCTGGCTGGGGAACGCAAAGTCGGCGCCGTTTGCCTGGACTATCGTGATAATCTTTAAATAAACGTCTTGCTGTACCGCGAGCCATTCCTTCCAGACGGTGGTTTTCGTGAAGCAATACACCATGATATTCAACGATGAATCGGCAAATTCATTAAAATAGACCAACAGAGTTTGTTTCTGGTCTATTCCTGGATGGCTTTGCAGCATTTCTCTAACCGACTCGACAACGGCACCGACTTTATCGGCATCCTCATATCGTAACCCGATCACCGTTTTAATTCGCCGGTTGGTCATGCGCCCTGGGTTTTCTACGCTGATGGAGGAGAAAATCGAGTTTGGCACATACAGTGGACGATGGTCGAAGGTGTTTATTTTAGTCATTCGCCAGCCAATTTCTGCCACCGTGCCTTCAATATTGCGGTCCGGGGAGCGGATCCAATCGCCTATGCTAAACGGTCTGTCGAAATAGAGCATAATGCCTGAGAAAAAGTTGCTCAGAATATCTTTCCCCGCCATACCCACTGCGATACCACCAATACCGCCAAAGGTTAACAGGCCGGATAAGCTCATACCGAAGTGTTCGCCATACAGTAAAATGATGGCAACCACGATGGTAATCTTGATGATACGCGACAGGATCCTCGCGCTGGTGATATCTCTGCCTTTATTAATCTGCGTCTTTTCAAACTGATTAATCACCAGAAAAAGTTTGATGGTCAGGATCAACGCAATCAACGAGGTGCAGATAAAGTCGACCACGCTGGGGGAGATAAATTTCAGGCTGTAACTTTCGATAACGTTATTAGCAATGCTGCCAAACGTCCCAATGATAATGGCATAAACAAAAAATTGTGCGGCATGAAATATGAATCCTTTGCAGCGACGCTCTCCACGATGATACCAGACGCTCATCAGGACCAGCGCGGCACAGCAGCTAAGAATTACCGTCAAATTAAACGCATTATTCATAAACAGTTCAGCGATCATGATTCTTCCTGGCAACTCCGTGTTAGCTAAATATCATCTGACATCCTAATCCCCAGATATTTTACCCAGTTAAGGAGGTCAGATCATTAATCAAAAGGAGAGATAAATAATGCAATCAGCGCTATTTTCAGCGAAATAACGCTGACGTCAACCCTGTATGCGGTTTATGTAGCAGACAGTCAGTTGATGTCATGGTATTGTTAGCGCAAAGTAACAAGGTTTTCATCTGCAAAAGGACAGTACTATGATCATGGCTAAGCTGAAAACAGCGAAGGGACGGAAGTTTCTGTTGTGCCTGCTTGGAGTGTTTATTATCGCAGCGTCGGTCGTGACGCGAGCGACGATCGGTGGCGTTATTGAACAGTATGACATTCCGCTATCCGACTGGACCGCTTCAATGTACGCCATTCAATCGGCAATGATTTGTGTCTACAGCATGGTGTTTACGATTCTGTTGGCTATCCCGCTTGGTATCTATTTCCTCGGCGGTGAGGAGCAACACTAGGCGTTTAAAATGCCGGATGATATCGCCATCCGGCATTTCATTGTGTGGTTAATCGTCTTCGTCGTCGTCCAGTTCAACTGGTGTCTGATATTCATCCGGCTTGATGACCAGCAGGTCACAGCGTAGATGATCGATAACCTGTTCCGCGGTATTACCAAGAAACGCAGCAGAAATACCGGTACGTCCGACGGTCCCCAATACCACAATACCCGCCTGCAAGTGCTCGGCTAAATCAGGAATGACCTCTTCAGGTAAGCCTTTTTCAACGTGCGTCACTTTCTCATCAATACTGAATTTCTGGCGTAGCGCCTTCATGGCCAGCAGGTGCTGTCCACGAATTGCGTCGTTATAAACGCTGGGATCAAATTCAGGCAGTTCAATCGCGATGTTGATTGGTGTGACAGGGTAGGCGCCTACCAGATGTACTTCGGTATGGTTAACCTGTTCTGCAAGCTGTAGCGTCTCCTTGACCAGTTTTTCATTGAGCGCGTTGTGATAAGCCTCTTCACTGGCGAGGTTTACGGCAACCAGTGCTTTACCCCCTTCAGGCCATGGCTGGTCTTTCACCATCCATACCGGACTTGGACATTTACGCAATAAATGCCAGTCGGTTGGCGTAAATATTACGGCTTCGAGGCGGTCGTGTTGGTGCGCCATCTTGAGGACCAGATCATGCCTGGCACTGATGACTTCCTGGATGATGGCTTCAAAGGGTCGGTTATGCCAGACCACTTTAATCTCCAAAGGGATCCCTGCTTCGATGTAGTATTTCGCTTGTTCACGTATCCATGCAGTTCGCTGGCTGATGACCCCCTGACGCATTGCCGTACGCTCATCAGGCGACAGCAGGGTAGTCATCTCATAGGAAAAGTCATAGATCGGCAAAAAGGCTTTAATTTTGCCACCAATCCGTTGATGCAAATAAACAGCTCGCCGTAATGCTGGTTGATCGTCCTGGTTAGGGTCGATGACGACCAGCATATTTTTATACATAGCCATACAGGGTCTCCTTACAACTGTCATCGCAGTTTGTAACTAAAAGAGTAACCCAATAATGAAGATTGAAACAGGGAATAACCTCCTGCCAGATCAATAAATCGGGAAAATTTAGCGATTTGACAGAAGGATAACTGAGAGGCTTGCGGAAAGATTACGCAACGTTACGCGTGTGGCCGGCAAGAACTGCCAGCGCGTCGCTGTTCTCAATAGTGATATATTTGCCTTTCACCGCCAGCATGCCGCTTTTCTGGAAACGACCCAGCAGGCGGCTGATGGTTTCAACCGTCAGACCGAGGTAGTTACCGATGTCGCCACGGGTCATGGTCAGGCGGAATTCACGAGGCGAGAACCCACGCTGGGCGAAGCGACGAGACAGATTGTAGATAAAGGCCGCCAGGCGCTCTTCAGCGTTTTTCTTCGACAGCAACAGGATCATATCCTGATCGCCTTTGATTTCGCCACTCATCAGACGCATCATCTGCTGACGCAGGTTCGGCATCTTACCGGACAGGTCATCAAGGGTTTCGAAAGGAATTTCGCATACCATTGAGGTTTCCAACGCCTGAGCAAAGCTCGGGTGATGGCCGCTGCCAATGGCGTCAAAACCTACCAGGTCACCCGCCAGATGGAAACCGGTAATTTGCTCATCGCCTTGTTCGGTAATGGTATAGCTTTTTATCGTTCCGGAGCGGATAGCGTAGAGTGATTTAAGCTCATCACCTGCTTTAAAGAGCGTCTGCCCTTTTTGGATAGGCTTTTTGCGCTCGATGATGTTATCGAGCTGGTCAAGCTCATGCTCGTTAAGTGTGAACGGGATGCAAAGCTGGCTGATGCTGCAATCCTGGCAATGGATAGCACAACCGCCAGACTGAATGCGCCGTATAATTCGCTTTTCCGGGATCATAGGTCTGCTCAAGCCGTAATTGATATTTGTCAATTTTAACATCTTTTTGGTGAGCACGTAAGCCTGAGCTACTCCCAATAGAGAATAATTCAGGCATAACTGGAGCGAATGTTTGTATCTGCTTGATTAACCACACTTAATTTGGGGTCGCATTATGCGGAAGTGTGATGAATAAGGCATTAATTGCCTGGAATCTAGAGTAGCAAATAACCTTCGTGGCGCAATAACCACTCTTTTCGTTGTACGCCGCCGGCATATCCGGTCATGGTGCCGTTACGTCCAATGACGCGATGACAGGGAACCACAATGCTTACTGGATTGGAGCCATTAGCTGCGCCGACGGCTCTTGCAGCGCCGGGGCGTCCCAACTGTTCGGCCAACTGACCATAATGCATGACCTGCCCGCAGGGGATAGTGCGTAATGCTTGCCAAACTTCACGCTGGAAAGGTGTCCCAGCGGTTGCCGTTTCCAGCGAGTCAATGATGCTGAGGTTTCCGGCAAAATACTCAGAGAGTTTGTCGCTTAATCCACCTGGATTGTTGGCGGTAATGCGCTGATAACCTTCTGTACGGTAATGAATATCAAGCAATTGTTCCATGCGATCGCTGTGCTGATCCCATTCCACTGCGCGCAGGCGAAATTGCTCATCACAAATAACCCACAGCGGGCCCAGCGGCGTGTCTATGGTGTCTTCCAGTAAGTTAAGCATCCGTTTCTCTCATTACAGCATTCAAGCGAGGCTACACATTATCACGCCTGTGACCGTCGCAGCTATACCCCTAAAAACGGATATCAACTTGCCGTGAGTAGATCGGTTCAGCGCGGTGGATCCGGCTAATTATTGGAAATAACCGTAAACCGTTACCGGTATAGTTGTCGGTATAATAGTGCGCGGTTATGATAATGCTCGTCGCAATATGCTGGAGGATGAAACATGAACCTTGATGATGCATCGCTGTTTCTTGACGCAATGGGGGATGTTCAACCGCTGAAAAACCATGCCGATGTGCACTGGCAGCCCATGCGCAATCTTCGCACTCCGGCGCGTGTCGATACGCTTCAACTGGATAATTTTCTCTCGACGGGATTTCTCGATATTGTTCCGTTGAATGTGCCGCTCGAGTTTCGTCGCGAAGGTTTACAGAACGGCGTGACCGACAAGCTGCGAAACGGAAAATACCCGCAGCAGGCGAGTCTCAATCTTATTCGCCAACCTGTTGAAACATGTCGCCAGATGCTCTTTAGCTTTATTCTGCAGGCGCAGCAGGAAGGGTTGCGTAACGTGTTGGTGATACACGGCAAGGGACGTGACGATAACTCCCATGCCAATATTGTTCGCAGCTACGTGGCGCGCTGGTTGACGGAATTTGACGATGTGCAAGCATACTGCGCCGCACTGCCGCATCACGGCGGCAGCGGGGCATGTTATGTGGCATTGCGTAAAACCGCACAGGCAAAACAAGACAACTGGGAGCGTCACGCTAAACGTAGTCGCTGAACGACGTAAACATCAGGCGGCCAGCACTCTGTTCCTGCCTTCGTTCTTGGCTTTGTACAACGCGTCGTCAACGCGTTTGAATAACTCATCGATGCTTTCATTTGTTTCGTGCCGAGCTACGCCAATGCTGACGGTAAAGCGGGGAAGGCCAGGGAGAGTCACTTTGGCCACCGTCGCCCGTATCACTTCTGCGAGATTGAGGGCAGTGTCCAACGAGGTTCGCGGCAGCAGCAGCACAAATTCTTCACCTCCCCAGCGAAAAATCAGATCGTCCTTTCTCGCACAGGATTCCAGTGTGCGTGCCAGAGCGCAAAGTACCTCATCACCTTTTAAATGACCAAAAAGATCGTTAATGCTTTTAAAGCGATCGGTGTCGATCAACAGCAGGCTGTAATCCTGTGTCAGTGACATCGCGTGGGTCTGTTCCGGCCCGGTTACCTGATAAAAATGTCGGCGGTTAAGCAATCCCGTTAAGGCGTCACGCAGGGCCGCACGCTCAAGCTCCTGTTCCAGCCGCTTTTGCTCGGTAATATCATGAATAATGCACAACATGAGCTTATTACCGTAGATTTCGATTGGACCGGCGTAGGTTTGTACGTGACGGGAGGTGCCGTCTGCCAGTTTATGTACAAAATGCAAAGGCTTATGGCCACCGGGAAGATGGGCGATTTCATGCATCACCGGGAGTATATGACGGCCCAGCGTATTGATTTCCCATGTATGTTTCTGGCACATCGTATCATGGCTATAGCCATAAAAATTTAGCGCGCTGAGATTTGCATCGACGATCAGCCCATCACGGGACGGATCGATAAGCAACATTGGTGCCGAGTTGGTCTGGAAAAAACGCGCGTAAAATCCCTGTTTTTTTCGCTGATAATTCGCTGAACGGCTCGCTTTCAGACCTTGCGAAGTCGGTGTTTCAATGCCTTCGAAAAGAATGACGTCACCTGATTCCGGCAGAGAGCGGATGGACAGGCGACATGCCATTGCGACGGCCTCACCTTCGCGGCAAACCGTAAGGATTTCCACAATGTCGTGATGATTTCTCAAATCGCTGAGATACATGGTTAAATCATTCTGGGCATGAGTTGAAAATATACCCTTGCGGAGTAGAGAAAAGCAGGGGGCCTGCATCAGTTCCCGCGCAACGGTATTTGCGAACACCAGTTCTTCGGTATGCGGCGAAACAATCCACACCGGCAGGGTTAATAAATCCAGTGAATGCAGCTCGGTTGTGCTCATCGATAATCCCGTTATCTTTATCTGCTGTGTTGCCCGTTTAATGGCATCTGTTTTTTATATTACAGTCTCATAATGTTATCGATTGTTGAGGAGATAAAGACTGTACGATTCGCTGCTGCTTAATGTTGCTTTCCGTTGGAATCAATTCATGGATCTGATGCGCAGGCAACGGTTTTGCAAACAAGAAACCTTGCAGCACGCCACATCCCATCTGGGTCAGGAGTATTTCCTGCTCCTGGGTCTCTATTCCTTCAGCCACCACTTGCATATTCATGGAGTGGGCTATGTCAATAATAGTAGACACAATCTTTGTATTTTTGCTGTTCTCGTTGATATCTTTAACAAATACTCTGTCAATTTTTAATTCCCGTGTCGGAAGAGACTTTAACATCAATATATTTGAATAACCGGTACCGAAATCATCAATAGAAACGGTGAGCCCTAAAGCTGAAAATGCATTCAAGACTTCAGCGCTACGTTTTAAATTTTTAAGCGCTGTACTTTCAGTCAGTTCCAGCGTGAGATATGCAGGTGATAGTTGATATTGTGCAAGGGCGCTGCAAACCACATCAACGATATCATGTTGTTCAAACTGGGAAGGGGAAAGATTAACGGCGAGGGTCCATTCCGCATGGCCCTGTAACTTCCATTGATGTAACTGCTGGCATGCCTGCTGGATAACCCATTTCCCGACCGGAATGATAAGACCTGTTTCTTCCAGCGCAGGCAGAAACTCTGCGGGTAACAGCATGCCGCGTTCCGGGTGATGCCAGC
This sequence comes from Citrobacter sp. Cpo089, assembly GCF_030332695.1. Taxonomy (NCBI): domain Bacteria; kingdom Pseudomonadati; phylum Pseudomonadota; class Gammaproteobacteria; order Enterobacterales; family Enterobacteriaceae; genus Citrobacter; species Citrobacter sp. Cpo089. The sequence goes on along the minus strand of NZ_JAOWHJ010000067.1, from coordinate 90,700 downwards.
GTAATAACGCTTCAAAACCGGTCAGGGAATGATCTCCGGCGGTGTATTTGGGTTGGTACCAAAGCTCAAATTGATCGTGTTCCAGTGCTTGTGACAGTTCCTGTAAAAATGTCGGCGGTGTATCGGCGATAGCTTCCATTTCCGGGCTATAAATAGCCCAACCGTTTCTGCCAGCCTGTTTGACATGATACATCGCCATATCAGCCTTTACTTTTAACTCATGCAATGTGGAACCATGTTCAGGATAAATACTGCTTCCCGCACTTAACGAAACCCGAATGGTGTACCCAAACAGCGTGAAAGGATCGCCAATCGCAGCCGCAATCCGGGTCAGCAGAGCGGTGATAGTCTCTTTATTACAGTCAGGAACCAGAAGAATAAACTCATCTCCCCCCAGCCTCGCCAGCGTCATGGTGTCATCAAGGCAGCTGTAGATTCGCTGCGTACTGGCGATCAGCAACTGATCGCCGATGTGATGTCCCCAGGTATCGTTAACGACTTTGAAGCGATCGAGGTCGATGAATACCAGAGCAAATTGATGCTGATGCAGTTTGGAATGTTGTAGACAGGCCTGCAAGCAGGCATCTATATGTGTGCGATTGGCAAGTCCGGTCAGTGCGTCGAAGTGGACCTGATGCTCAAGCTGGCAGTTAAGTTGATGTAAGTTGTCTGCCAGCCGGGAGGTACGCAGTTGCGAATCCACCATCGACACCACCAGCATGATACCCAAAATAACCAGCGTGACGGCGCAGACCCAGACAGAGAGTTCCAGTGTGCTGAGCCCATTGTGTACAGTGTGTCCAAAATGGGTGAATGTTGCCGCTCCCATCCCGGTGTAATGCATAGAGGCAATCGCCAGCGCCATAATAAGGGCGGCGACAAGCCGATTGAACAGGGCTCGACGGGTATTTTGGCGCAAATGAAACGCCAGCCATAAACCCACACCAGATGCAACGATGGCAATCATCACTGAGAGCAGTATCAGCGAATGACTCCATAGGATGGCAACATGCTCAATGATGGCATACATGCCAACGTAGTGCATGGTGACGACACCTGCGCTTAATATTCCTGTGGCTACGACTAATCGTTTTGTTGAAAGCGTATTACCGGAAATGGCGATATTAATGGCGAGAGTTGCAGAAATGAGCGCAATAAAGAAAGAAAATGCCGTGAGCGAAAAATGGTAATTGATCGGCATACTCATTTTCATGGCCAGCATACCGATAAAATGCATTGACCAAATACCCATCCCTAGCGTAGCCCCGCCAGACAGGCGCCAGAAGGTTGATTCACGTCGATTGGAGATTGCCACTTTGCCCGCACTATCGAGAGCAATAAAAGAGGCAATAAACGCGACAACAAAGGAAATCCCAATCAATACAGGGTCCCACGACACGTTCAACATCATACTACCTATCGAAAAAAAGCCGTGGTAATAAATCTAGCAGGTTTTGTCCAGTTAACATGATAAAACCGGGAATGTTCTTATGTTTTTACACTGGTATTAGAGGAAACAGGAAGATAGTGAAAATAACGAGCCATTACTTATATAAACATTCACCAAATTTATAGTTCTGTGTGTTTTATGCTCTCCATGTGCTTGTCATCACAATAACCTGATGACTGGCGCCATCACAGCCATTTGATGGAATAAAACACTGAACTAACAGGAATACAAGGTGTGATTTCTTGCCTTAAGTAAAAGGATTGCAGGCTCTCATTGAAATTTCAGCTTTCGTCGCAGAGCAATGGCATTCTGCATTGCAGGTGCTATAAAAATAATATCTACATAATTTCTTAGTGCACAGGACTAAAATGTTAAATGATATTAGCGTCAGAACCTTTATTATTTTATTTCTGCTTATTTCGGCAGTCGCTCTAAATATTGTTGAGATAATTTTCTCGGCCACGCCGGAAATTATAATTGGTACAAATGTGGTAAGCCTTATTTCTGTATTTTGCTTATGGTGGTATATGACGAAATACCTGGTCATGCCGATCAATACGGTAAAAAGGAGCATTGAGGAAGTGACGTCTGGGAATCTGGCGATCAGTATTCCAGAGTTTGGTAATAATTGTGCGGGTAGACTAATACCGGGCATCAATAGTTTATCGAGTAATATTTCAACACTCGTTAATGAGATCAGAACATCCTCACAAACGGCGATGGCGCTCTCTGAACAGCTTGCGGAACGCAGCGCCGAGCTTTCAGTGAAAACGGAACAACAATCTGGAGCATTGATGCAGACGGCTGCTAATATGGATGAAATAGCCGTTAATACGCGAAATAATGCTGACAACACGCAAATCGCCAGCGTCCAGGCAACAGTTGCCACGCAATGCGCCATTCAGGGTGGCGAATTAATGGTGCAGGTTGCGACAAATATGCGTTCAATCACCGAATGTGCACAGCAGATGACGGAAATTATTACGCTAATTGATGGTATCGCATTCCAGACAAATATTCTGGCATTGAATGTTGCCGTGGAAGCGGCGAGGGCCGGTGAACATGGCAAAGGTTTTTCCGTGGTGGCCGGTGAGGTCAGAATGCTTGCACACCGTAGCGCGGATGCTGCTAAGAATATTAAGCAGCTGATTGCGCAAACCCATCAAAATGTTCAGCAAGGTGCAGCTATTGTGCGTGAAGCAGAAAAAAATATGCATGATATTGTCGGTGGTGCCGGTCAATTAAACCAACTGATGGGCGAGATATTAACCACTACACAGGAGCAGGAGAAAGGAATTATCAGAATTTCTCATGCACTGGCCGAACTGGAGAATGTAACCCAAAGTAATGCCATTATGGTTGATGAGCTTTCTGATTCCTCGGGTATCCTGAAAAACTAGGTGATTGATCTCCAGTCGCGAACACATAAATTTCGCTTAAGTAACGCTCTTGAGTCAGCGAGATGGCAGCGGGCTTAACCGGGTATTTCGAAGCAAGCGTCGCATTCGTCGGCGCTTTTTGTATTATCAGATATTTTTATGAATCATTTCAGCACAATGGGACAATGAGATATTGCTTAACATATTCTGACAGCTAGACTAACGAAAAAGGCTGAATGTTTGTGGAGGCGCTGTGGAAGCCATTAAGGGAACGGATGTTAATGTGCCGGATGCCGTGTTTGCCTGGCTGCTGGATGGTCGAGGTGGAGTAAAACCGCTGAGCGATAATGATGTAATTGATAGTCAGCATCCCTGCTGGCTACACCTTAATTACACTCATCCTGAAAGTGCCCAATGGTTGGCGACAACACCTCTTCTTCCCAACAATGTGCGTGATGCGCTGGCAGGCGAAAGTACACGCCCACGCGTCAGTAGAGTCGGGGAAGGTACGCTGATTACACTGCGCTGCATTAACGGCAGCACCGACGAGCGTCCTGACCAACTTGTGGCGATGCGCTTATATATGGATGAACGTCTGATTGTCTCAACCCGCCAGCGCAAAGTGCTGGCACTGGATGATGTGGTCAGCGATCTCCAGGAAGGGACAGGACCGGCTGATTGTGGCAGTTGGCTGGTGGATGTTTGTGATGCGCTCACCGACCATGCCAGCGAATTTATCGAACAACTGCACGACAAAATTATCGATCTGGAAGATAACTTGCTCGATCAACAAATTCCCCCACGCGGCTTCCTGGCATTGCTGCGCAAACAGTTGATTGTAATGCGACGTTATATGGCTCCTCAGAGAGATGTTTATGCGCGTCTGGCGAGTGAACGTTTACCCTGGATGACCGACGACCATCGGAGACGGATGCAGGATATCGCTGACAGGCTGGGGAGAGGGCTGGATGAAATAGACGCCTGTATTGCCCGGACCGGTATTATGGCGGATGAAATTGCGCAAGTGATGCAGGAGTCTCTTGCTCGCCGAACGTATACAATGTCATTGATGGCAATGGTTTTTCTTCCCAGCACATTTTTAACTGGGCTTTTCGGCGTCAACCTCGGCGGTATCCCCGGCGGTGGTTGGCAGTTTGGTTTCTCACTCTTTTGTATTCTGTTAGTGGTCCTGATTGGTGGTGTTACTTTATGGTTGCATCGTAGTAAATGGTTGTAAAAACAACGTTTTTTAGTGGCTTTTGCGCATGAAAACGTCCTGATTTTTGAGCGAAGTCAATAAACCATCTACCTATTCGGGGCAATATCTCTCTCGCAGGTGAATGCAACGTCAAGCGATGGGCGTTGCGCTCCATATTGTCTTACTTCCTTTTTTGAATTACTGCATAGCACAATTGATTCGTACGACGCCGACTTAGATTAGTCGGCTTTTTTTTGCCTGCAGGAAATCAGCGTCTACCCTAAAAGAGTCAACCTGAATGACTGGAGGGGTATATGACCTGTCTGATTGCAACGTCGCACACTGATTCGCTACCGACCGATCCGGTTCCCATTCCCGATCCCATACCTCGTCCGCAGCCGATGCCGGATCCGCCGCCGGATGAAGAACCGATTAAATTGTCGCATCACGGGCACAGATCTGCGAGGATACGCGCCTGCTGAATGTGAGTTTTTACCGCGAGATTAAATTGTGACCGCTTTTTCAACCCTGAATGTTTTACCTGCTGCTCAACTCGAGAATCTTAACGAGCTGGGCTATCTTGAAATGACGCCTGTTCAGGCTGCTGCGTTACCGGCAATCCTGGCGGGTAAAGATGTTCGCGTGCAGGCTAAAACCGGCAGTGGCAAAACGGCTGCTTTTGGTCTTGGGCTATTACAGCATATTGATGCCGCGCTGTTTCAGACGCAGTCTCTGGTGCTGTGCCCAACGCGCGAGCTTGCCGACCAGGTGGCGGGTGAACTGCGTCGTTTAGCGCGCTTCCTGCCAAACACCAAGATCTTAACGCTGTGCGGTGGGCAACCTTTTGGCGCACAGCGTGACTCCCTGCAACATGCACCACATATTATTGTTGCCACACCGGGTCGTTTACTTGACCACCTGCAAAAAGGCACCGTTTCTCTGGATGCCCTGAATACGCTGGTTATGGATGAAGCCGACCGCATGCTGGATATGGGCTTTAGCGATGCGATTGATGATGTCATTCGCTTTGCGCCTGCGTCACGTCAGACTTTGCTGTTTTCCGCAACCTGGCCGGAAGCCATTGCCGCTATCAGTGGCCGGGTACAGCAAAATCCATTAACGATTGAAATTGATACGGTCGATGCGTTACCGGCGATTGAACAGCAGTTTTTCGAAACCTCCAGCCACGGAAAAATTCCGCTGCTGCAAAAGCTACTCAGCCAGCATCAACCCGCATCGTGCGTGGTTTTTTGTAACACCAAAAAAGATTGTCAGGCCGTTTGCGATGCACTGAATGCGGCAGGGCAAAGCGCACTGTCATTACATGGCGACCTGGAACAGCGCGATCGCGATCAGACGCTGGTTCGTTTTGCCAACGGTAGCGCGCGCGTGCTGGTCGCAACCGATGTGGCCGCACGTGGCCTGGATATCAAATCACTTGAGCTGGTAGTTAACTTCGAACTGGCGTGGGATCCGGAAGTACATGTCCATCGTATCGGACGTACCGCGCGTGCCGGCAACAGCGGTCTGGCGATTAGCTTCTGTGCGCCGGAAGAAGCGCAGCGTGCCAACATTCTTTCTGAAATGCTGCAACTGAAGCTGAACTGGCTAACTGCACCAGCTAATGGCTCAGTCCTGCCGCTGGAAGCAGAGATGGCGACGTTATGCATTGATGGCGGTAAAAAAGCGAAAATGCGTCCTGGCGATGTTCTGGGGGCTCTGACCGGCGACATTGGCCTGGATGGCGCCGATATCGGCAAAATTGCCGTTCACCCGGCACACGTTTATGTCGCCGTTCGCCAGACTGTAGCGCACAAGGCGTGGAAACAATTGCAAAACGGTAAGATTAAAGGCAAGACTTGCCGGGTTCGGTTATTGAAATAACTGCCCGTTGGGGCGCCTGATGACGCTCCGCTTATCAGGCCTACAGACGCTTATGCACGTTGTAGGCCTGACAGACGCTTACTTCACTTCCACCACGTTCAGGCGTAATTCATCCAGTTGAGCATCATCTTCTTCTGGCTGCCAGCCCGCAGGTTGCAGCGGGATCTCTTCACGATCGAACGCTAAATCACCGCCGTCCACAACCTCTGAACCGTGCTTAATGCCTTTAAAATCGAACAGATTGATATCGCTCAGATGTGAAGGTACAACGTTCTGCATTGCGCTGAACATGGTTTCAATGCGGCCTGGATAGCGTTTGTCCCAGTCACGCAGCATGTCAGCAATGACCTGGCGCTGTAGGTTAGGCTGTGAGCCGCACAGGTTGCACGGAATAATTGGGAAACCTTTCGCCTCGGAGAAACGCTCGATATCTTTCTCACGGCAGTAAGCCAGTGGGCGGATCACGATATGCTTACCGTCATCACTCATCAGCTTCGGTGGCATGCCTTTCATTTTCCCGCCGTAGAACATGTTTAAAAACAGCGTTTGCAGGATGTCGTCGCGATGGTGGCCGAGCGCAATCTTGGTGGCTCCTAATTCGGTTGCCGTACGGTACAGAATGCCGCGACGCAGGCGAGAACAGAGTGAGCAGGTCGTTTTGCCTTCAGGGATTTTATCTTTGACGATCCCGTAAGTGTTTTCTTCGACAATCTTGTACTCAACGCCCAGCTGTTCCAGATACTCCGGCAGAATGTGCTCCGGGAAGCCGGGTTGTTTCTGATCGAGGTTAACCGCAACTAAGGAAAAACTGATCGGGGCGCTTTGCTGCAAATTACGCAGGATCTCCAGCATGGTATAGCTGTCTTTCCCGCCGGAAAGGCACACCATAATGCGATCGCCGTCTTCGATCATATTGAAGTCGGCAATGGCTTCGCCGACGTTACGACGCAGACGTTTTTGCAGTTTGTTCAGGTTGTATTGTTCTTTCTTACTAATATCTTGATTTTGCGACATTTAATAGAGGCTCAATTCATAGTGTGGCATCAGAAGAGTATGCATCACGCCGGATCGTCCGGCAAAAGAAGTCTGATATAAAAACTGTGGCGTGTATGGTACGGATAAGCGGGAAAAATGTCAGCACATTTAGGACAGGAATCAAGGGTAAAAGAGGTAGAAACAAAAAGCCCGCAACGATGTGCGGGCCAGACAGCTTAGCGGACTACCAGTACCGAACACTCCGCATGACGCACCACGGCTGCGGCGTTAGAGCCCAGCAGGTAGGTGGTGATGTCAGGTCGGTGTGAGGCAATAATGACCATATCGGCCGGTAATTTTTTGGCGATCTCAAGAATCTTGTCTTTCGGCGCACCTTCTGCGACATGAACGTGCACTCGGTCCGTTGGGATATTGAACTTCTTGATAATCTCTTCCAGTTGAGATTTCGCTTCGGCTTTCAGATCGTCCATGGCCGGTAACTCTGCCGAGTAGGCCAGTCCCAGGGAAGCGTAATAAGGCAAGGACGGAATGACGGTCAAAAAATGAACCTGCGCATCGTCAATCTTTGCTTCTGCTTCAACATGGGCAATAACGCGTTGAGTTAATTCTGAGTCTGAAATATCGATGGGTACAAGAATCGTTCTGTTCATAAAACCTCCTGTTTAAGTATCCAAGTAAAGCTTACCGCGTAATGGCACTTTATGTACAATGACAACGATCACATTTTGGCATCACTTTATTTTGATTTCAGGAAATTTGCCTTTTATTACCCCATCGTAAAATCGGCCTTTAGAGACCACGATCAGGAAATCACGAAAGATACGGGCAGGGACCTGCTGATATTGCAGCGTAGCCAACTGGTGAAAGCGAATTTCTAGCGTGCAAGAGGATTCGTCATAGCCGACGGATGCAATACGGGATGATTTTACAGGATGATGATTCATTGCAGGTATCCTCTACTACAGGTCTTAATGCAAGATATCATCTATCAGAGAAGTGTTTTAACGCAACAGATATAATGTTTTGATCTGGATAAAACAGAATTATTAGAACGTAAAGAGAGCCCGCCGTTGCCAGCGGGCTGACGGATTAGAACTGGTAAACCATACCCAGTGCTACAACGTCATCAGTAGAGATGTCATTGCGAGTGTAGAAGCTGTCGTCTTCGTCCAGCAGGTTGATTTTGTAATCAACATAGGTGGACATGTTTTTGTTGAAGTAGTAGGTAGCGCCTACGGAAGCATATTTAACCAGATCTTTGTCGCCATCGACATTGTTCAGATCTTTACCTTTAGACATCAGGAAAGACACTTCCGGACGTAGACCGAAGTCGAACTGGTACTGCGCAGTAACTTCAAAGTTCTGAGTTTTATTTGCAATGCCACCGCCGTTAACACTATCCGTGCTTCCAAATGGAGTCATGTTACGGGTTTCAGAATACATGGTTGCCAGATAGATGTTATTTGCATCGTATTTCAGACCAGCCGTCCATGCGTCAGCTTTGTCACCGCCCGCATACTGACCAGGCACATTACCAGCACTGACCTGGTCATTCGTACGGTCAGATGATGCGTATGCCGCGCCAGCGCTGAAGCCCATACCAAAGTCATAGGTGGTGGAAATGCCGTAGCCATCGCCGTTTTCATGACGAACATCGCGACCATTATTGGTGCCTTCCTGACCATTAGAAGTACCTTCATTGTTACCTTGATACTGCAGGGCAAAGTTCAGACCGTTAACCAGACCGAAGAAATCGGTGTTACGGTAAGTAGCAACGCCATTAGCACGACCAGTCATGAAGTTATCAGCCTGAGTGTAAGAGTCGCCACCGAATTCTGGCAGCATATCTGTCCAGCCTTCTACGTCGTACAATACGCCGTAGTTACGACCATAGTCGAATGAACCATAATCACCAAACTTCAGTCCAGCAAACGCAAGACGGGTCCAAGACTGATTATCTGAAGATTCAGTATTGTTAGCTTGTACGTTGTATTCCCACTGGCCATAACCGGTGATCATGTCGTTAACCTGGGTTTCACCTTTGAAGCCCATACGCATATAAGTCTGATCGCCATCTTTAGAAGAATCATCAGAGAAATAATGCAGGCCGTCTACTTTTCCATAGAGATCTAATTTGTTGCCGTCTTTATTATAAACTTCAGCAGCGTGAGCAGCGCCTGCAGCCAGCAGGGCAGGAATTACGAGAGCCAGTACTTTTCTGTTCATTGAAATAATCCTTTAGTTTTTTTATTAACCTGTGACTACCCATATAGGGAGTAAAAGCATGCTAAAGGAGAAGTTCCGTAAAGAGATAAATATGAATTGTTACGCCTTAAGTAAAACCTTAAACAAATAATTCTACGGAAATAGTGATAGTTGACATGAATGAGTTAATGAAAATATATATAAAATAAAAATTATACAATTGAATTTTGTTGGGCTATTCTGCGCGTGTTATATGCCTTTATTGTCACGTTTTATTTTTCGTTGGTATATTGATGGCAATTATTAATTAGCCAGCGAATAAATTGACAAGCCCGAACAACTGTTCGGGCTTTTTTTTTGGTTCCGGGCTAATACTGAGAAAAACGTATTATTCGGTACCGCTCTTTTCCGCTTTGCCTGCCAGTTGGGCCAGGAAGTCGTAGCGTTTTTGTAGATCAGCTGCGGCGTCTTTCCACAGCTGTTCTGCAACTTCTGGCTGTTGGGCATTCAGGCGGCGGAAGCGCTGCTCGTTAAGCAATGTTTCAGCCAGCGCGTCTGACGGTGGGCGAGAGTCCAGTGCCAGCGGCAGTTTACCTTCGTCAGCGCGACGTGGATCAAAGCGGTATAGCGGCCAGAATCCGGTCGCCGTCAGCTGACGCATCTGATCGTGGCTTAGTGCGAGGTCATAACCATGTTCTTCGCAAGGACTATAGGCGATAATCAGCGACGGACCCGGATAGGCTTCCGCTTCCTGGATAGCTTTCACCGTCTGGTTCAACTGGGCGCCCAGAGAAATCTGTGCCACATAAACATGCCCGTACATCATCATGCTAACGCCAAGATCTTTGCGAGCCTTGCGCTTGCCATGCTCACCAAACTTGGTAACCGCCCCGAGCGGCGTGGCTTTCGACGCTTGTCCGCCCGTGTTGGAGTAACACTGAGTATCCAGCACCAGAATATTGACGTTCTCGGTCAGACTCAGGACGTGATCCAACCCGCCAAAACCAATATCGTAAGCCCAGCCGTCGCCGCCAATCAGCCAGATGGATTTCTCAACCAGCGCATCAGCATCGGTTAACAGTTGCTGTGCACCTTCGACATCTTTCAGATGCTGGCGCAACGCTACAACTTGTTCACGGCGTACTTCTGGCGTCGCTTCAGCATGCAGGGCATCATTCAGTTCAGCCGGAATATTATCCGCAAACTGCTCCAGCAAACGCATGACGCGCACACGGTGTTGATCCACCGTCAGACGGAAGCCCAGACCAAACTCGGCGTTATCTTCGAACAGAGAGTTTGCCCATGCAGGTCCACGACCATTGGCATCGGTCGTATACGGTGTTGAGGGGAGGTTACCACCATAAATCGATGAACAGCCAGTCGCGTTGGCGATCAGCATGCGGTCACCGTACAGCTGCGTAAGCAGTTTGATATACGGCGTTTCACCACAACCAGAACAGGCGCCGGAATATTCAAACAGCGGAGTGATTAACTGCGAGGTACGGATATCAATGCGTTCAAGCTTGCTGCGGTCGATCTCCGGCAGATTGAGGAAGAAGTCATAGTTAACTTTTTCCTCTTCAACATGCTCAAGGCGCGACATCATATTGATGGCCTTGATTTCCGGGTTTTGGCGATCTTTCGCCGGGCAAACTTCGACGCATAGATTACACCCGGTGCAATCCTCTGGTGCAACCTGCAGGACATACTTCTGACCGCGCATATCGCGAGATTTCACATCCAAAGAATGCAGGCTGGCAGGAGCGTTTTCCATCGCTTCAGGTGAAACCACTTTGGCGCGGATTGCCGAGTGCGGGCAAGCGGCAACGCAGTGGTTACACTGAGTACACAGCTCTTCCTTCCAGATGGGGATCTCTTCGGCGATATTACGCTTTTCCCAACGCGTGGTGCCCATTGGCCAGGTGCCGTCTGGCGGCAGCGCGGATACGGGAAGGGCATCACCCAGACCGGCGAGCATTGCCGCGGTGACTGTTTTCACGAAATCAGGTGCGGCATCAGAAACCACCGGAGGGCGGTTTGCGCTGTGCGGATCAACTGGCTGGAGTGCTACTTCGGCGACGGATTCGCGCGCCAGGGCCAGAGCCTGCCAGTTACGTTCAACCAGGTCCTGTCCTTTACTGCTGTAACTTTTCGCAATCGCCCCCTGCAATTCAGCCAACGCGCTGTCGCCGGGTAAGATTTGCGTCAAATGGAAGAATGCCATTTGCATCACGGTGTTAATACGCGCTGCCAGACCGCATTCGCGGGCGATTTTGGCCGCATTAATCACGTAGAAACGGGCTTTCTTCTGATTTAGTACCGCCTGAACTTCCTGCGGCAAACGCGCCCAGACTTCATCCACACTGTACGGGGTATTGAGCAGGAAGATACCGCCTGGTTTCAGGCGCTCGACCATCTGATACTTATCGATAAATTGCAGCTGGTGACAGCCAACGAAATCGGCTTGCGATACCAGATACGCTGATCGAATAGGCTGCTCGCTGACGCGCAGGTGAGAAACCGTCAGACCGCCTGCTTTTTTCGAGTCGTAGACGAAATAACCCTGCGCATACCATGGCGTCGAGTTACCAATAATTTTGATATTGTTTTTGGTGGCTGACACGCTACCGTCGCTGCCTAACCCATAAAACAGCGCTTCGAGCTTAGCCGTACCGGGCAGGGTGTTTTCTGGTAACGGTAGCGACAAGTTGGTGACATCATCATAGATACCGACAGTAAAGCGAGGTTTCGGCTTCGTGCTGCTCAGCTCATTAAAGACCGCCATCACGCAGTCTGGACCAAACTCTTTGGAAGAAAGGCCATAACGTCCGCCAATCACGCGCGGTAGCGTTTCTCGCTCGCCGCAGTTAAAGGCTTCCGCCAGCGCGGTCATCACATCCAGATACAACGGTTCTGCCTGTGCGCCGGGCTCTTTGGTGCGATCCAGGACGGCGATGCTGCGTACGGTTTCCGGCAGCGCGCGCAGTAAATGTCTGGCAGAGAATGGACGGAACAGACGTACTTTCAGAACGCCGACTTTCTCGCCACGCGCCAGCAGATCTTCAACGACTTCTTCACAGGTTCCAATTGCCGAACCCATTAAGATAATGACGCGCTCAGCCTGAGGATGGCCGTAATATTCAAATGGCTGATACTGGCGACCTGTCGCTGCGGCGAAATCGTTCATCGCCTGTTCTACATGATCGTAAACCGCGTTGTACCACGGGTTTGTTGCCTCGCGTGACTGGAAATAGGTGTCCGGGTTCGCAGACGTACCGCGAATAACTGGATGCTCAGGATTAAGCGCCCGAGCGCGATGAGCATCGATTTCCGCCTGCGGCATCAGTCCGAGGATCGTGTCGTCGGCCAGTGGCACAATTTTATTGATTTCATGGGATGTACGGAAACCATCAAAAAAATGAATGAACGGAACCCGGCTTTTCAGGGTAGCTATTTGCGAAATCAGTGCAAAGTCCTGTGCCTCCTGAACGCTGCTGGCACACAGCATCGCACATCCTGTCTGGCGCACCGCCATCACGTCGGAATGATCGCCAAAGATTGATAATGCGTGAGTAGCAATTGTACGAGCCGCAACGTGCAGTACAAACGGGGTCAACTGACCGGCCAGTTTGTACAGCGTTGGAATCATCAGCAACAGGCCCTGCGATGAGGTAAACGACGTAGAGAGTGCACCGGTCTGCAACGCGCCATGAACGGTTGCGATCGCGCCGCCTTCTGACTGCATTTCTACGACGCGAGGGGTATCCCCCCACACGTTCTTAAGCCCGTTCCCGGCCCAGGCATCCGCCTGTTCAGCCATCGTTGAACTGGGCGTAATCGGGTAGATGGCGATAACCTCGCTGGTACGAAATGCGACTGAAGCAACCGCACCATTACCGTCAATTGTGATCATACTGACACCCTTACATTGCGCAAAAAGAGGGACTCGCGTAACAGCGGCGAATCCTGTAGTTATCCTTCTATTTTAGCAAAAGCGCTAAAGACAGATTTTCGCTTTTGTGTCCCTGGAATAAACAGAATGAATGGTTTGATCAAAGGAGCAGGCAAAAAATTGCCAGAAAATGTAAACAGTGCGCATAAATGCGTATTTTGCCTCTCGACGGCGGTGTTTCCGCTGCCTATTATTTATGGCTGTGTCGTTTGATTAATATTCAGAGGGGAGTAAGATGCGCGCAGCGTTTTGGGTAGGATGTGCCGCGTTATTATTATCGGCTTGTAGCAGCGAACCTGTTCAGCAGGCAACCGCCGCGCATGTCGCACCGGGCATGAAGGCAGCAATGTCCAGTTCTGGAGAAGCTAATTGCGCCATGATTGGCGGTTCGCTCTCTGTTGCTCGTCAACTGGATGGTTCAGCCATCGGGATGTGCGCGCTACCCAACGGCAAACGCTGTAGTGAGCAGTCGCTTGCCGCCGGAAGTTGTGGGAGCTACTGAGTCTCCGCGTTTCCTACATTAAATCCGCGAGTTTATACGTCAGCGTTTGTTCTGCTGTCGCCAGCGTTAACTGGTCAGCAGTTAGATCGACCTGTGCGCCTTGCTTAAACATTTCGCTGACGATCCCGTCGAGCGCGTTAAGCTGCGGATCGGCGCACATCATACGCGTCATCGCCATATCTTTTACCTTCAACTCACCGTCGGACAGCTTGCCCTGGCCGTGGAATTGATTACACATCTTGCCTGATACCGTCATGTTTTCGCCAAAACTTAACTCAGGTGGGTTGTTGGCGGTGGTGACGGCTTTACCATTCACGCTTTGCAAAACGAAGCGGTGATGCTGCAACTGTTCGCGATTGACGGAAACTTTTCCATTGCTCACACAGCCAGCCATCAGCATGCTGAGCGCAATCAACGTGACAACTTTCTTCATTAAATTTCTCTACGTTTGTGACGGGAATACATTCAATATAATAATGATACTGAATGTTTTATCATCGGTGATTGTCTGAAAATGCCCCCCTGACGTCAGGGGAGCTCAGAGATTAGAAGAGGGCGTTTGGACAGGTCTCGCCTTTGGATATTTGGGCCAGATTCTGTAGCGTAGTCTCAGAAATACTGGTCAACGCTTCAGCTGTCAGGAATGCCTGATGACCGGTAAACAGCACGTTATGGCAGGCTGACAGACGACGGAACACATCATCCTGAATGACGTCATTAGATTTATCTTCAAAGAACAGATCGCGTTCGTTCTCATACACGTCCATACCCAGAGAACCAATTTTCTGGTTTTTCAGCGCGTCGATAGCGGCTTGTGAGTCGATCAATGCACCACGACTGGTGTTAATGACCATCACGCCATTTTTCATTTGCTCAAAGGCTTCGTGATTGAGCAGATGATAATTCTCCGGTGTTAACGGGCAGTGCAGAGAGATGACATCGGACTCGGCAAACAGCGTTTTAAGATCGACATATTCAACGCCTAACTCCAGCGCAGCAGCGCTCGGGTAAGGATCGAACGCCAGCAGACGCATACCAAAACCTTTCAGGATCCGCAGTGCAGCGATACCGATTTTACCGGTACCGATCACCCCAGCGGTTTTGCCATACATAGTAAAACCGGTCAGCCCCTCAAGAGAGAAGTTGGCATCACGGGTACGCTGATAGGCGCGGTGAATACGGCGATTCAGCGTCATCATCATGCCAATCGCATGCTCAGCGACGGCCTCTGGTGAATAAGCTGGAACACGAACCACCTGCAGACCCAGCTCTTTTGCTGCGTCGAGATCGACGTTATTGAACCCGGCGCAGCGCAGCGCGATATATTTCACGCCATGCTTTTTCAGTTCTTCCAGAACGGGGCGGCTGCCATCGTCGTTGACGAAAATGCACACGGCTTCGCAGCCATGGGCGGTTTTGGCTGTTTTTTCCGTCAACAGAAAGTCAAAGAATTCAAGTTCAAAACCAAAAGCCTCGTTAACCTGCTGCAGATACTTCTTGTCGTACTGTTTTGTACTATAGATGGCGAGTTTCATAAGACTTTCTCCAGTGATTTTGACGTCACATTAATCCAATTCAAATTATTTTACAAAATCTAAAAAGTTATTGATAGTCATAGGCGTAATGAATAATTTCAGCGTATCTGTTGTTAGTGTGGGCAGGTTACACAATTTCAACAACTGGATATTTTTCTATCCAACTCAACACCCGAATATCGCGGCAGGTAAAAAGCCAGCCGAATCACATCCGGACAGCTACGCTTATACAGGTAGCAATTATCGGGAGGGGTTATGCTGACTCACTCTGAAGCAAAACGATGGGCCACCCTAATGCTCAAGGCGGCATTATGCGATGGTATGAAACCTGATGAGATTTCCCGGCAGGTACATCTGGTCTGCGATCATCATGGTAGGGAGTGCCTCGAAGAACTCATTGAGGAAATTCTGATAGAAGCAGGTCGTATCGGACCTAAACATAGCGATGGACAACTGAGGCCTCATTGAGTCTGAATCTTAATATCCCCGACGGCACGTGTAACAGCGTGCCTGTAAATCGGTTATCTATCCTTAATGTGGGCATATCCAGTTAAACATGCCACAATACAGGCCTAAACCGGCTTAAATTTTTGCTAAATCAGGATATTAACTACCCATGAAGGGTAAATATAAAGCCGTTCTGGCACTCCTCTTATTATTGATTCTCGTGCCGCTGACGCTAGTGATGACGCTTGGCCTGTGGGTGCCTACGTTGGTGGGTATCTGGTTACCCGTTGGAACACGCATCGCGCTGGATGAGAGCCCGCGGCTGACACGGCATGGGTTGCATATACCTGAACTCCGCTATCTGGTTGAAGATTGCCCGCTAGCACGCATCACTCAGGCGGATCTGTCTCACCCCAGCCGCTGGGCGCTGAATGTCGGGACCATTGAGTTGGATTCAGCTTGCCTGGCCAAATTGCCGCAGGCAGAGCCATCGCCGGTAGCGCCTAAAACGCTGGCTGAATGGCAGTCAATGCTGCCCAATACCTGGATTAACATCGACAAACTTATCCTTTCTCCATGGCAGGAATGGCAGGGAAAACTGTCACTCTCGCTCACTCCCTCTACTCAACAGCTGCGTTACCAGGGTGAAAAAGTTAAATTTCAGGGGCGTTTGCACGGGCAAAACCTCACGGTAACGGAGCTGGATGTTGCGGCATTTGAAGGCCAGCCGCCAGTAAAACTGGTCGGTGAATTTACTATGCCACTGGTGCCCGATGGACTACCGGTAAGCGGTCATGCGGTTGCGACGTTAAGTTTGCCGCAAGAGCCTACGCTTGTGGACGCCGAACTGGAGTGGCAACAAAACAGCGGACAACTGATCGTGATGGCGCGGGATAATGCCGATCCGCTGCTTGACCTTCCGTGGGAAATAACACGACAGCAACTGACCATCAGCGACGGACGCTGGAACTGGCCTTATCAGGGATTCCCGTTAAGTGGCCGGCTGGGCATGAAGGTTGAAAACTGGCAGGCCGGACTGGAAAACGCGGTGGTGAGTGGACGTCTGAACATTCTGACGCATGGCGATGCCGGTAAAGGAAACGTCGTATTAACGCTGGGGCCAGGTAAGCTTGGTATGGATAGTAGCGATATGCCGCTACAGTTGACCGGTGAAGCGAAACAGGGCGATCTGATCTTCTACGCGAAATTACCCGCCAGACTCACCGGAAGTCTGAACGATCCGCAATTGGCTTTCGAGCCAGGGGCGTTGCTGCGCTCACGTGGACGGGTGATTGATTCGCTGGATATTGACGAGATTCGCTGGCCGCTGGCAGGGGTTAAAGTTACGCAACGCGGCGTGGATGGCCGTCTGCAGGCTATTTTACGTGCGCATGAAAACCAGATGGGGGGCTTTGAACTGCATCTGGATGGCCTGGCAAATGATTTTCTTCCTGATGCCGGGCGTTGGCAATGGCGATATTGGGGTGAAGGCAGCTTTACGCCGATGCATGCGCGCTGGGACGTGGCGGGTAAAGGGGAATGGCATGACAACACCCTGAAGCTATTTGATCTTTCCACCGGATTTGATCATCTGCAATACGGCACGATGAAGGTGGAAAACCCACGTCTGGTGATGGACGAACCGATAGTCTGGGTGCGTGATGCAACCAAACCAACATTTAGCGGCGCACTGTCGCTGGACGCAGGGAGCACCACCTTCACCGGGGGAAGCGTGTTACCACCATCGACGCTGAAGTTCAGCGTGGAAGGTAGCGATCCGACAATTTTCCAGTTCAAAGGCCAGCTTCACGCGGGGGCGATTGGGCCCGTACAGCTGAATGGTCGTTGGGACGGTATCCGCCTGCGCGGACAGGCCTGGTGGCCAAAACAATCGCTCACCGTATTCCAGCCTCTGGTCCCACCTGACTGGAAAATGAAGCTACGAGAAGGTGAGCTGTATGCGCAGGTCGCGTTTTCGGCAGCCCCGGAGCAGGGCTTTGAAGCGGGCGGTCATGGAGTGTTAAAAGGCGGTAGCGCCTGGATGCCCGACAACCAAATCAACGGTGTCGATTTTGTATTGCCTTTCCGGTTTAGTGAAGGTGCATGGCAGCTGGGTACGCGTGGACCTATTTCACTGCGTATTGCGGAAGTGGTCAATCAGGTGACGGTGAAGAATATCGCCGCTGACCTCCAGGGGGCGTACCCCTGGAGTGAAAACAACCCGTTACTGTTGAGCGATGTCAGCGCCGACCTGCTGGGGGGCAAAATTATCATGCAGCAACTGCGAATGCCGCAGCACGACCCGGCCTTATTGCGGGTGCAGAATATCTCTTCCAGCGAGCTTATCAGTGCGGTTAACCCCAAACAGTTCGCCATGTCTGGCCCGGTCAGTGGCGCGTTGCCATTATGGCTGGATAACGAAAAATGGATCATTAAAGACGGCTGGTTGACTAATCCAGGGCCGATGACATTGCGTATTGATAAGGACACTGCGGATGCGGTCGTCAAAGATAACATGGCGGCGGGGGCGGCCATTAACTGGCTGCGTTATATGGAAATAAGCCATTCGTGGACGAAAATAAATCTGGATAACCTCGGTGTCTTAACCATGCAGTCAACCGTGACTGGCAATAGTCGGGTAGATGGCAAAGTAGGTACGGTTAATTTGAATTATACCCACGAGGAAAACGTCTTTACGCTATGGCGCAGTTTGCGTTTTGGCGACAATTTACAGGCATGGCTTGAACAAAATGCAGCGCTGCCGGAAACCCATTGCCCGGAAGGCAAGGAATGTGAGGAACAACAATGAAAACGATAGCTGCCATGCTGGGTCTGCTGGCTTCATCTCTGCTGGTAGGGTGCACTCCCAGAATCGAAGTGGCTGCGCCAAAAGAGCCCATCACCATTAATATGAACGTCAAAATCGAGCATGAGATCCATATCAAAGTTGATAAAGACGTCGAAAGTTTATTGAAATCGCGCAGCGATTTGTTCTGAGGTCATGATGAGAAAACAGTTTGCAGTGGCGCTGGTTGTCCTGAGTTTACTCAGTAGCAATGCGTGGGCATTGACCCTGAATGAAGCCAGAACTCAGGGACGAGTAGGGGAAACGCTCAATGGCTATCTGGTTGCATTGCAAACCGATGCCGAAACGCAGGCGCTGGTGAGTGAGATTAATAAAGCGCGCAACGCCAGCTATCAGCAACTGGCTGAGAGCAATAATATTCCGCCAGATGAAGTGGCAAAAATGGCCGGGCAAAAGCTGGTTGCTCGCGCTAAACCGGGAGAGTATGTGCAGGGTATTAATGGTAAGTGGTTGAAAAAAGAGTAAATCGCTTTTTCACACAGCCAGAGGGACACGACGCTGAATTATTCATCGACATCGCAATAGTTGCCACACGGCATAAAATGGATGCTGGTATAGTCCAACACCGGTCGCGTCGTGGGGTGAAATCATGTGGCTTCTCAAGTGGTACGTCTGGAATCGTTGGGTATTCAAGCTGTTAAGCCGGGATGTCGCGGAGCCTGAACAATTTTTGCTTCATTGCTGGGAAGAGAATCTGGCGAAATGCAGGGATTATGCAACCATCTGGCGTGATATTAATCGCATTCACGGCAAACAGATACAGATGCAGGGAAAGAAGTAAGTGTCGGAGAAACCCTCCCACCGGATGGTGAGAGGGGGAATTATCAGGCAGCTACCACGCTGTCGATAGCGGCTTTCGCGTCGGACTGTGCTTTAGACGCCACTTCCGGGCCGTAAGCAATACCTTCAGCAAAGACGACATTCACGTCGGTGATGCCGATAAAGCCCAGGAATACGTTCAGATACGGCGTGATCAGGTCGGTTGGTGTGTCTTTATGAATACCACCACGGCTGGTCAGCACCACAGCGCGTTTACCAGTCACCAGACCTTCCGGGCCTTTCTCGGTATAACGGAAAGTCACACCGGCGCGGGCAATCAGGTCAAAGTAGTTTTTCAGCTGCGTTGGGATGTTGAAGTTGTACATCGGCGCGGCGATAACAATCACATCATGCGCTTTCAGCTCAGCAATCAGCTCATCGGACAGCGCCAGCGCTTCTTGCTGACGCGGTGTCAGCGGTGTATCGCTCGGGCGCATCGCACCCACCAGTTCGCCATCCAGTACCGGTACAGGATTTGCAGCCAGGTCACGGACAGTGATTTCATCAGCAGAGTGCTTTTCACGCCACTGTTCAACAAAATAATCAGACAACTGACCAGACTGAGAGTACCCTGCCAGAATACTGGATTTAAGAACTAATACCTTGCTCATGGGTGTTTCCTTTTATGTGTTTGAAGGGGGAGTGCCCCGTTGCTTGTTGACACTTTATTCACAATCCTGTCGCAGTGATAGCGCAATATATCGAATCCTATGTTCGAAATTATTGAACAACACATGAAAAGCGCCGATGTGGTACTCTATACCCATCATCTAAAAGAGATTTAACCCGGCAGAGCACTGCCTTTTAACGCTATGACAGAACAACAAAAATTAACCTTCAACATGTTGCAGCAACAGCTGGATTCACTGATGCTGCGTGACAGGCAGCGTTTTGCCCGCCGCCTGCACGGTGTGAAGAAGGTTAAAAATCCTGATGCACAACAGGCCATTTACCAGGAGATGGCGAAAGAGATTGAGCAGGCAGCCGGTAAAGTTGTGCTGCGTGAAGCGGCGCGTCCGGAAATCAGCTATCCGGAAAACCTGCCCGTCAGCCAGAAAAAACAGGATATTCTGGAAGCAATTCGCGACCATCAGGTGGTGATTGTTGCCGGTGAGACCGGTTCGGGGAAAACCACCCAGTTACCCAAAATCTGTATGGAGCTGGGGCGCGGGGTAAAAGGGCTGATCGGCCATACCCAGCCGCGTCGTCTGGCGGCGCGTACTGTGGCGAACCGTATTGCGGAAGAACTGCAAACCGAGCCGGGCGGCTGTATCGGTTATAAGGTTCGTTTTAGCGATCATGTCAGTGATAACACTATGGTCAAGCTGATGACGGACGGTATCCTGTTGGCGGAAATCCAACAGGATCGGCTGCTAATGCAGTACGACACCATCATCATCGATGAAGCGCATGAACGCAGTCTGAATATCGACTTTCTGCTCGGCTATCTGAAAGAACTTCTACCGCGTCGCCCGGATCTAAAAATTATCATCACGTCGGCGACCATCGATCCTGAACGTTTTTCAAAGCATTTCAATAACGCGCCGATTATCGAAGTCTCCGGCCGGACGTATCCGGTGGAAGTGCGCTATCGCCCGATTGTTGAAGATGCAGATGACACAGAGCGTGACCAACTGCAGGCAATTTTTGATGCCGTAGATGAACTGGGACGTGAAGGGCCAGGCGATATTCTGATCTTCATGAGCGGCGAACGTGAAATCCGTGATACCGCCGATGCCCTGAATAAGCTGGATTTACGCCACACCGAAGTGCTGCCGCTGTATGCGCGCCTTTCAAACAGCGAACAGAACCGCGTGTTCCAGTCGCACAGTGGTCGCCGTATCGTGCTGGCGACCAATGTGGCGGAAACGTCGCTGACCGTTCCGGGAATCAAATACGTAATAGATCCGGGCACCGCGCGTATCAGTCGCTACAGTTACCGTACCAAAGTTCAGCGCTTGCCGATTGAACCGGTGTCGCAGGCCTCTGCTAATCAGCGTAAAGGCCGCTGCGGTCGTGTTTCGGAAGGGATCTGTATTCGTCTGTATTCCGAAGACGATTTCCTGTCGCGTCCGGAGTTTACCGACCCGGAGATCCTGCGTACCAACCTGGCATCCGTTATTTTGCAGATGACCGCGTTGGGGCTGGGCGATATCGCCGCGTTCCCGTTTGTTGAAGCGCCGGATAAGCGCAATATTCAGGACGGTGTACGTCTGCTCGAAGAGCTGGGGGCGATAACCACCGACGAACAGGCAACCGCTTACAAGTTAACGCCGTTGGGCCGTCAGCTGTCGCAACTGCCGGTGGACCCGCGCTTGGCACGCATGGTGCTGGAAGCGCAAAAACATGGCTGTGTGCGTGAGGCGATGATCATTACCTCGGCGCTGTCCATTCAGGATCCGCGCGAGCGTCCGATGGACAAGCAGCAGGCTTCCGACGAGAAGCATCGCCGTTTCCATGACAAAGAGTCTGATTTCCTCGCATTTGTGAATCTGTGGAACTATCTCGGCGAGCAGCAAAAAGCACTGTCGTCAAACCAGTTCCGTCGCCAGTGCAAAGTCGATTTCCTGAACTACCTGCGCGTGCGCGAGTGGCAGGATATCTACACGCAACTGCGCCAGGTGGTGAAAGAGTTGGGTATTCCGGTTAACAGTGAACCTGCTGAATATCGGGAGATCCACGTCGCGTTGCTGACCGGTTTACTGTCGCACATCGGGATGAAAGATACCGATAAACAGGAGTTTACCGGGGCGCGTAACGCTCGCTTCTCGATCTTTCCGGGGTCGGGTTTATTCAAAAAACCGCCGAAGTGGACGATGGTGGCAGAGCTGGTAGAAACCAGCCGCCTGTGGGGACGTATTGCCGCGCGTATCGATCCTGAATGGGTGGAACCGGTAGCCCAGCATCTGATCAAACGTTCATACAGTGAACCTCACTGGGAGCGCGCGCAGGGTGCTGTGATGGCGACAGAAAAGGTCACCGTCTACGGTTTACCGATTGTGGCGGCCCGTAAGGTGAACTACAGCCAGATCGATCCCGCACTGTCGCGTGAGTTGTTCATCCGCCATGCGCTGGTGGAAGGCGACTGGCAAACGCGCCATGCGTTTTTCCGCGATAACCTGAAGCTACGGGCGGAAGTGGAAGAGTTAGAGCACAAATCGCGCCGTCGCGACATTCTGGTCGATGATGAGACGCTGTTTGAGTTTTACGACCAGCGCATCAGCCATGATGTGGTCTCTGCGCGTCACTTTGACAGCTGGTGGAAAAAGGTCAGCCGTGAAACGCCGGATCTGCTCAACTTTGAAAAGAGCATGCTTATCAAAGAGGGCGCAGAGAAAATCAGTAAGCTGGATTACCCGAACTTCTGGCATCAGGGTAACCTCAAACTTCGCCTGAGCTATCAGTTCGAACCCGGAGCCGATGCGGACGGTGTGACCGTACATATTCCACTCCCGCTGCTTAATCAGATCGAAGAGAGCGGTTTTGAATGGCAAATCCCGGGACTGCGCCGCGAACTGGTGATAGCCCTGATTAAGTCGTTGCCAAAACCGGTACGACGCAACTTTGTGCCCGCGCCGAACTATGCGGAAGCGTTTTTAGGCCGCGTCACACCGCTGGAACTGCCGCTGCTGGACTCGCTGGAGCGTGAACTGCGCCGCATGACCGGCGTTACCGTTGACCGTGAAGACTGGCACTGGGATCAGGTGCCAGATCACTTAAAAATCACCTTCCGGGTGGTGGATGATAAAAATAAGAAACTGCAGGAAGGACGTTCGCTACAGGGCCTGAAAGATGCGCTGAAGGGCAAAGTTCAGGAAACATTGTCCGCGGTGGCCGATGACGGCATCGAACAGAGTGGGTTGCACATCTGGAGCTTCGGTCAGCTTCCGGAAAGTTACGAACAAAAACGCGGTAACTATAAGGTGAAAGCGTGGCCGGCGCTGGTCGATGAGCGTGACAGCGTTGCCATCAAACTGTTTGATAATCCGTTGGAACAACTGCAGGCGATGTGGTGCGGTTTACGCCGCCTGTTGCTGCTGAATATTCCTTCGCCAATCAAATATTTGCACGAGAAGCTGCCCAATAAAGCCAAGCTGGGGCTGTACTTTAACCCGTACGGTAAAGTTCTGGATTTGATTGACGACTGTATCTCCTGCGGTGTGGATCAGTTAATTGACGCCAACGGTGGTCCGGTGTGGACCGAAGAAGGCTTCGCGGCGTTGCATGAAAAAGTGCGGGCTGAACTGAACGATACGGTGGTGGAGATTGCGAAGCAGGTCGAACAGATCCTGACCGCAGTGTTTAATATCAACAAACGTCTGAAAGGGCGCGTGGATATGACCATGGCGCTGGGTCTTGCGGATATCAAATCGCAAATGGGCGGCCTGGTGTATCGCGGGTTTGTTACCGGCAATGGTTTCAAACGTCTGGGCGATACGTTGCGTTATTTGCAGGCTATTGAAAAACGTCTGGAAAAACTGGCTATCGACCCGCACCGTGACCGTGCACAGATGCTGAAAGTGGACAGTGTGCAGCAGGCCTGGCAGCAGTGGTTCAATAAACTGCCTCCCGCGCGCCGTCAAGATGCCGATGTCAAAGAGATCCGCTGGATGATAGAAGAGCTGCGCGTCAGCTATTTTGCCCAGCAGCTTGGTACACCGTATCCGATCTCCGATAAACGTATTCTGCAGGCGATGGAGCAGATTTCGGGATAAATCGGTGCAGGGCCGTAGGCCGGATAAGGCGTAGTCGCCATCCGGCATCTGTACCCGGTAAAGATAAACACCAGGAGTCATCAATATGAGTCAGTTTCCGACACTTTCCGCAACCACTCTTGCGGCTATCAATACCGTAGGGCGATGGCTGGCGCAGAATGATTTTACGGGGAATATCTCCGTTCAGTCAGATTGCGTGATTCTGGCAGGGAACGCGGTTATTCCGACCATCGACGCTGCTTGTCGGATCGCGAAAGAGCAACAGGTTCCCTTGCTGATTAGCGGTGGTATCGGTCATTCCACGCGCTTTCTGTATGATGCGATTGCCCGGCATCCGCGTTATAACATCATTCGTACTACCGGGCGCGCGGAAGCGGCGATCCTTGCCGATATTGCTCACCAGTTCTGGCAAATTCCAGGTGAGAAAATTTGGGTGGAAGATCAGTCGACAAACTGCGGTGAAAATGCCCGATTTAGCTGTGCGTTACTGAATCAGGCGGCAGAAAGCATTCATACCGTCATTGTGGTGCAGGATCCCACTATGCAACGCCGCACAATGGCCACGTTTCAGCGCGTAACCCGCGATGAGCAACATGCGCCGCGCTGGTTGAGTTTCCCTGGTTTCATTCCTGAACTGGCCCAACAGCACAACGGCGTGGATTTTGTGCCCGCGGCAGAAGGTCTGTGGTCGGTAGACCGCTATCTTTCTCTCATTACCGGTGAACTTCCGCGCCTGCGGGATGATGCTGCCGGGTATGGGCCCTGTGGACACGATTTTATCGTACATGTTGATATTCCCCAGGACGTTGAGCAAGCCTGGCAGCAGCTAAAAAATGATACCGCGCTGACCGACTTACTGGAGAGCCGTTCTCTGTAATTTTTGCTGCCCGTTTGTCGGCGTTTTATGGCAAACGGGCAGAAAGCCCACCCGTTTTTTCTCTTCATCATCACTTTTCCAGATGCTTTTATGAAGCAGTTCACAGAACCGCCACTCCAGCGATAATGCGTCATGCATGATTGATATTAATTAACAATAGTTTTACTTGTTAAAAACAAATCAATCACAGGAGAGCCGCATGTCAGTACCCGTACAACATCCTATGTATATCGATGGGCAGTTTGTGACCTGGCACGATGACGCCTGGATTGATGTCGTCAATCCGGCCACGGAAGAGATTATCTCGCGTATTCCCGATGGGCGTGCCGAAGATGCGCGTAAAGCGATCGATGCTGCGGATCGCGCTCAGCCGCAATGGGAAGCGTTGCCTGCCATTGAACGGGCAAACTGGTTACGCAAAATTTCTGCAGGTATCCGCCAGCGAGCCGATGAAATCAGCGCGTTGATTGTGGCGGAAGGTGGAAAAATTCAACAACTGGCTGACGTTGAAGTCGCGTTTACCGCCGACTATATCGATTACATGGCGGAGTGGGCGCGTCGTTATGAAGGCGAGATCCTGCAAAGCGATCGCCCGGGTGAGAATATCCTGCTGTTTAAGCGTGCACTGGGCGTGACGACGGGCATTCTACCGTGGAACTTCCCGTTTTTCCTGATTGCCCGCAAACTGGCTCCCGCCTTGCTGACGGGGAATACCATCGTCATTAAGCCGAGTGAATTCACACCGAATAACGCCATCGCCTTTGCCAAAATTGTTGATGACATTGGTTTACCGCGCGGAGTCTTTAACCTGGTGCTGGGACGCGGTGAAACGGTCGGTCAGGAGCTGGCCGGAAACCCGAAGGTCGCCATGGTGAGCATGACCGGTAGCGTCGGCGCAGGTGAGAAAATTATGGCCGCAGCGGCCAAAAACATCACCAAAGTTTGTCTGGAGTTGGGTGGTAAAGCTCCAGCTATCGTGATGGACGATGCTGACCTTGAGCTGGCAGTGAAGGCCATTGTTGACTCACGGGTGATTAATACCGGACAGGTATGCAACTGTGCCGAGCGCGTATACGTTCAGAAAGGTATCTATGACCAGTTCGTTAATCGTCTGGGTGAGGCGATGAAAGCCGTGCTGTTTGGCAATCCGGCCGAGCGCAATGACATTGCGATGGGGCCGCTGATTAACGCCGCTGCGCTGGAGCGTGTAGAGCAGAAAGTCGTACGAGCGGTGCAGGAAGGGGCCAGAGTGGTGCTGGGCGGTAAAGCCGTTGCCGGCAAAGGTTATTACTATCCGCCGACGTTACTGTTAGACGTGCGTCAGGAAATGGCGATTATGCACGAGGAGACGTTTGGTCCGGTGCTGCCGGTGGTGGCGTTTGATACGCTGGAACAGGCGCTGACGATGGCCAACGACAGCGACTACGGACTGACCTCATCGATTTATACGCAGAATCTGAATACGGCAATGAAAGCGATTAAGGGGCTGAAGTTTGGCGAAACCTATATTAATCGTGAAAACTTCGAGGCGATGCAGGGCTTCCACGCTGGCTGGCGTAAGTCCGGGATTGGCGGGGCAGACGGCAAACATGGTCTGAACGAATACCTGCAAACGCAAGTGGTGTATCTGCAGTCCTAATTTTTTCGCCGGGTGAGCCTGTAGGTCACCCGGCGCCATTCTCACACTTTGGTGGCTATCCAGTTCATCATCATTTCCGGCCAGATGGCCAGCGGTAACCCTTGCGCATCGCGAATACCAAATCCGTGCTTACCGCGTTCAAACAGATGCATTTCGACCGGAACTCCCTGCTCACGTAGCGCATTAAAGAAGACCAGGCTGTTTTCCACTTTCACCGCCGGATCGTCGATGGCGTGTAGCAGGAACGTCGCCGGCGTTGTGCTATCCACGCGTTCTTCCAGAGAATAGTGGCGCAGATCTTCCTTTTCGGGCGTAGCGCCAACCAGCTCAAGACGAGAGCCCGGGTGACCGATGTCTTCGCGCAGAGTAATCACCGGGTAGACCAACGCCATGAACGCAGGACGCGTTGGTTGCTCGTCTATGCTATCAATCGGTGTATAAACCGGTTCGGCAAACCGGGTTCCCAGACTGGCGGCCACGTGACCACCGGAAGAGAAGCCCAACACACCGATACGATCAGGGTTAATTTTCCATTCATGGGCGTTGGCACGAATGTAGCGCATGGCGCGCTGGGCATCGGCCAGCGGCGCGTTTGCACCTTCCTCATGGCCATCACCCGGCATGCGGTAGGTCATCACAAACAGGGTATAACCGCGGGCGTTAAAGAATGGTGCCAGTACGCTGCCTTCTTTATCCATCACCACGCGACGGTAAGAACCTCCCGGTGTAACAAGGATCCCTACGCCGTTAGGTTTTTCGGGGGCATAAACGGTAATTTCCGGGGCGCGAATACCGGTGACAGCACGATCATACTGAGATGTTCCTGTATGTCGGGGTTCTGGCGTAAAGATCGCATCGCTGTTTTTTGCTCCGGGGGCTTCACTCTGCGGCCAGAATGAGACGGTGGTTGCGTGGGCAACGGCTTGCTCCATCATGTTTTCTAACGTTTCACGACTCAGTGCTTCCATTACTATGCTCCCTCAGTGGCAAAGGTTAGCTATAGCACAGTCAGTGAATCGAAAACGGGGAGAGACTCACAACGTATTGAATTCGCGGGAAATGAAAGAGGGCGGAGGCAGGCCTCCGCCAGAACATTAGAGCTTGATAAATTTATCCAGCGTACGAATAAGCTGGGTGACAAAACCGTATTCGTTATCGTACCAGGCGACGGTTTTTACCAGTTGCAGATCGCCCACTTCGGTAATCTCGGTTTGTGTTGCATCAAATACCGAACCGAAATGCGAGCCAATGACATCTGATGAGACAATCTCCTCATCGGTATAACCAAATGACTCATTATTTTGCGTGGCTTTTTTCAGCGCGTTGTTGACCTCTTCAGCAGTGACTTTTTTCCCCAATATCGAAACCAGTTCCGTAACGGATCCGGTTTTCACCGGAACACGCTGGGCGTGGCCTTTTAATTTTCCGCTCAACGCCGGAATGACCAGACCAATGGCTTTGGCGGCTCCGGTGGTATGGGGAATGATATTTTCTGCCGCAGCCCGTGAGGCGCGCAGATCTTTCCCGCGTGGACCATCAACCAGCGACTGCGTTCCCGTGTAGGCGTGGATGGTGGTCATAGTGCCAAGCTGAATACCGAAGCTATCGTGCAGCGCTTTCGCCATCGGTGCCAGGCAGTTGGTGGTGCACGATGCGACCGAGATAATCCGATCGTTCGCATCCATTGTGTCGTCGTTGACGTTAAAGACAATGGTCTTCATGTCGCCAGCCGGGGCGGATATCAGCACTTTTTTGGCACCTGCATCCAGGTGTGCGTTGGCTTTTTCTGTCGAGGTATAAAAACCGGTGCATTCGATGATTATCTCAGCGCCAGTGGTTTTCCACGGGATATTTTTGGCCTCTTTTTCTGCGTAAACCGCGATTTTTTTACCGTCGACAACCAGCGCGTCTTCGGTAAAGTCGATGCTCCAGGGAAACGGGCCGTAGTTTGAATCGTGCTTTAACAGATAGGCGAGGATTTTGGGCGAGGTGAGGTCATTAATGGCCACAACCTCCACGTTGCTTTTGACTTCCAGTAGCCGACGCAATACCAGACGACCGATACGACCAAAACCGTTAATGCCAATTTTACTCATGGTTTTCTCCTGTCAGGATGAGGCGGTACGACATATTTTCCCTACCAGGCTTAGTCCAGACAGGCATCCTCGGCAATAGCGGTTCTTGCGGTTAAGCGTAAGCGACTGAAAATGGGTGAACAAAAGTTAATGAATTTTTAACAAAAGCCCGTTATGTTGACGCATTATTGTTTTTATTCAGGAAGTGTTATGGGGAATAAGTATTCTGGCCTGCAAATCGGTATTCACTGGCTGGTCTTTTTGTTAGTTATTGTGGCCTATAGCGCCATGGAGTTTCGCGGATTTTTCCCGCGCAGCTATCGTCCCTTATTCAACATGGTGCACGTATCCTGTGGTATCACGATATTAACGCTGATGGTGGCGCGTCTGCTGGTCAGGCTGAAATACCCGGCACCGCCGATTGTGCCGAAACCGAAGCCAATGATGACCGGCATGGCGCATCTGGGGCATCTGGTTATCTATCTGTTGTTTATTGTCCTGCCGATTATTGGGCTGGTGATGATGTACAACCGGGGTAACCCGTGGATTGCATTCGGCATCGTTATGCCGCATGCGGCAGAGGCCAACTTTGATTTAGTGGATATGCTGAAGTCCTGGCACGTGACGCTGGCAAACCTGGGCTATTTTGTTATTGCCCTGCATGCCGTTGCGGCCCTGATGCATCACTATTTCTGGAAGGATAATACGCTGCTGCGCATGATGCCGCGCAAACGCTCCTGAGGTAACGCCCCGCAAATGCGGGGCATTTTTTTAGCCGATTAATTTTCGCAGGGTGGTGCTTTTCGTACGCTTTGAACCTGGGAGACGCGTTTTTTCAGGCTGACGATAGCTAGCGCAACAACAATCAGCACAATACCGCAGCCTTCAACAACACCAGGCTCTTCACCCAGCAACCACCAGGAAAACAGAACGCCACAGACAGGTACCGCCAGCGTACTTAAGCTGGCAATACTGGCTGGTAAGTTACGCAACACAAACAGCCATAAACTCCATGCCAGCGCCGTCGCCAGCACGGCGCTATAAGCTAATGCCCAGAAAACGACAGGTTGCCAGTCTGGAGCTCGCTGTGGAACCAGCCAGGCCACCAGGCTCATCACCAGCGCGGCATACAGCATCTGCCATGCGGTCAACCCTAACAGATCGATATTCGGATGGCGGGTATACATTCGCTTGGCGACAATCGCGCTGGCCCCCCAACTGATCCCAGAAAGGATCGCCAGTAGCGCGCTTTGCATTGAGGCAAAGTTCAGTTGCCATGGCTGTAAAACCAGCAATAATCCCGCAGCTGCCACGGCAATGGCGAAATACTGTAAACGCCGCATGCGTTCACCGAGGAAAATGGCGGCCATAATCACCACCCAGAATGGCATGGTATAACTCAGTATGGCTACTTTACCTGCGCCGCCGCTGACTAGCGCCCATTGTGATAATCCAACCATGCCGCATGTTTGTAGTAAGGCGATCGCTAACGTATAGCCGAAAGGTGTCGGGCGCATTCCTCGGCCACGCAGTAACAGAACGATGAATAACAATAATGCGCCAAAAGAACAGCGTAGTGCGGTGAAGTCGAACGCGCCGATGTAGTGCGTGACCTGTTTCATCGCGATCCAGCTGTAGCTCCAGATGAGCGTTAAGGTGATGAGGCCGCCAATGGCCAGCGGATGACTTTTCCCTGCGGTGGTCATAATGTGTCCGTTTTAATGATTTTAGTACGCCACTATACGCGCTTTAAGGGCACCGTAGTCGTTATCATTCCGGCTGAGTACATGTTGCGAAAATTTGTACTTTCTTCTGTGGAATAAAACCGAAAATTATTTTTCCAGACAGCATAAACGCTTACCGGCAAGATGATTAAACAACGCTCAGTTCGCCACGTCTGTCACTTGATCACTGTCCTCATTAAAACTACTGTATATAAATACAGTTATATGAGAGGCAGATTATTATGTTGTTTTTCCAGCCAGTTGAACACCCCGAAATCAAACACTTCCCGCTATTTAGCGATCTCGTGCCCTGCGGTTTTCCTTCTCCGGCGCAGGATTACGTTGAGAAACGTATCGATCTTAACGACCTGTTGGTGCAGCATCCCAGCGCAACCTATTTTGTTAAATCGTCTGGCGACTCCATGATGGGGGCAGGGATCGGTGCTGGCGACTTGCTGGTAGTCGACAGTGCCAGAAAAGCGGCCCACGGAGACATTGTGATTGCTGCTATTGAAGGCGAATTCACCGTTAAGCGCCTGCAATTGCATCCGGTGGTGATGTTGAGGCCAGAGAACAGCGCCTACGCACCGATCATGATCGGCAGCGAGGACACGCTGGATATATTTGGCGTGGTGACATTTATCATTAAATCCGCGGGCTGATTATGTTTGCGCTGGTGGATGTTAATTCGTTTTATGCCAGTTGTGAATCGGCATTCCGACCGGACCTGAAAGGTAAACCCGTTGTTGTTCTTTCAAATAACGATGGTTGTGTCATTGCCAGTAGCGCGGAAGCGAAGGCGCTTGGCGTCAATATGGGAGCACCATACTTCAAACAGAAAGATCTGTTCAGGCGCTGCGGCGTGTTCTGCTTTAGTTCGAACTACGAGCTGTATGCGGATATGAGTAGCAGGGTAATGTCGATTCTGGAGGAGCTGTCTCCGCGCGTGGAAATGTACAGTATCGATGAAGCCTTTTGTGATTTAACCGGCGTGCGAAACTGCAGGGATCTTACAGATTTTGGTCGTGAAATCAGAGAAACCATTTTACAGAAAACACGCCTCACGGTTGGGGTCGGTATCGCCCAGACCAAAACCCTGGCCAAGCTGGCGAACCATGCTGCCAAAAAGTGGCAGGAACAGACTGGCGGGGTGGTGGATCTCTCGAATATTGAGCGTCAGCGTAAGCTGATGGCTGCGCTCCCGGTTGATGAAGTCTGGGGTGTCGGACGCCGTATCAGTAAAAAACTGGACGCCATGGGTATTAAAACAGTATGCGACCTGGCGGATACCGATATTCGCTTTATCCGCAAACATTTCAACGTCGTGCTTGAGCGCACTGTGCGGGAATTGCGCGGTGAACCTTGCCTGGCGTTGGAAGAGTTTGCGCCAGTTAAGCAGGAGATCATTTGTTCAAGATCGTTTGGTGAAAAACTCACGGATTACAATGCGATGAGAGAGGCTATTTGTACCTATGCTGCACGTGCTGCGGAAAAATTACGCAGAGAGCACCAGTTCTGCCGGTTTATCTCTACGTTTATCAAAACCAGCCCATTTTCCCTGAATGAACCGTATTACGGTAACAGCGCATCGATAAAACTGCTGACACCAACCCAGGATAGTCGGGAAATTATAAGGGCGGCCACACGTAGCCTGGACGCAATATGGCGAGAGGGACAACGTTATCAAAAAGCAGGGGTCATGCTGGGCGATTTTTTTAGCTCAGGCGTTGCACAGTTGAATCTTTTTGATGACAACGTTCCACGGCATAACAGCGATAAGCTGATGGCCGTTCTGGATACACTCAATGCTGAAAAGGGTAAAGGAACACTCTATTTTGCCGGACAAGGTATACAACAACCGTGGGCAATGAAGCGAGATATGCTTTCACCGCGTTATACAACGAGATATAGCGATTTACTGCGGGTGGGATAGCCATTGTTATCGTAAATAAGCGTCCAGAGCGATTCTAAAACTGTCCAGAAATAAATAAAAAAACGATTATCAGCCGCCATTAAAAATTTTATTGTAGCGCCGACTAACAGATAACTAACTGACAAACGGCAAGTCTATAATAGGAAATTTATGAAAAAGACGCTTATTACACTCATTATTGCAAATGCGCTGACCGCGACTACGGCATTTGCCGCAGCGGATGCGGGAACCTGGTATGCTGGTGGGAAATTTGGTTGGTCACATTACTTTGATACCAGCGCAAGCCAGCAAACGGGGGCCAATGGTAATAAATATGGTGATGTTGGTTTTGATAGCGATAACGTCGGTGGCGGGGTCTTTACAGGCTACCAGATTACTCCATGGCTGGCAGTTGAAGGCGGCTATGATTATTTAGGTAATATGCAATTCAACGGTAAAAATGGTTCTTCTGGTTCTCAAATGAAAAGCCAGGGTCTGCAATTGTCGCTGAAAGCAAGTTATGGTTTGACTGCTGATTGGGATATCTACGGTCGTGCAGGGGCAATGGGATATCGCGCGGAGTCAGATATTAAAGGCAATAACCGCTTTGATACTGGTGTGCGTCCGGTTGTGGCTGTTGGTACGGAATATGCCTTTAACAAGAACTGGGCTGGACGCGTGGAATATCAATGGGTGAGCAATGTGGGTAATGAAAACCAGATTGGCGTATCAAGTGATGTTAGTTCCGTTACCGCTGGGTTGTCATATCGCTTTGGCCAGCATGACGACGCGGAGGTTACGCCTGCACCGGCAGTTGCCGCAACTCCTGCGCCTGAACCTCAGCGTTTTAACTTAAAATCTGATGTGATGTTTGGTTATGATTCAGCAGCATTAACCCCAGAAGGGAAAGCGGCGATTGCGCAGTTATACCGAAATCCCGGTCTGCAACCGGCCAAAGACAAAGCGACCGTTGTTATTGGCTATAGCGATCGCACCGGAGCCGCAGATTATAACCAGCAACTGTCAGCCCAGCGCGCTCAGGCTGTTGCCGATGAATTAGTCGCGTTAGGCATGCCGGCTGCAAATATTACTGCACAAGGATATGGTTCGAGTGATTCTGTCACGGGATCCAGTTGTGATGGGCAGACCGGACAGCAGCTGATTAATTGTCTTGCTCCAGATCGCCATGTCGTTGTTGAGATCACTGATAAGCACTAAATCGGTGTACAAAAAGCCCTCCTCATTATCGAATGGGGAGGGCTTTTTTATTCGCACAGTGAACTATCATTAACTGTGACAATTTAAAGATGTTAGAGCGTAATCATGTTCATAGAATCGTTAGTTTCGAGAGCTAAAGGTAAATTATGGCGTTATTTTCTGCCACGGTTTACTCTGAAAAATCATGTGGATGATCAAGTATATAATTACTATGGTGTTTATTTTTCGGATGTAAAACAAGAAAAATATCAGCTTGTGAGTCTAAGAGGCAAAAATGTTGTGCTTGAAAAATGGCATGCTGAGCAGCACGCCTATATGGAGAAAATAAACCTTCCACTCAATGATATTGAAAAAATGAATGTTGAGATTATTCATTGGAGAAAGCAAGGTCCGTTAAGGTTTAATTCGATTTTTCTTTTTGCAATAAATTATTTTACGCGTATTGCTTATGTAAAAAATGCTCTGACGAGAGCAAAAAGCAATCTCTTTTCTTCATTCGCCAGTAACAAGGCGTTGAGTGGACTTGATCGTATAATGTTGCTACAGATGCTGGTGAACGAATATGTACATCAATCGCCAGAGAAAACTCACACTGGAGTAACATGTGATGAGGTTATTGATCTATTGTACGGGACGCTTTGGTATAAACATATCAAGAATGAAGATTTCAGGAGGAAGGTCTTTCTGCTGCTCCAGTCACTTGTAATTACAGAGGATGTCAGATTTAGTGATGAAAAATATTATATTCAGGGCAAGGCTATTTCAACAATTGTTTCATGGGAATCTGAAGATAAACGGGAAAAGCAGCAGATCAGGATCCAGAAAAATATTAGTCGTTTGATGCTTGTGATTACCGCGTCCACATTGATGATCACCCTGGCGATACTGGCTCAGGCAGGCCTTATTAATCTACATAATCTTTGGGTGCATCTGACACAGTTAAAACCAATCAGGGTGTTGTTCAAACTAATATAATAAAAATCAATGCGTTAACATAATCAGTAATCATATATTTTACAGCCAAATAACAAATCTGATAGTATACCCCCCTATAGTATCTGGAGGGCGTATGCCGCATTCACCTGAAGACAAGAAACGCATTCTCACCCGTGTACGCCGTATTCGCGGTCAGGTTGATGCGCTTGAGCGCGCACTGGAGTCCGGCGAACCGTGTCTGGCTATCCTGCAGCAAATTGCCGCCGTGCGCGGTGCATCCAATGGCCTGATGGGCGAAATGGTTGAGATCCATCTGAAAGACGAGCTGGTCAGCGGGGAAACTACGCCAGATCAGCGTGCCGTGCGCATGGCTGAAATCGGCCATCTTCTGCGTGCTTATCTAAAATAACACCATCACCTCGCAATAATGGGAAGAGACAAATGAAATCACGTGCAGCAGTTGCATTCGGCCCCGGCCAACCGTTAAAAATTGTCGAAATCGACGTCGCACCGCCAAAGAAAGGTGAAGTGCTGGTTAAAATTACCCATACCGGCGTGTGCCACACCGACGCCTTTACGCTCTCTGGCGACGATCCGGAAGGCGTATTCCCGGCGGTACTTGGCCATGAAGGTGGTGGCATTGTGGTTGAAGTAGGCGAAGGCGTTACCAGTCTGAAACCGGGCGATCATGTGATCCCGCTGTACACCGCAGAGTGCGGCGAGTGTAAGTTCTGTAAATCGGGTAAAACCAACTTGTGCCAGGCCGTACGTGCGACCCAGGGCAAAGGTCTGATGCCGGATGGCACAACGCGCTTCTCGTATAACGGTGAGCCGATTTATCACTATATGGGCACCAGCACCTTCAGCGAATACACTGTTTGCGCGGAGATCTCTCTGGCGAAGGTTAACCCGCAGGCCCCGCTGGACAAAGTGTGTCTGCTGGGTTGTGGCGTGACCACCGGTATCGGAGCCGTCCATAACACCGCAAAAGTGAAAGAAGGCGACACCGTAGCCGTATTTGGTCTGGGCGGTATTGGTCTGGCGGTCATTCAGGGCGCGGTGCAGGCGAAAGCCGGGCGTATTCTGGCCGTTGATACCAATCCGGAAAAATTTAAGCTGGCAGGTGAGATGGGCGCGACCGACTTCATCAACCCGAAGGATTACGACAAACCGATTCAGGATGTGATCGTCGAACTGACTGACGGCGGTGTGGATTTTAGCTTTGAATGTATCGGTAATGTTAACGTGATGCGCGCAGCGCTGGAATGTTGCCATAAAGGATGGGGCGAAAGCATCATCATTGGCGTGGCGGGAGCAGGACAAGAGATCAAAACGCGTCCATTCCAACTGGTTACCGGGCGTGTCTGGCGCGGCTCCGCATTTGGCGGCGTGAAAGGGCGCACTCAGCTTCCTGGCATGGTTGAAGATGCGATGAGTGGGAAAATTCAGTTGGATCCGTTTATCACCCACCGTTTACCGCTGGAGCAGATTAACGAAGCGTTCGATTTAATGCATCAGGGTAAGTCCATCCGTACCGTTATCCACTTTGGCGATAACTGATTCATTGGCCAGCGGATTTAACCGCTGGCACTTTCCTGAATTTTTTAGAATTATGTTGTGAAAGTGTGACGAATCCGGCGCTTTTCAAGGTAAGTAAACTTCCCGGATTGCCGATGACTATCTAACGGGCGTGTTTTCACGCATAAACCCTACAAGAGAGTCGACGGTCATGGACAACACTACATCGATGCAAGCCCAGCATAAACTGGGCTTTCTGCATCAAATCCGGCTGGTTCCGCTGTTTTCCTCCATTCTCGGTGGCATTCTCCTGCTGTTCGCCCTAAGTTCTGGGCTGGCAAGCTATTTTCTTATGCAGGCCGATCGCGATCAGCGCGACGTGACCGATGAGATTCAGGTCAGGATGGGGTTATCTAACAGCTCTAACCACTTACGCACCGCACGTATCAATATGATCCACGCCGGCGCGGCGAGCCGTATCGCCGAAATGGATGACATGAAGGCCAATATTGCCGAGGCCGAAAAACGGATCAAGCAGTCGCAGGACGGTTTTAACGCGTATATGTCGCGTGCGGTAAAAACGTCTGCTGATGAAGCGCTAGATGCTGAACTGAGCGCCAGCTTCAAAGCCTATACCGACGGCTTACAGCCCATGCTGAAGTACGCTAAAAACGGCATGTTTGAAGCGATCATCAACCATGAAAATGAACAGGCCCGACCGCTGGACTCTGCTTACAATAAGGTATTGTTAAAAGCGATCGACATTCGTACCGCAAGGGCGAACCAGTTAAGCGAGCAGGCGCATCAGCGTACACAACTCGGCATGGCTTTTATGCTGGGTGCATTCGTTCTTGCGCTGGCGCTGACCGTAATGACGTTCATTGTTCTGCGCCGCACGGTCATTCATCCTCTGTTACGCGCGGCCAAGCGTATTGAGCAAATTTCCGCGGGCGATCTGACGATGCAAGATGAACCGACCGGGCGTAGCGAAATTGGTCGCCTGAGCCGTCACCTACAGGCAATGCAACGATCGTTGGGGAAAACGGTGGGCACGGTACGTCAGGGCGCGGAAGAAATCTACCGCGGTACCAGTGAGATTTCGGCGGGTAATACCGATCTGTCTTCACGTACTGAACAACAGGCCGCAGCGATTGAACAAACGGCAGCCAGCATGGAAGAGCTGACCGCCACGGTGAAGCAAAACGCCGACAACGCGCATCACGCAAGCAAGCTGGCGGAAGATGCGTCCGGCAAGGCCAGTCGGGGCGGTCAGATGGTTTCTGGCGTGGTGAAAACCATGGGCAATATCTCAACGAGCTCGAAGAAAATCTCCGAAATCACAGCCGTGATTAATAGCATTGCTTTCCAGACCAATATCCTGGCGCTGAACGCGGCGGTTGAGGCGGCGCGGGCAGGAGAGCAGGGGCGTGGATTTGCAGTGGTGGCCAGTGAGGTCCGTACGCTGGCAAGCCGCAGCGCTCAGGCGGCAAAAGAGATTGAAGGATTGATCAGCGAATCGGTCCGACTGATTGATCAGGGCTCCGGAGAAGTCGTCGCGGCGGGCAATACGATGACGGATATTGTCGATGCGGTAAAACGCGTCACCGACATTATGTTAGAAATTGCGGCGGCTTCTGATGAGCAGAGCCGGGGCATCGTACAGGTGAGCCAGGCGATATCAGAAATGGATAAGGTTACGCAGCAAAATGCCTCGCTGGTTGAAGAAGCATCGGCTGCGGCGGCGTCTCTGGAAGAGCAGGCTGCACGCTTAACGGAAGCCGTTGGCACGTTTCGTTTAACAGGAATAAGCGCGATTAAACGCGCTTTCGTGACCACTACGCCTGACCCTTCACGTCCGCAGACGGCAACGGCCAGTGGCGATAACTGGGAAACGTTTTAACAATAAATTAAGGGACCTGATGGTCCCTTAATTTTTGGTATCAAAACGGTACGGTTTTGCGTATTGCGGCGATAAGGATCTGCGCGGCCTGAGAGAGTTGCACATCGACACGGGTAAGAATACCGATGGGTTCGCCCGCCCCGTGGGTAGGTATCGGCAACGAAACCAGCGTCGCCTGGCGTAAATCTTCTCTAACCGCGCCTGAAGGGACAAACCACACATAGTCGTAATCAACCGTCAGCTGGCGGGAAAGCGATGCTGACAGTGTTTCAATGCAGCCTGGCGGCATTTTACAACCCTGACTTTGCAACAATGCTTCTGCGTGCTGGCGAGGTGCGGTTCCTTTTGGCGAAACCACCACCGGCCACTCCATTACCCGACTTAACGTGATGGTTTCCTGCAACAGCGGATGGTTAGGGCGCACGACCAGTTTAAGTGATTCCAGAAACAACAATTCATAATTCAGACCGACCATCAATTCTGGATCGGCCATGCGACCAATGCCAAGGTCGATTTCCCCGGATTTTAAACCTGCCAAAATCATCGGATTGCTCATGGTGGCAACCTGTAGCGTGGTCTCCATTTGCTGCTTGTGGAAAGGACCAATTACCGCAGGCAAAATACCCAGTGCTGCGGTGGGTAAGGCCCCAATCCGTACTACATCAGTCTGCGACTCTTCGCGCTGATTTAACGCTTGTCCGGCGGTGTTGAGCGCATCCAGCACTCTTACCGCGTGGGTAAGAAACTGTTCTCCGGGCAGCGTTAACTGCGCGCCAAGGCGGCCACGCTCAAAGAGCCGGGTCCCGGTCAGTTGCTCCAGTTCATTTAGCGTTTTGGAGAGAGCCGGTTGGCTCAGGTTAAGGGTCTCAGCCGCGCGCCCCAATGTTCCCTGCTGTGCAACGGCGACAAAAGTATGAAGGTGGCGCAAGCGAATGCGCTGATTGAACAGAACATTTTTTTCCATAAGCGATGTTAAAAACAGAGCCGTATCGGTGACAAGTAAAGTTGTTTGTTTTTGATAACCTGATAGCAAAATATTATTAACATTTATCATGTTTTACTTACAACTGATTTATTTTGCTTATGTTTTGTACAGCATTGCTGGGGAGTGGGATCATGGAAGGGAGTATGTTCAGTCGTTATACTTTGGTTATTGTTTACTTTTGAACGATTTCTCTTCACAAGGCACTGATGAATGATACATGTAATAGGGCACCTTAATCCCGATAGCGATGCCATCTGCACCGCCGCAATGACGGCACGTTGGCTTAGTTTACGTGGCCGGCAGGCGACGGCATGGCGTTTGGGCGAGCCTAACCGCGAAACGCAGTTTATCTTTGAACATGCGGGGCTGACGATGCCTGAACGGTTGACGTTTGAACTGACCGATCGTGATGTCTGGCTGGTCGATTTCACCGAGCCTGCCCAGGGGCCGGAATCGTTGACTGAAAGTAACGTGGTGGGAATTATCGATCATCACCGACTTGGTGGGCTAGTCACCCGTCTGCCACCGGAAGTGTGGGTGAAGCCCGTCGGCAGTAGCGCAACCCTGTTGTGGCAACTGATGACGGAAGATGAACGCAACCAGCTATCTTCCGCTGAAGCTGTTTTACTGCTCGGCGCCGTATTGAGTGACACTGTCACGCTACGTTCACCAACGACCACCTCTGACGATCGTCAGGCGGTTGATGCGCTGGCCCAAAAAACCGGAGTGGATCTTGACGCTTTCAGCCGCGACCTGCTGTCAGCCAAAACAAGCGTGGAAGGGATGAGCGCCCGCGAACTTCTGCAGAAAGACATTAAAACCTTCACCATCCATGGACATTCAGTCTGTGTAGCGCAGCTTGAACTGTATGCGCTGCAACAGGTGGATTCGGTGCTGGACGATCTCCGTCAGGAAATGGCGAGCTATGCAGAAGAAAAGAATGCTGCGTTAGTCGTGCTGATGCTCACTGACATCAATCTGGGTGACACCAGCCTGTGGTTTGCTGGATCAGAACTTTCAGACATCCCGCAGCCTTGCAAGGTAGAAGGTATGCTTAGCCGTAAAAAACAGATGCTGCCCTGGCTGGAAAGTCATTTGAAACCACGCCAGTAGGTACTGTTCATCTTTTGTATGGGTGGGAAGTTTACGCGGGGTCACACTTTGTAAATTCTTCCCACCGGAGTCAGCGGCGTTTTCTACACTCCAGGTAATATTCACTGGAGGCATGACATTATGGCGAACACCATCACGGCAGATGAGATTCGGGAACAATTTTCGCAGGCAATGTCAGCAATGTACCAGCAGGAAGTCCCGCAGTACGGCACGTTGCTGGAACTTGTCGCTGATGTGAATCTGGCGGTACTGGAAAATAATCCGACGCTGCATGAAAAACTGGCGAATGCGGATGAACTGGCCCGGCTAAACGTTGAGCGTCATGGCGCCATTCGAGTGGGTACCGCGCAGGAGCTTTCTACGCTGCGCCGGATGTTTGCCGTTATGGGCATGTATCCGGTGAGTTATTACGATCTCTCCCAGGCGGGCGTCCCAGTACATTCCACAGCCTTCCGTCCCATCGACGATGCCTCGCTATCGCGCAACCCGTTTCGGGTATTCACCTCGTTATTACGGCTCGAACTAATCGAAAACGCCGCGCTGCGGCAAAAAGCCGCTGAGATCCTCGCGAAACGCGATATTTTCACCCGCCGTTGCCACGAGCTGCTGGATGAATTTGATGCGCAGGGCAGTTTTACAACTGAACAGGCGCAAGAGTTTGTGCATGAAGCGCTGGAAACATTCCGCTGGCATCAGCACGCCACGGTCGATGAAGAGACCTATCACGCATTACATAACGAACATCGGCTGATTGCTGATGTAGTGTGCTTCCCCGGTTGTCATATCAACCATCTGACACCGCGAACGCTGGATATTGACCGGGTGCAGTCGATGATGCCGGAATGCGGCATTGAGCCCAAAATACTGATTGAAGGGCCGCCGCGCCGCGAGGTGCCCATTTTATTGCGTCAGACCAGTTTCAAAGCGCTGGAAGAACCGGTGTTGTTTGCCGGTGAAATGCGCGGCACTCACACGGCACGTTTTGGTGAAATCGAACAGCGCGGCGTGGCCCTGACGCCGAAAGGCAGAGCGTTGTACGACGAATTGCTGAATAAAGCGGGAACGGGGAAAGACAATCTGACGCATCAGCTACATCTTCAGGAGGTGTTCAAAGCCTTCCCTGACAGCGAATTCCTGCTGCGCCAGCAGGGGCTAGCCTGGTTCCGCTATCGTCTGACGCCATCGGGTGAAGCGCATCGGCAGGCGATTCGCCCGGATGACGATCCGCAGCCGCTTATTGAACGGGGCTGGCTGGTTGCGCAACCCATCACCTACGAAGATTTTTTACCGGTGAGCGCCGCAGGAATTTTCCAGTCCAATTTGGGTAATGAAACACAAGCTCGCAGCCACGGAAATTCCAGCCGCGACGCGTTTGAACAGGCGCTGGGTTGCGCGGTTTATGATGAGTTTGCGCTGTATCAGGAGGCTCAAGAGCGAAGTAAACGTCGGTGTGGTTTACTTTAATGGAATTTACATGGGATTCGGTCTGTTCCCATCGACATAAAATATTTTCGATTTTGTACAGATAATCGGCGACCAACAATTGGATTATTAATGAATTTTGTCTAGAGTGAGCGGTCAGAAATGTGCACTCTCTTGCCGCTGATTTTGACCGGCGCGGGACCATTTACACGACCAGAAGGACTCACTTTCAGGCATGAATCGCAGACGATTTATTAAAGGTTCAATGGCAATGGCCGCCGTGTGCGGAACCAGTGGTATTGCATCACTCTTTTCCCGCGCCGCCTTTGCGGCAGAGTCTGACATTGCAGACGGAAAAACCGTACGTTTTGATTTTTCCGTTCTGCAATCGATGGCCCATGACTTAGCACAGAAACCCTGGGGCGGCGCACCGCGCGCGTTACCGGATACGCTGGCAAAACTGACGCCGCAGGCCTACAACAGCATTCAATATGACGCAGAGCAGTCTCTGTGGAACAACGTTGAAAACCGTCAGCTTGATGCGCAGTTCTTCCACGTGGGAATGGGTTTTCGTCGTCGTGTACGCATGTTCTCGGTTGATGGTAGTACGCATATGGCGCGTGAAATTCACTTCCGTCCGGAACTGTTTAAATACAACGACGCGGGTGTGGATACCAAACAACTGGAAGGGCAGACTGACCTCGGATTCGCTGGATTCCGCGTGTTTAAAGCGCCAGAACTGGCCCGCCGCGATGTCGTTTCTTTCCTGGGCGCCAGCTATTTCCGCGCCGTGGATGACACCTATCAGTACGGTTTATCGGCCCGTGGTCTGGCGGTAGATACCTACACCGACAGTAAAGAAGAGTTTCCTGATTTCACCTCTTTCTGGTTCGAAACGGTTAAACCGGGCGCAACCTCTTTTACCGTGTATGCGCTTCTCGACAGCCCAAGCGTAACCGGCGCATTCAAGTTCGTGATCCACTGCGAGAAAACGCAGGTGATTATGGATGTACAAAACCACATCTATGCGCGCAAAGACATCAAGCAGCTCGGCATTGCGCCGATGACCAGCATGTTCAGCTGCGGCAACAATGAGCGTCGGATGTGCGACACTATTCACCCGCAAATCCATGACTCAGAGCGTCTGGCGATGTGGCGGGGCAATGGCGAGTGGATCTGCCGTCCGCTGAATAACCCGCAAAAGCTGCAGTTCAACGCCTATACCGATAACAACCCGAAAGGGTTTGGCTTGCTGCAACTCGATCGCGACTTCTCCCATTATCAGGACATCATGGGCTGGTATAACAAGCGCCCAAGTCTGTGGGTCGAACCGCGCAACCAGTGGGGCAAGGGGACCATCGGTCTGATGGAGATCCCGACGACCGGCGAAACGCTGGATAACGTTGTCTGCTTCTGGCAGCCGGACAAGAAGATCAAAGCCGGCGATGAGCTGGAATTCAAATATCGCCTGTACTGGAGCGCTCAACCGCCGGTGCGTTCACCGCTGGCTCGCGTGATGGCGACCCGGACAGGTATGGGCGGCTTCCCGGAAGGATGGGCACCGGGCGAGCATTACCCGGAAAAATGGGCGCGTCGTTTTGCCGTTGACTTCGTTGGTGGCGATCTAAAAGCGGCTGCGCCGAAAGGCATTGAACCGGTGATTACGCTCTCCAGCGGTGAAGCGAAACAGATTGAGATCCTCTACGTGGAGCCTATCGACGGTTATCGCATTCAGTTTGACTGGTATCCGACTTCTGACTCAACCGATCCGGTAGATATGCGTATGTTCCTGCGTTGTCAGGGTGACGCCATCAGCGAAACCTGGCTGTATCAGTACTTCCCGCCAGCGCCGGATAAACGTCAGTACGTTGACGACCGCGAGATGCGTTAATCACGCCCTTTACGGCTCTCCTGATGGGGAGCCGTATCTGCATTCATCCTCGTAACGACTCTGTACACTATTTACTCGATCCTGTTCGCATTTTTCTGTATAGCAAATGGGTACTCTGTGGGTGTGTATTTCTTATACACGTTCTTGTCCACTAACAGGGAGAAAGTATGTTTCCAGAATACAGAGACCTTATTTCCCGACTGAAATCCGAGAACCCTCGCTTTCTGTCCTTATTCGAAAAACACAACAGCCTTGATCATGAGATCTCCAGACTGGAAGGTTCGGATGGTCGGGGGTATAGTTTGGACATTGTTCGTCTTAAGAAACAGAAACTCCACCTGAAGGAAGATCTGCTCAAAATATTGCAAAAAGAGAGTGTCAGTGAGAGCTAAGTAGAACGGCGCTTGCTGTGTAAAAGGGCTTCCTGCGAGAAACGGAAGCCCTTCCTGTTTTAGGTGTTAATCGACCATCACGCGTTTGTTCGTCGCCCCCCAGAGGATCGACATTTCAGTGAACAACGCGCCGCTAATTTCTTCGACTTCTTCTGCACTAACCTGCGCATTTCCCTGTTTACCGAACAGCACCACTTCATCACCGGATGCAACCTGCGGCAAATCGGTTACATCGACGATCACGGTATTCATGGATGTTTTACCCAGTACCGGAACCCGCTGGCCGCGGATCAGCACGTGCCCCGCATTACTGAACACACGGCGATAACCATCGGCATAACCTGTCGGGATATTGGCCAGAACGGAATCACGTTTAAGGGTATAGGTTCTGTCATACCCGACGGTGTTTCCTTTGGGGTAATGGTTTACCGACGCGATGGCAGATTTAAACGTCATGACGCGTTTGTATTCGGTGCTGGCGATGGTATCGCCATAGAAAATACCGCCAACACGCACCATGTCGAGCCAGGATTCTGGAACGGTCAGGGTAGCGAACGTATTCGCGACATGCAGGGTGACATCTTCGCGCTTAAGCCCGGTAATTTTCAATACCTGGGCTGATTGCGTATTGAAACGAGCCAGATCGCGTTTTACCACTGCCGCATCTTCTTCCGGGAAATGCGACATGATGCCGACAATTTTCAGGCCGGGTAATGCGGAAATAGCGCGTGCTTCTTCCAGACCTGCGGCGGTACTGACTTCCAGACCGTTACGCGACATACCGCCAGAGTTCAGCGCCAGATGGATACGAATAGTTTTACCTTTCTCCTGAGCGATTGCACTTAGACGCTTAGCCATATCCAGATTACCGATAAGCTCTTCGGTATCGAAATCCGCCGCCTGGCGCATCTCTTTTTCCGTCGCGTTACGCACGCGCATGAGCTGCGATGTATAGCCTGACTGGCGAACGGTACTGATTTCCTCGTTACTGGCGATGCCAATACATTGCACGCCGTTTTGCATCATCACCGGCGTTACCAGTGAGAGATCGTGGCCGTACGCGTCGCCTTTAAGAATGGCGCACATCCGGGTTTTATCTCCCAGCAGTTGCTGAACTTTATGGATGTTATATTCCAGCGCGCTGCGGGAAATTTCCAGCGTGGTATTA
Source organism: Citrobacter sp. Cpo089 (assembly GCF_030332695.1). Classification (NCBI taxonomy): domain Bacteria; kingdom Pseudomonadati; phylum Pseudomonadota; class Gammaproteobacteria; order Enterobacterales; family Enterobacteriaceae; genus Citrobacter; species Citrobacter sp. Cpo089. The sequence continues at coordinate 45,982 of NZ_JAOWHJ010000067.1, read as the reverse complement.
TCCACAACCTGTTGCTTATTGACCGCAAAGGGAACGGGGCCTGCTTGCGTGGTGGAAACAGGTTGGTGACAGGCGGTAATCAGTAAAAGCGGAATAAGTGCTAAACGACCCAAAGGTGCTGCCATGCTTGCTCCTTAGCAATAGAATGAAAGTGTTATTGTCATCATTACGGTCTATCCATGAGGGGATACCCGGATCACCAGAGTAACGGGTTCCACGCCAGAGATTCTTTCTAAGTGATTGCTGTTACAGCATAAAAATAAGACATCCTCGGTGCTAAACAGAGTAATATCGGCTACTGCCAGTCAGAAATGCCCCGTTTACGATCGCAAAGGAGATAAACATGTCAGAAATAATTATCGTTAGTGACGCGCTGGAACTGCGGGCGGTAGAAGAACAACACGTCACCCCTCTGCATCAGTTGGTGCTTAAAAATAAAACCTGGCTCCAACAGTCACTGAACTGGCCGCAGTTTGTCGAATCTGAGGACGACACGCGCAAAAACGTGCAGGGGAATATGATGTTGCACCAGCGCGGCTACGCCAAAATGTTCCTTATTTTCGAACAAGGGGAGGTGGCTGGCGTTATCTCGTTTAACCAGATAGAGCCGCTGAACAAAGCCGCTTATATTGGTTATTGGCTGGATAAAGAGCACCAGGGCAAAGGCATTCTGTCTCAGGCGCTACAGGCAATGATTCGTCATTATGCGCAGCGCCAGGAGATTCGCCGTTTCGTGATTAAATGTCGTGTAGATAACGTCAGGAGCAACCAGGTTGCACTGCGCAATGGCTTCCGACTGGAAGGATGTATGCAACAGGCGGAATTCCTTAATGGCGATTACCATGACGTGAATCTCTACGCCCGCATCATTGATGGTTCTTCAGAATAAACCGGCGATAGGGGTGCGCGTGATACGTTGTTCGCCGTTGATCACTTTTGGCCCGCGCAGATGGATCGCATCGCCATCAAAGGCTTCAACTTGGGCCTGATCGGTTATCTCAATATGATGCTCGATCAGCACTTCACCCAGAATACAGGCATAGCCTTCAATAAGGATGTGACCGTCAAGCTGGAGCGGTCCGCCACGTAATTGCGCATGCCCCCCAACCAGCACGTGGTGTTTCAGCACGCAGTTACCTTCAACCACCGCGTGTTCCGCCACCTGCGAGCTGTAGCGCAGGGTAGGAATGGCGTCTTCATCCGTTCCGGCAATGACGCGTGCATGCCCATAGACTTTGGCGCAATCGCAGATCCAGACATTATTCTCTTCGTTGCCTTCTATCCGTGCAAAATCAAAAACTTCAGCCCGATGTTCTATAAAAGCATAATTGATCATCGCATCGCCATAGATTTGCGCCTGATGGACCACGCGTGAATTGCTGACTGCCGCCCGCTCGTAAATTTGCAGGAGCTGGTCGCTTTCACGGGTTAACCCTCTGGCCGCAATGATTTCAGAGTCACACACAATGCGTGCATCACCGCAGATGAGGCACTCACCGCGAACAACAGAATCCTGAATGGTGACGTTGTCACGTATTTGCGCGTTATGGCTGATTTCTGCTCGGTCAATCCAGACGGCATCACCAATCTGCGCGCCATCTCTGACCACGCTTGCCTGTGTAATACGGGCGTCTCCGGTTATCGTCGCGCCGGAAAACGCGAGCGCATTCTCATCGTATATCCAGCAATTACCGCTTTGCGACAGAACGCTTTCATCATCAATCCAGCCACCGAGCGTACCGGATCTAACATCATTAAAATCAATGAGTGCGATGATTTGGCGTAGTAATACACTTTTTTTATTGCCATTATCCAGGTAACTAAAGGAGCGAGATTCATCGCTTAGACGGTATTTGGTCATAGCTCATTTCCATGTTGCGCACCTTAGTTAAACGTAGCAAAGTTTTCTGCACTGGCTAAACCGGCAGATATTCCATAAAATGCATTTCAAATATACTTTAAAAAATAAACAAAATGAGTAAGAACAAACAGAGTGAACGGGTCCTCAATCTTCCGGCTGGTTATTTTGGCATGGTACTGGGTACCATCGGGATGGGATTTGCGTGGCGCTACGCCAGCCAGGTGTGGCCGGTGAGCCACTGGATTGGTGATGGCTTAGTGATCCTCGCAATGGTCATTTGGGGATTGCTGACGCTGGCATTTGTGAATCGCTTACTACGTTTTCCGCACAGCGTACTGGCGGAAATTCGTCATCCGGTGATGAGCAGTTTTGTCAGTCTGTTTCCAGCAACAACGATGCTGGTCGCGATTGGTTTTGTACCTTGGTATCGACCGCTGGCGCTAGGATTGTTCAGCATTGGCGTGGTGATACAGCTGGCGTACGCCGCCTGGCAAACGGCAGGGCTGTGGCGCGGCGAGCATCCGGAAGAGGCCACCACGCCGGGTCTGTATCTGCCGACCGTTGCCAATAACTTTATCAGCGCCATGGCCTGTGGTGCACTTGGGTTCAACGATGCCGGGTTGGTGTTTTTGGGCGCCGGGGTATTTTCCTGGCTTAGCCTGGAGCCGGTGATTCTGCAGCGTTTACGTAGCTGCGGTGAACTACCGACGGTTTTACGTACTTCACTTGGTATACAGTTGGCACCCGCGCTGGTCGCCTGTAGCGCCTGGCTTAGCGTCAACGGCGGCGAGGGGGATACGTTAGCTAAAATGCTATTTGGTTATGGTCTGCTGCAACTTCTGTTCATGCTACGCCTTATGCCGTGGTATTTGTCACAGCCATTTAATGCGTCTTTCTGGAGCTTCTCGTTTGGCGTGTCTGCGTTGGCGACAACGGGATTGCATCTTGGACACGGCAGTGAATCAGGATTTTTTCATACTCTGTCTATCCCACTGTTTATTTTTACCAATTTTATCATTGCATTATTACTGATACGTACGTTTGCATTGCTGATGCAGGGGAAACTGCTCATCCGCACGGAGCGTGCTGCATTACTGAAATCTGAGGATAAATAATGACCCTTTGCGACGAAAACTACTTTACTGAAAAATATGATTTAACCCGTACGCATTCCGATGTCGTTGAAGCGGCAAAAGTGGTTGCACCAGGTAAAACGTTAGATCTGGGCTGCGGTAACGGCCGAAACAGCCTGTACCTGGCGGCAAACGGCTATGACGTTACCGCATGGGATAAAAACCCAATGAGCATCGCTAACCTTGAGCGCATCAAAGCGGCTGAGGGGCTGACCAACCTCAACGCGAAGGTCGCTGACCTTAATGCGTTACGTTTTGAGGGTGAATACGATTTTATTCTTTCTACCGTTGTACTGATGTTCCTTGAAGCTAAAACGATCCCTGGCCTTATTGAGAATATGCAACGTTGTACTAAACCGGGTGGATATAACTTAATCGTCGCAGCGATGGATACTGATGATTTTCCGTGCACAGTAGGTTTTCCGTTCGCGTTTAAAACCGGAGAATTACGCAACTATTACAGTGGGTGGGATCTGCTGAAATATAACGAAGACGTAGGTGAACTTCATCGTACAGATGAAAACGGTAATCGAATTAAACTGCGCTTTGCCACCATGCTGGCACGCAAAACTTCCTGAACCTCCCGTTTGGGTTAACTCTTTCTGCGTTCAGCATTTTTTGTGCTGAGCGCAGAGATAAAATTGTGCGGTGCTTACCATTTTTAGTACATCCAAAATGAAACTGTTTTGCTATCCTTTTTAGGCATCATTGCGAAAACTAAAGGGATCGTTTCATGCGTACTCAAACTTTATTTAAAGTTGCAGTGCTTACTGGCTTGTTGGCATTATCCGGCTGTGCGTCAAAAGTGACCGAGCCGGATAAATATTCTGGGTTTTTAAAAAATTACTCTGATCTGAAGGAAACAAAATCAGCATCGGGACAAACGGTACTCCGTTGGGTTGACCCGAGCTACAACGAATCCAAATATGACAACATTGTTTATAACCCGGTAACGTATTATCCGGTTCCTAAACCTACTACGCAGGTAGGGCAGCAGGTTCTTGATCAATTACTGACCTATACCAATACGAAGTTGAAAACGGCGATCGGTCAGCGTAAACCTCTGGTTACAACCCCAGGGCCACGTAGTCTGATTTTCCGCGGGGCGATTACCGGTGTAGCGACCAGCAAAGAAGGACTGCAGTTCTATGAAGTGGTCCCGGTTGCACTGCTCGTTGCAGGAACGCAAATGGCGACGGGTCACCGTACCATGGATACCAACCTCTATTTCGAGGGTGAGTTGATTGATGCAGCGACCAATAAACCGGTGATTAAAGTTGTACGTAAGGGTGAAGGTAAAGACCTGAACAACGAAAGCACGCCGATGGCGTTCGAAACGTTGAAGAAAGTTGTTGATGACATGGCGACCGATGCCTCCATGTTTGATGTGAACAAAAAACCACAATAAAAATGATGAACGCACCATCTCAGGATGGTGCGTTTTTTTATGCCACACGACGACGATAGAGTATTTTACCCATCAATGCTTCCGGTCGGGCAAACATCACCAGATTTCCCAGTAAGATCAACACCAATCCGGCAATCGCATTAACTTGCCAGATGTATCCTTCATACAATGTTGACAACGTCAGCGCCACCAGCGGGAACAGCAGCGTGCTGTATGCCGCCTTACTGGGACCAATACGACCTACCAGCGTGAAATAAGCGCCAAAGGCAATCACTGAGCCGAAAATAGCCAGATATAACAGCGCGCTAAGATAGCTGAATGTCCACTGTGGCGTGAAGTTGTCGCCGCGCACCAGCGCAATGGCCGCGATCAGCAATGTGCCGTACAGCATGGCCCAGCTGTTGGTCGTTAACACTTCTAACCCTTTTTTCTGGTGACGCAGACTGATCATATTGCCCAGTGAGAAGCCGAAGGTTCCCAGAGCGCTCAAACCGATGCCCAGCAGCAGTGAATGATTAAACCCGCTGTTGAGCAAATCCTGCCAAAACAGAGTCACGATGCCCGTCAGTCCCAGACCCGCTGCAATATAGAAGCGCAGCGGTGGTTTTTGCCCAAAAAAGATGAAGCTATTAACTGCATTGAACAGGACGGCCATCGAGAAAATCACCGACTCCAGGCCGGTATTAATCCACGCCGCAGCCGTATAAAAACACCAGAAGTTAAAGCAAAAAACGCATCCGCCCTGTAACAGACAAAACAGATGATCGCGGCCAGACAGTTTGCGTAATTTACCGCTTAGCAACAGGATCACTATCATCACCGAGCTGGCAACTGCGAAGCGCCAAAAGATAGAAACCGGTGCAGAAACCGGACCTTGCTGCAAATAAATCGCAATCCATGTCGTTCCCCAAATAACCACCACCAGGCAGTACAACAGTGCGTTCATACAACTCTCTCTTTTTGTCGTCAGACTTACACTGTGTCACGACGGAATGCAGGAGACTTTCATCGGCTTGCGGTGTACTTGCAAAATCTTGCGCTTTTTTTAGCGTAATAGTGAAAAGGCAGCTGTTAACGATATGTAGCTGATATAGACTGAAAGCCTGCTAACTTATTTTGAATGTGATGGTATGTCTCAGCCCTACGGTGCCTTTGAAAACTTGCGCAAACATAATGCCGTGCTGCATGAATCGGTTGCGTTACATTCAGGGATCCAACTGGCGGCCTGGTCGAACAAGCGCGATACCATCACCCAATATTGCGATCACCATACGCTCAGTTTATACATCGCAGATGGTTACGAGAGTTACCACAAGACGGCGGGAGGATGGAAGAATGGCGGGGGACCAGACCGTTTTTGCCTGATGCCGAAAGAGAGTGAGTCCAGTTGGGATATTCGTGACGATCTTTCCTTTGTTCATCTCTATTGTACGGACGCGCATTTGCGAGAAGTGGGTGAAAAAGTTTGGGACAAAAGCCCCTATAGTTTCACGCTGGACGAGCATACGTTTGGCAGTGACCCGGGGATCACGGCGGTTTACCGTCAGTTTTTGCTTGGTAACGACTGGCAGCAACCGGCCAATCACCTCACGCTTAGCGCGGCATCTTCACTACTGTTAACGCATCTGATCCAGCATTACAGCAATGTGCAATGGCGACTTCCCGTTGTCACCGGAGGGCTTGCGCCTGCCACATTGCGCAACGTGCTGGCCTATATTGAAGCACATCTGGCGTATCCCATAACGTTGAGCGATCTGGCAAGCGAGGCAGCGCTAAGTGAATTCCATTTTGCCAGAATGTTTCGCCAGTCGATGAATATGGCGCCTCATCAGTACGTCATGCAACGCCGTATGGCGCTGGCGCAGCAACTGGTCTGTTATTCATCACGCAGCCTGTCGGATATTGCAATGGCCTGTGGGTTCAGTTCGGCGAGCCATTTCAGTAACCGGTTTAAACAAGTGACGGGTAAAACGCCAACGCAGCTACGCGCGGCGAAATAATGTCAACACTGAGTAGCAAATACCGCCGACGACCAGCCCCCAGAATGCAGACCCAACGCCAAATACCGTCAGACCACTGGCCGTAACCAGAAAAGTCACGATGGCCGCATCGCGTTCTGCTTCATTATGTAAGGCTTGAAATAAACTACCGCTAATCGTGCCGAGTAATGCCAGACCAGCAAGCATCTGGATCCAGCTTACGGGGAGGGCTGCCATCAGTCCTGTGACCGAACCGCCAAACACTCCAGCCAGAATGTAAAAGACACCCGCTGCCGCTGCGGCAAGCCAGCGTCGATTTGCATCTGGATGGGCTTCGGGGCTTTGGCAAATTGCGGCGGTTATGGCGGCGATGCAGATGGAATAGACGCCAAACGGCGAAAATAGCAGTGCCAGCAGACCCGTAAAAACAATCAGGGGTGAAACGGGTAACGAATATCCAGATGCTTTCATGGTCGCAATACCTGGGGCATTTTGCGAAGCCATAGTAACCAGAAACAGCGGTAGCGCAATGCTGATACTGTGGGCTAATGAAAAGTGTGGGGCAATAAACGCTGGCAACACCGGTGACAGATTAACACCATCGGTGACAATGTCACCTTTAACCAGGGCGATAGCTATGCCTACCAACATTGCGGCGATTACGGCATACCGTGGGGCAATCACTTTTAGTACTAACCACGCCAGCAGCATGCTGCCGCACAAGATAAGCTCACTGTTCAGGCTATTGAACGCCTGCAAACCAAAACGCAGCAAGATCCCGGCCAGCATGGCTGATGCCAGCGAGTGGGGAATAATTTTCATCAGGCGAGCAAACAGCCCGGTTATACCGCACAGCACAATCAACGCATTAGCTACGATAAAAACACCGATAGCATCCTGAATCGATACCCCTTGCAGGCCCGTCACCAGCAGCGCGGCACCAGGCGTTGACCATGCGGTGAGTACAGGGGCGCGATACCACAATGTCAGCGCCAGCGTACTGACCCCCATTGCTAGCCCAAGTGCGGTCATCCAGCCTGCGATTTGTCCGGTCGTCGCACCTGCGGCGAGCGCCGCTTGCCAGATAATGGCCGCTGAACTGGCGTAGCCGACCAGGACCGCCACAAAACCCGACAAAACTGTAGGCAGGGGGATGGAAAATGTGCGCATAGCAACTCCGCGTGCGTTATAACGGTCAGTTACTGTAGCACTGTGCGTTATAGCGTACAAGTGCTAAGCTGTAGCCCCGAGAAAGGAGAGCGACGAAGGAGAAAAATGGACAACTTAACCCACTATCTGGCCACAACGCTCAAGACGCTACGTCACCAGCGTGAATGGAGCCTTTCGCGTCTGGCGGAGGAAACTGGCGTCTCAAAAGCGATGCTGGGGCAGATTGAGCGTAATGAATCCAGTCCAACGGTGGCAACATTGTGGAAAATTGCCACTGGACTGAACGTCCCGTTTTCAACGTTTATTTCACCACCAGAGTCAGACGGCACGCTAACATTCGATCCCCAGCAGCAGGCGATGGTCGTCACGCCGTTGTTCCCGTGGGATCCGCAACTGTGCTTCGATCATTTTTCGATACTGCTGGCACCCGGCGCGCTCAGTGAATCTACTCCGCATGAAACCGGCGTAATTGAGCACGTGGTGGTGATTAGTGGTCTGCTGGATATGTGTATTGAGGGGCAGTGGCGCACCTTTAAATCCGGTGAGGGTGTCCGTTTCGCCGGAGATACGGCACATAGCTACCGTAACAGTAGCGAGCAAACGGTTCATTTTCACTCGCTGATCCATTACCCACGCGGTTAATCGGGAAAACTATTCCGAAACGCCGCGCTTGTGACTACAATAACCGCCATTTTTACCGCTTGTGGATGGTAACAACTGTATGCGCCAGCAGCCTCATCACCTTGAATTGTTAAGCCCGGCTCGGGATACCGCCATTGCGCGCGAAGCCATTTTGCACGGCGCAGACGCCGTTTACATTGGTGGACCAGGTTTTGGCGCGCGTCATAACGCCAGCAATAGCCTGAAAGATATTGCCGAATTAGTGCCTTTTGCCCATCGTTACGGGGCAAAAATCTTTGTGACGCTAAACACGATCTTGCATGATGATGAGCTGGAGCCCGCACAACGGTTAATTACCGATCTGTATCAGACCGGCGTTGATGCCCTGATCGTGCAGGATATGGGGATTCTTGAACTGGATATTCCCCCGATTGAACTGCACGCCAGCACCCAGTGCGATATTCGCAGCGTTGAGAAGGCGAAATTTCTATCTGATGTGGGATTCACCCAGATTGTGCTGGCGCGCGAACTGAGCCTTGAGCAGATTAACGCTATCCATCAGGCTACCGATGCGACCATTGAGTTTTTCATTCACGGTGCGCTGTGCGTTGCCTATTCAGGGCAGTGTTATATTTCACATGCACAAACCGGACGCAGCGCTAACCGCGGCGACTGTTCCCAGGCTTGCCGTCTGCCGTATACCCTGAAAGACGATCAGGGGCGCGTGGTGTCCTATGAAAAACATCTGCTGTCGATGAAAGATAACGATCAGACCGCCAACCTGGGTGCGTTGATTGACGCAGGTGTGCGTTCCTTCAAAATTGAAGGGCGCTATAAGGACATGAGTTATGTGAAGAATATTACCGCGCATTATCGCCAGATGCTCGACGCCATCATTGAAGAACGCGGCGATCTGGCCCGTTCATCAGCGGGACGTACCGAACATTTCTTTATCCCATCCACAGAGAAAACCTTCCATCGCGGCAGCACCGATTATTTTGTGAATGCCCGTAAAGGGGATATCGGCGCATTCGACTCGCCAAAGTTTATCGGTTTGCCGGTCGGCGAAGTCCTGAAGGTGGCGAAAGATCATCTCGATGTTGAGGTGACTGAACCGCTGGCAAACGGGGATGGCCTGAACGTGTTAATCAAACGCGAGGTTGTTGGATTCCGCGCCAACACCGTGGAAAAAACGGGGAACAATCGTTATCGGGTATGGCCGAATGAAATGCCCGCCGACCTGCACAAAGTGCGTCCGCATCATCCGCTGAATCGCAACCTCGATCATAACTGGCAGCAAGCGTTAACAAAAACTTCCAGCGAACGCCGTGTTGCGATCGATATTGAGCTCGGCGGCTGGCAGGAGCAGTTGATTCTGACGCTCACCAGTGAAGAGGGCGTGAGTATCACCCATACGTTGGACGGCCAGTTTGAGGAAGCGAACAATGCGGAAAAAGCGTTGAGTAACCTACAGGACGGACTGGCAAAACTTGGTCAGACGATGTACTACGTCCGTAATATTCAGGTGAATCTGCCGGGCGCGCTGTTTGTGCCAAACGGTCAACTAAATCAGTTCCGGCGTGAAGCCGTTGATATGCTGGATGCAGCACGCCTGCAAAGCTATCAGCGCGGTAGCCGCAAACCGGTATCTCAGCCAGCGCCGGTTTATCCACAAACGCACTTGAGTTTCCTGGCTAACGTCTACAACCAAAAAGCGCGTGAGTTTTATCACCGTTATGGCGTTCAGTTGATTGATGCAGCCTATGAAGCTCATGAAGAAAAGGGCGAAGTGCCGGTGATGATCACCAAACATTGCCTGCGTTTCGCCTTTAACCTGTGCCCGAAACAGGCGAAAGGTAACATCAAAAGCTGGAAAGCAACACCGATGCAACTGGTTAACGGCGATGAAGTCCTGACGCTGAAATTTGATTGCCGACCGTGCGAAATGCACGTGATCGGCAAGATGAAACATCACATTCTGAAGATGCCGTTGCCCGGCAGCGTCGTGGCTTCGGTCAGTCCAGAAGAACTGATGAAGACACTGCCGAAGCGCAAAGGTTAATCGTTAGCTCAGATGTGTATCGGGTTTGCGTGATTTTTGCCAGTGATGGTGTTCACGAAGATCGGCGGCGGATTCTTCCGCCGTCACTCGCAACTCATCGCTGTCGGCCGTGTGTCGTAGTAAATGATCGGCATCCTGCACCTGAAGATATTCATGTCCCTGATTAGTAGCGAAAAGTTGACCGGAAAAAAGCGCGCTGGCCAGCAATAACACCGTTAACCCTTTCTTAAACATCATGCACCCTCTGGTACGTTAGCTGCGGAATTGGCGATAATTTCGCCAGGTGACTATTCAATATTTTAATCGGGTTAATGACAATCTCTGTTTTGCCATTTCGATGTTTTTTACATATTTGTTTAGCCAGTGTTGGGATTTGTTACAACCGGGCAATACAGTGCAGCCCGGTTGTTTGCAAGGAGAGTATCAGGACTTAAATCCGGCAGCTGTCATCAGGAGACGAAAGAACATACCAACGGCGGCCAGGGCCAGCACGCTGCCCCCCCAGAGGATCACCAGCCACATCAGGCGTTTCCAGATTGTTTGTTGCATCAATGATACCCCTCACCATGTTGAACTTTGCCGCGGAAAACGTAGTAGCTCCAGAAGGTGTACACCAGAATTATCGGGATAATCAGCAGTGTGCCAACCAACATAAAGCCCTGACTTTGTGCCGGAGCCGCCGCCTGCCAGAGCGTAATAGACGGTGGAATGATATGTGGCCAGATACTGATCCCCAGCCCGCTAAACCCGAGAAAAATCAGCCCCAGTGTCAATACAAAAGGCAGCGTATGGCAGTTATGTTGCCCCAGCGAACGCCACAGCCAGAGACTGATAAGCGCAACCAGCAGCGGAACCGGCATCAGAAACCACAGGTTGGGCAGGCTAAACCAACGCTCGGCAATCGCGCTATGTGCCAGTGGTGTCCACAGGCTGATAATGGCAATCACAACCAACATTGCCAGCAGCAGTTTTTTGGCCACACTGCGCATTTTATCCTGCAACGGATTTTCGCTTTTCATCACCAGCCATGTCGCCCCCAGCAGGGCGTAAGCCACGACCAGACCAATGCCGCAGAACAACGTGAACGGGGTCAACCAGTCGAAAGGACCGCCGCTGTAGCTGCGTCCGGTAACGGAGAATCCGTTGAGTACGGCACCCACCACGACACCTTGCGTGAATGTCGCGAGGATTGAACCGCCGAGAAAGGCTTTATCCCAGAATGGTCGGTGCGCAGGTGTGGCTTTGAAGCGAAACTCGAACGCGACGCCGCGAAAAATCAGGCCGATTAGCATCAGGGTCAACAGGATCGTCAGCGCATCGACAATCACCGCATAGGCCAGGGGGAAAGCGCCGAATAATCCGGCTCCGCCCAACACCAGCCAGGTTTCATTGCCGTCCCATACTGGGGCGACGCTGTTGACCATCACATCGCGATCGTCAGCGTCCTGAATCGCTGGGAATAAAATGCCAATCCCGAGATCAAAACCGTCCATCACGATATACATCAGCGTGGCGAAGACGATAATCACAAACCAGATAACTGATAAATCGATACCCATTAGCGGTGTGCCTCCGGTTGAGAATCGAGGACGGCAGCAGAAAGCGGCCGTGCAGGCGTGCCGGTTGGCGGAATGGTCGGGTCATCTTCCTGTGGTCCTTTACGGATCAGGCGGATCATGTAGCTGTAACCCACGCCAAACACTGAGCTGTACACCACAAAGAAAGACAGCAGGCTGATGCTCATATGTAAATCGCCATGTGCGGAAACCGCATCCGCCGTACGTTGCAGACCGTAAACAACCCACGGTTGACGGCCAACTTCAGTGGTCACCCAACCGGCAAGGATGGCAATCAGACCGGAAGGACCCATCCACAAGGCAAAGCGCAGGAAAGGGCGCGAGGTAAATAAACGCTGCTTATAGCGCAGCCACAGGGCAAAAGTACCCAGCAGGATCATCAGCATGCCTAGCCCGGCCATTATGCGAAACGACCAGAACACCATGGTGGAGTTGGGCCTGTCTTCTTTAGGAAACTCTTTTAGGGCCGGGACCTGTTTGTCCAGACTATGGGTCAGGATCAGACTGCCTAGCGCCGGGATTTCCAGCCCATAGCGGGTGCGTTCCTGCTCCATATCCGGCCAGCCGAACAACAGCAGCGGAGTCGGTTCACCGGGGCGATTTTCCCAGTGTCCTTCAATCGCAGCAATTTTTGCCGGCTGATGCTTCAGCGTATTCAAACCGTGCATATCGCCAATCAAGGCCTGCAGTGGAGCGACGATTAATGTCATCCACAGCGCCATCGAAAACATCGCTCGAATTGCTGGTGTGTTATTCCCGCGCAGCAAATGCCATGCCCCAGAGGCGGCAACAAACAACGCGCTGCTCAGGAAGGCGGCAACCGACATATGCAGCAGACGATAGGGGAATGAAGGATTGAAAATAACGGCGAACCAGTCGACGGGAACGACCTGGCCGTTAACTATTTCATAGCCTTGCGGTGTCTGCATCCAGCTGTTGGAGGCGAGGATCCAGAAGGTTGAAATAATGGTACCCAGTGCGACCATGCAGGTGGCAAAGAAATGAAGCCCTGGACCAACCCGATTCCAGCCAAACAACATCACCCCAAGGAAACCAGCTTCGAGGAAGAAGGCGGTTAATACTTCATAGGTCAGTAACGGCCCAGTGATACTCCCGGCGAACTCGGAAAAACCACTCCAGTTGGTGCCGAACTGATAAGCCATCACCAGCCCGGAAACGACACCCATACCAAAATTTACGGCGAATATTTTCGACCAAAAATGGTAAAGCGATCGCCAGGTGGGGTTTTTCGTTTTTAGCCATAGCCCTTCAAGCACAGCCAGATAACTGGCGAGTCCGATAGTAATAGCCGGAAAGATGATGTGAAAGGATACCGTAAACGCGAACTGGATCCTTGCCAGGTGAAACGCGTCAAGACCGAACATGCTTAACTCCGCAGGCAAAATTGATTTAGCGCAATTCTAAGTCTGAGGAGCAATGGAAGGCAGAAACAGAACAGTTCTTTTTAACCATAACAGTTGCAGCGCTGTTATAAGTTGCACTCGCTGATATGAAATCTGGAAGCTTGATTCCTGTTATTGAATAGCGTTCTCTTCTTGAAATACGCGCCGTAGGCAAAGAACTGTCATTACCGATGTTGTAAAACTGTTAACTATAACAGTTAAATAAAATACCCTGATTATGTAAACTGATATATACAGTGGTTGTCACCGACACCGGTAATCAGGACGAAAAATGAAAAAGTACCAGCGACTGGCAGAGCAAATTCGCGATCAAATTGCGTCTGGCGTATGGCAGCCAGGCGATCGCTTGCCATCTTTGCGTGAGCAGGTGGTCAGCAGCGGAATGAGTTTTATGACTGTCGGACACGCATACCAGTTGCTGGAAAGCCAGGGGCGGATTATCGCCCGACCGCAATCGGGTTATTATGTCGCCGCGCGCCCGGAACGTGAACTGGCAGCGCCGCAGGTGCAGGTCATGCGCGATGAAGCGGTGGATATCAATACCTACATTTTTGATATGTTGCAGGCCAGCCGGGATGCGTCAGTGATGCCCTTTGCCTCCGCATTCCCCGACCCGCGGCTGTTTCCACTTCAGCAGTTGAATCGCTCGTTGGCGCAGGTGAGTAAAACTGCCACCGCCATGAGCGTGATTGAAAACCTGCCGCCGGGGAATGCTGAGCTGCGTCATGCCATTGCCCGTCGCTATGCTCAACAGGGGATGACCATTTCACCTGACGAAATCGTCATCACCACCGGCGCGCTGGAAGCCCTTAATCTGAGCCTGCAAGCGGTCACTGAACCGGGTGACTGGGTGATTGTCGAAAACCCCTGTTTTTACGGGGCGTTGCAGGCCCTGGAACGATTACGTCTGAAGGCGTTGTCGGTGGCCACCGACGTTAAAGAGGGGATCGATCTTGCTGCGTTGGAGCAGGCGTTGCAGGAGTACCCGGTAAAAGCCTGCTGGCTAATGACCAACAGCCAAAACCCACTGGGTTTTACGCTCAGCGCAGAGAAAAAGGCGCGTCTGGTCGCCTTGCTGGAAAAATACCACGTAATGTTGATTGAAGATGATGTTTACAGCGAGTTGTACTTTGGCCGCGAAAAACCGTTGCCTGCCAAAGCCTGGGATCGCGCCGACAGTGTTCTGCATTGTTCGTCTTTCTCGAAGTGCCTGGTGCCAGGATTTCGTATTGGCTGGGTAGCAGCAGGGAAACATGCCCGGCGTATTCAGCGACTCCAGCTAATGAGCACCTTATCTACCAGTTCACCCATGCAGCTTGCCCTTGTTGATTATCTTTCAACCCGGCGCTATGACGCGCATTTACGGCGCTTGCGTCGGCAACTGGCGGAACGTAAACAACAGGCCTGGCAAACGCTGCTGCGTCATCTTCCGGCGGAAGTCAAAATTCACCACAACGACAGCGGTTATTTTCTGTGGCTGGAGCTGCCGGAACCGCTTGATGCCGGTGTGCTCAGTACCCATGCGCTGGCACACCACATCAGTATTGCGCCGGGGAAAATGTTCACGACCTCGGGAAGCTGGACACGTTTTTTTCGTTTTAATACTGCATGGCACTGGGGAGATCGCGAAGAGCAGGCCGTAAAACAGCTTGGTAAATTAATTCGTGAAATGATGAAATAAACCATAACGCGCTATTCAATATAAATGAATAGCGTGTTCTTATTTTCGAAATAGTGAATGCCGAACCACGGTATTATTTATATCGGGTGCGTCCATACAAAATATCAATAGTTAATGCTATTGCCACCTCTGCGTCTAACTCCTTGTCTATACTCCAGAAGATTACCCCCTGGTCAGAGTCTGTAGCGTAATGAGCGTTAGCTCACAACCTGATTAAATTTCCTTGCGCCAGCAGGAACGCTTACAACACCCCGACTATTTTTAGAAAAGGACATATATTTACGGCAAGGCTGCCGCTCAATATTTTTTAGACAGGAGTAAGACGTTATGAGCAAGCAGTTTGCCCTCAGTAGCCTGTGCGCACTCAGTATGACGCTGATGACTGCGCAGGCAGCCGAACCCCCCACATCATTAGATAAACCGGAAGGCCGCCTGGATATTATTGCCTGGCCGGGTTATATCGAACGTGGGCAAACCGATAAACAATATGACTGGGTCTCACAGTTTGAGAAAGATACTGGCTGCGCGGTTAATGTAAAAACGGCAGCCACATCTGATGAAATGGTCAGCCTGATGGCAAAAGGCGGCTACGACCTGGTTACCGCTTCTGGTGATGCCTCACTGCGCCTGATTATGGGAAAACGCGTTCAGCCAATTAATACCGCGCTGATCCCTAACTGGAAAACCATCGATCCACGCGTGGTAAAAGGCGAATGGTTTAACGTTGGCGGAAAAGTTTATGGCACACCGTACCAGTGGGGACCAAACCTGCTGATGTATAACACCAAAATTTTCCCAACGCCGCCGGATAGCTGGAGCGTGGTGTTTGTTGAGCAAAAACTTGAGGATGGGAAAAGCAATAAAGGGCGCGTTCAGGCCTACGATGGCCCGATCTATATTGCCGATGCCGCGTTATTCGTTAAAGCCACTCAGCCGCAGTTGGGTATTACCGATCCCTATCAGCTCACTGAAAAACAGTATCAGGCGGTGATCAAAGTCCTGAGCGATCAGCACGCGCTGATCCATCGCTATTGGCACGATACCACCGTGCAAATGAGCGATTTCAAAAATGAAGGCGTGGTAGCGTCAAGCGCCTGGCCTTATCAGGCTAACGCCTTGAAAGGCGAAGGTCAGCCAATTGCCACGGTCTTCCCAAAAGAAGGGGTTACCGGATGGGCTGATACCACCATGCTGCACAGTGAAGCGAAACACCCGGTTTGTGCTTACAAATGGATGAACTGGTCATTAACCCCGAAAGTACAGGGCGACGTAGCGGCCTGGTTTGGTTCTCTGCCAGTAGTGCCTGAAGGTTGTAAAGCCAGCCCGTTACTGGGTGAAAAAGGCTGTGAAACCAACGGTTATAGTTATTTCGACAAGATTGCCTTCTGGAAAACGCCGATTGCCGAAGGTGGAAAATTCGTTCCTTACAGTCGCTGGACGCAGGATTACATCGCCATTATGGGCGGTCGTTAATTCCGCTGGGGGTTTTATGACGTACGCAGTGGAGTTTCATAACGTCTCGCGTTTGTATGGGGATGTTCGAGCAGTTGATGGGGTAAGTATTGCGATTAACGACGGTGAGTTTTTCTCTATGCTGGGGCCATCCGGCTCCGGCAAGACCACCTGTCTGCGCCTGATTGCTGGGTTTGAACAACTGTCAGGCGGCGCAATCACTATTTTTGGTAAACAGGCCAGCGAATTGCCGCCCTGGGAGCGGGATGTAAATACGGTATTTCAGGATTACGCGTTATTCCCGCATATGTCGATTCTCGACAACGTCGCTTACGGGCTGATGGTCAAAGGCATCGATAAAAAACAGCGCCACGCCAAAGCGCGAGAGGCGTTGGATAAAGTTGCGCTCGGTTTTGTTTATGAACGCAAACCGTCGCAACTTTCCGGTGGTCAGCGGCAGCGCGTGGCGATTGCCCGGGCGCTGGTCAATGAGCCGCGCGTCCTGCTGTTGGATGAACCGCTCGGGGCATTGGATCTCAAACTGCGTGAGCAGATGCAGCTGGAGCTGAAGAAATTACAGCAATCCCTTGGTATCACCTTCATTTTCGTCACTCACGATCAGGGGGAAGCCCTGTCGATGTCCGATCGTGTGGCGGTGTTTAATAACGGTCGCATCGAACAGGTGGATTCTCCGCGCGAACTGTACATGCGTCCGCGGACACCGTTTGTGGCAAGTTTCGTCGGAACGTCCAATGTCTTTGATGCCACGATGTCAGCGAACGTTTGCGGGCTACAGGGGATGTTCTCCCTGCGTCCGGAACACATTCGCTTGAATGATACCGGAGGAGAAGTTCAGGCCAGGGGGGTTATCCAGGCGGTGCAGTATCAGGGGGCGGCGACGCGGTTTGAGCTAAAACTGGCCGGTGGTGAAAAATTGCTGGTTAGCCAGGCGAACCTGACGGGCGAAATGCTGCCCTCAACGTTGTCGCCAGGTCAGCAGGTGATGGCATCCTGGTCACGCGACGTGATGGTACCGCTGGTTGAGGAGAGGTGAATGGCTATGAACGTCTTACATTCGCCTCCACAGTCGACCAACCTGAACCGGATCTCAGGTTACTTCTGGCGTAATCCGGGGCTGGGGCTGTTTTTGCTGCTCCTCGGACCGCTGATGTGGTTTGGCATCGTCTACTTTGGCTCATTACTGACACTGTTGTGGCAAGGTTTTTATACCTTCGACGATTTCACCATGTCGGTCACACCAGACCTGACGCTGGCGAATTTGCAGGCGCTGTTTAATCCCGCTAACTACGACATCATTTTGCGCACTCTGACGATGGCGGTAGCGGTCACCATCGCCAGCGCGATTCTGGCGTTTCCGATGGCGTGGTATATGGCTCGCTATACCAGCGGCAAAATGAAGGCTTTTTTTTACATTGCCGTAATGTTGCCAATGTGGGCCAGCTACATCGTTAAAGCCTATGCGTGGACGCTGCTGTTGGCTAAAGACGGCGTGGCGCAGTGGTTTTTAACCCACCTTGGGCTGGAGCCGTTGCTGCTTTCGTTCCTGACATTACCTGCGGTAGGCGGCAATACGCTGTCGACTTCAGGGTTAGGGCGTTTCCTGGTGTTCGTCTATATCTGGCTGCCGTTTATGATCCTGCCGGTACAGGCCGCGCTGGAGAGACTTCCGCCGTCGCTGTTACAGGCTTCTGCTGATTTGGGCGCGCGTCCGCGTCAAACCTTCCGCTATGTGGTGCTTCCATTGGCGATACCGGGCATTGCAGCGGGTTCGATCTTTACCTTCTCTCTGACGTTGGGTGACTTTATTGTGCCGCAACTGGTGGGACCGCCGGGCTATTTCATCGGCAACATGGTGTATTCGCAACAAGGGGCGATCGGCAATATGCCGATGGCGGCGGCATTTACTCTGGTGCCGATTGTGTTAATCGCACTGTATCTGGCGTTCGTGAAGCGTCTGGGAGCTTTCGATGCACTCTGAACGCGCACCCTGGCTACTCAAACTGGCGGCATGGGGCGGGGTTATTTTCCTGCACTTTCCCATCCTCATCATCGCCACCTATGCTTTTAATACTGAGGAGGCTGCTTTTAGTTTTCCACCCCAGGGATTAACGCTGAAGTGGTTTAGCGTTGCTGCGCAGCGTAGCGATATCCTGGAGTCTGTGACGTTGTCACTTAAGATCGCTGCGTTGTCCACAGCTATTGCCCTTGTTCTGGGGACGCTGGCCGCGGCCGCGCTGTGGCGTAGGGACTTTTTTGGCAAAAGTGCAATATCGCTGTTGCTACTGTTGCCGATCGCGCTGCCGGGCATTATTACCGGCCTTGCGCTGTTGACGGCGTTTAAAACCATCAACCTGGAACCGGGTTTTCTCACGATCGTGGTGGGCCATGCGACGTTTTGCGTGGTGGTGGTGTTTAACAACGTTGTGGCGCGTTTTCGCCGTACCTCATGGAGTCTGGTCGAAGCGTCTATGGATCTTGGCGCCAATGGCTGGCAAACCTTTCGTTATGTCGTGCTGCCAAATCTGGCATCGGCACTTCTGGCGGGGGGGATGCTGGCGTTTGCCTTGTCGTTTGATGAAATCATCGTGACAACGTTCACTGCCGGACATGAAAGAACACTTCCTCTGTGGCTGCTCAATCAATTGGGTCGTCCACGGGATGTGCCGGTCACCAACGTTGTGGCATTGCTGGTAATGCTGGTGACAACACTGCCAATTTTAGGGGCCTGGTGGCTAACGCGTGAAGGCGACACTCTCGCCGGAAACGGTAAATAAACGACGATATGGGAAATTGCTATGCAACATCAATTACTGATTAATGGCGAGCTGGTCAACGGTGAAGGTGAAAAGCAGCCAGTCTATAACCCTGCCACTGGTGAACTCATTCTGGAGATTGCTGAGGCGTCAGCCATGCAGGTTGATGCCGCTGTAAGTGCAGCAGACGCCGCGTTTGCCACCTGGGGGCAAACCACGCCGAAAGTCCGCTCTGAACTGCTGCTGAAACTGGCGGATGCTATTGCTGATAACGCGCAAACCTTCGCTGAGCTGGAATCACTTAACTGCGGTAAACCGCTGCACTGTGTTCTCAACGATGAAATTCCCGCTATTGTCGATGTTTTCCGCTTCTTCGCCGGTGCGGCGCGTACCCTGCAAGGACAGGCGGCCGGTGAATATCTGGAAGGGCATACCTCGATGATTCGCCGTGATCCACTGGGCGTGGTGGCCTCTATTGCGCCGTGGAACTATCCGCTGATGATGGCGGCGTGGAAGCTGGCTCCAGCGTTGGCGGCGGGAAACTGCGTGGTGATTAAACCGTCAGAGATTACCCCGCTGACGGCGCTTAAATTGGCCGAATTCGCCAAAGACATTTATCCGGCTGGCGTGATTAACGTGCTGTTTGGTCGCGGTAAAACGGTGGGCGATCCGCTGACCGGCCATGAAAAAGTGCGCATGGTTTCGCTGACCGGCTCCATTGCAACCGGCGAACACATTATTCAGCACACCGCGCCGTCAATTAAGCGTACGCATATGGAACTGGGCGGAAAAGCTCCGGTGATCATTTTTGATGATGCCGATCTGGATGCTGTGGTGAGCGGCGTGCGGACCTTTGGTTATTACAACGCCGGGCAAGACTGTACCGCCGCTTGCCGAATTTATGCCCAGAAAGGCATTTATGATGCACTGGTCGAAAAACTTGGCGCCGCCGTTGCCAGCCTGAAAATCGGTCCGCCGAATGATGAATCGACCGAGCTGGGACCGGTGAGCTCGCAGGCACATCTCGATCGCGTGACTAAAGCGGTCGATGAGGCTAAAGCGTTGGGCCATATTAAGGTCATCACCGGCGGTAAAAAAGTGGATGGTTCAGGCTACTATTTTGCCCCGACGCTGCTTGCTGGGGCAAAGCAGGACGATGCCATCGTACAGCGGGAAGTTTTCGGTCCGGTGGTCAGCGTGACCGTATTTGATGATGAAGATCAGGTGCTGGCATGGGCCAACGATTCGAAATACGGCCTGGCATCCTCCGTCTGGACCCGGGATGTTGGGCGAGCGCATCGCTTTAGCGCTCGCCTGCAATATGGTTGCACTTGGGTCAATACCCATTTCACGCTGGTTAGCGAGATGCCGCACGGTGGGCAAAAACAGTCCGGCTATGGAAAGGATATGTCGGTTTACGGGCTGGAGGATTACACGGTTATTCGCCATGTTATGATCAAGCATGAGTAATATCTTAAGCGCGATCGGCGAATGGGGCACGGATAGCTAAATATTGGCATACGTGTGTCTATACTATTCGCGCCACTGGCCTCGTCGCCATCGGACGGCGGTAAGTTGGAAATATCCGCGAGGTCAGGCTAATTGATACAACAAAGCCCCAGCATATAGCCGGGGCTTTGTGCTTTCAGGATCGCCATCGGGTTTATCTGCGGCCCAGACTGCAAAGCCAGGCGAGTAGGGCACAGACGCTCAGAACCAGCCCCAGTTGCTGCACCACGCCTGCTAAACCCAGCATCATCCCAAGTAACAGGTAATAGCTTAATCCGAACAAAGCACCGGCGGCACCGGCCTGTTCACGGTAGTGACGCAGCGCCTGACTCAGCACATTGGGAATGGCGATACCATAGGCAATCACCACGCCGAACACCGGAATCAGGATCCACGCGGAGTGCTGTAAACACCACGCGACGAGACCTGACAACGCTGCCAGCACACAGGCATAACGTACCAGTCGCTCCGGCGTCAGACCAGTCGTTAACAGTCTTCGGTTCAGCAGGCTACCTGACAGAGAAGCAAACGCAAGTAGTAACCCCGTCCAGCCAAAGGCTCTGGAGCTCCATCCTAATTGCCCAAAAAGAAACGGCGCCAGGCTGTAATAGCTAAACAGCATGGTGTTCAGTAGGGCAACCAGCAAGGCGTTTTTCCGCAACTCATTGTCCCGCATCATGCGGGAGAACAATCCGGCAAGCTTCGGGCTGAGCGTATGTTCGGGCCGGGTTTCTGGCAGCATGGTCGCTGTCAGTATTAGCAGTAGCAGCGCCAACAGCACAAGGGCAACAAAGACACCGGTATGGCCATACAGACTTACTAACCAACCTCCGCTTAGCAGGCCAAAAACTGGACTCAATGCCAGTGCGGCCCCCATCACGGAAAAGACGCGGGATAGCGCAGTTGATTCATAACAGTCCCTTAGCATGGTCTGTACCACGACCGACCCGGCAGCCGCACCGATGGCGGAGATCATCCGCGCCAGCAGCAAAACGCTGAAGTCGGTGGCAACAACAGCTGCTGCGCAACCTGTTCCATAGCAGATAAGTCCTGCCAGCATCGCCCAACGTCGTCCGATGCAGTCGCTTAGCCACCCCCACATCGCTACGCCGACGGCAAAGGCAACAAAATAAACGGAGAGTGTTTGAGCCGCGCGCTCACTGCTTACGTGAAAAGAGGTAGCGATACCCGGCAACGCCGGGCTGTAAATGGTTTCCACCAGTTGTGGAAACATAATCAGTAGCGTAAGAAGCCACAGCGGTGGGCGACGAAGTGTGTTCATAGCAATATCCAGACAGACAGAAAACAGGCGGGCATTATTGCTGAAAGGAATATGTCGTATTACCATTATCAGGACTTTAAATATCAAATATCAGACAGATAATGAAAATTGCCCCCGATGATGCTTTTGATGCGGATAGCTTTGATAAACCGGTAATCGGTATTGCTGCCGATATGGGCGTACATGATTCCGGGCGGCACAGTCATCTTCGTCATCAGCTACTTTTTTCGGCTGCAGGAAGTATTACGATTGAACTGGAGCAGGCCCTGTGTCTGCTACCGCCACGTCGTGCGGTTTGGATCCCGGCAGGCACGGTACATCGCGCCATAATGCGTGGTGTGATGGCTTATCGCTCTTTGTATTTTTCAACCACATTGCCGTTATCTGAGTTACCGCTGCAGATAGTCGAAGTTAATCCGCTTTTTTTTGAAGTGATAGAACGTATGGCATTCTGGCCATGGGAAATGCCTGCCGCTCAGCAGTCCAGCCTTATTACCGTTTTTTGTGAGGAAATGCGTGCCGCCCGCAGTGAAAACTGGACATTGCAATATCCCTCAGATCCGCGGCTTAACGTGTGGCTCAAGGGATTACGCATGGGTGAATTGCCACCACGACTGAATCAATTGTCCCGACAGGTTGGGGCATGCGAGAGGACGATCAGTCGAATATTTATCAGGGATACCGGGATGAATTATCAGGACTGGCGGCAGCAATTTAGGTTGTTAAAAGCCATGGAAATGTTGGCTGATGGATGCCATATCAGCCAGGTCGCGCAATATCTGGAGTTTGTCAGCGACAGTGCTTTTATTGCTTTCTTCCATCAGCATACCGGCACAACACCAGGCCGATATTCGGGCAATATAATGCCGCAGAAGGATTAGGGGTATTACATATTAAGGATAATTTACCCGGTGATGGCAGAGTGGGAAGATCGTTTACTGATGGCAGAGAGAAGATCCTCTCTGCCAGCGGACGCTGCAATTAATCAAGAAGAGTTACATCAAGCAAACCAGCCGAACCTTGCGGATATCAGACTGAAAAGTCCTACAGCAGCAAATATATTTATCAGCACCACAGTTTTACTGGAAACATTCATTTTTGCCACCTTTCGTTTTAACCCTTATGGGTATAGTACGGCTTATAACTATCCGCAATAGTACGAATTCTGAACACAATGAAAATGGGTTGTTTTACAGCCGTTTTTCTTAAATTAATTAATAAAACTTGATGTGAGTCATGAAAAAGAGCATATTGCGCGCGATTTTCCCTTCTGGCCAGGATGCCTTAAATGTCCCTATACCAAAAAATGTTGGTTTTTTATGCGGTGATGGCCGTCATCACGGCAATCATCACCTGGTTTCTTTCCCGCGATAAAAAGCGGATTCGCTTTCTTAGCGCGGTATTAGTCGGGGCGACCTGGCCGATGAGTTTTCCCGTTGCGCTGATGTTTTCTCTTTTCTGATGACGGCGTATTCGCCGTTTCAGGAGAAAAGCAGGGCATCTAATCGTTTTTTGTCGGTTTCAGTGACATCCTGTGGGTGCTGATATCCCGCATTCTCATTCGCACGGGTGTACAAGGCAACCAGCCAGTCGTAAACGTAACGGCTTGCACCATGCGAGGGTTGTTCATCCAGCTTCGTCAGGCGTAGCATCGGCGATTGCTTCGGCGCGCTAAAAATAGCCGATCCTTTTTGGATCCTGCTGGCAGGGCGCTGTTCCTCAGCAACGTCGGCAAATCCAAGCCAGGTAATAAAATCACCAATATCGGCGTGTAGCTGCGCGGCACAGACGTTTTCTCGCTGCATAATGCGCTGTAAGCGTTGTGGCATCTCCAGGCGATAGCTGGTGGTGACGAGAATGTCGGCAACCTGCCTTAACGTACGGGGATCGAGTCGTAAACGACGGGCATTATTTTCATCGCGACACCACTGGCGCATGTGGTTAATCCACATTTTGTGTGCCTGATATCCGGTCTCCTGGCTTTCCGGCGAGTGCAGTGTGTCACGCACCTCGGCAAACAGGTCAATCTCTTCATTAAATAAACCGCTTACCTGCTCCTCGCGCGGTTGCTGAATACGCAGCAGCGACTCAAAAATGCGCATCGGCGGGAGCAAACCATCCAGCAGTTCGCCATGTTTTGCCGCTTGCGCCTGTAACTGGCGGATCACCGACTCGTGGCTATCCGATTCAGCTTGAGCGGGATTAATCCAGCTTATCAGAGTTTCGCGGATGCGCTGTTGATGCTGCTCGCATAGAGAAGTCAACCTGGCCTGGCGCTGCTGCGGTGAGGTTGCCTGAGTCAGCCATTCGACAAGACGTTGTAAGCTATGTTTATCCAGCGCCTGCAACGTACCCCAATGCAGCCCGGGCTTGCCCATCAATTGCTGCACGGATTCATCAAGGTTTTGCTGGGTACTAAAACGCGCATCCTGCGGGGTAATGGCCCAAACCACGCCCGGTAATGCGGCATCATGAACAGGTTGGGTATCGTTGACCCAGCCCAACAGCTTGCGGGTGATGGCGGGCGTCTGGGCGCGTGTAGAGACCGCGTTGCAGATTAAGAGCACATCCGGTTGCAGGTGCTGGCGATAATGTTCCAGCATCCAGCCTAATTTTGCCTGCCACAGTGGATGAGGATGAGCATCCGGTGCGAGGGGAATATCGAGCAGATCGACATTCTCCAGCACCGAGTCTTCAACCGTCAGGACCAGCTCGCGCGTGAGCAGCGCCAGTGACGACAAAGAAAGACTGACCGCATTGAGCAACTGATGATTTTCAATCGGATGAACCACCACATCGCTTTGCGTCTCATTATTGCCGGTCAATGCCACCTGGGTCAGGAAACTTTCGGCAGGTAAACCAAAATGATCAACCAGCAGGCTCAGCGGGGCCGCTAATTCTTGCGCGTGTCCGGTTTGTTGCAACGTGTGTGCCAGCGCCAACCACTGCTGCGTCAGCTCTGGTTGTTCTCCCCACAGTAACGCCCAGGCGTTTGCCCGGGTAGTCAGGTCCAGTGCGGGCAGCAACGTGGCAAACTGATACCATAGTGCATCGTCAATTTGCTGCTGGTTTGCCGGTACGCAGGAGCGCCAGAAACGACCGATTGCAGCAACATTATGTGCGGTAATGCCCGGCACCGGGTGACGCTGACGCAGCGTTTGCCATTTTTCCAGGCGCGCCTCAATAATCGATTTCTCGACCTGTCGGTTGTCCGGGAGCGCGCTGAACTGGGCGATAAATAGCTGTACCAGTTCGGCTTCACTGAGTAACCGCAGACGCAACGGCCATTCGCTATCATGCGGATTTTCATCGCGCGTAAAGCGGATCGCCATATTGGTTGGTGCGTGGCCCGGATTAATATGCGAGAAATAATCAAAGCTGCGATCCGGGGTAACAATATTCACTTTGCCAGTGGCATTGCAGCACAATGCCGCCAGCAGATGTGCTTTTGCCGATTGTGAGTGTCCATATAACCCTATACATCCTTGCGATGAAAAGGTCGTCTTCAGCGCAGATTCACTCACTGCGGCTAGCGTAAGCTGTGCCAGCAGGGCATCCGCTTCATCATCAAGACGCGCTGCACGTTGACGGGTATCTACCACCCACTCGATGGCGGCCTGCGCGGTATTTAACATCTTACTCATTTCAGGTACACGCTCCCGCTATCAATCCAGTAATGGCTTCCGCTATGGCGACGGTCTGCCAGCGTATTCAGTTTTAACGTTAAGGCATTGGCGGCAACGGGGGTGCCATCCTGTAACCAGGCATCACTCAGGATGAAGAATTCCGGGCCACTTTCTTTGCTGCCGCCGCGTAGCTGCAGCCGAACATTCAACACGCCATCTCCGGCGATAGTTTTTGCCAGTTCAGCAGAGTTTATGCTGAGCGTATACAGCGGCGTGGCAGGCCAGCGGCTGTTTGCCAGTTGCCGGAATCCTAACGTCACGTTGCCACGTAACGGGAAATGCAACCGGGCATCCAGCTTCGCCCCAGGTTTATCCAGATCAATATCGTGATACCAGATGTTCTCATCACGCAGGGTATTGACCGTATTATCCAGCACACCGAGAAAGCGTACGGTCGAGTAAGCGCCGATATCGGCAGCTTTAAAGTTAAAGCGTGGCAAACGCAAATCCAGCGCCAGGCTGCACAGCATAGCGCCTACAGCAGCGGTGGATTTAGGGTTACCAATTCGCCCCTGTTGGCTGAACGGATACCACTCATGCACGCGGTAGTTATCCATCCAGATCATACGGTTAACCGGGACAGGTTGCAGATGGCGGATCAACGCCTGTACACCCGGTAAACAGGCGGGCCTGCCGGTCACTAATAAGATATCGCAGCGATAATGTGAAATAGCCTCACAAACCGCGTGCAGCGGGGAAGTCAGGGTAAATTGCCCCGCCAATAGTGCTTCTTGTAACTGCCTGAACTGTACCTGTAACGGCACGCTCAGAACATCAAACGCAGGCGACCCTGCAGGCAACGCATGGTCGATAGCTTGTTGGATGTAGTTCATCACGTTGCGCGTGGGTTGTTGACTCAGGAGTTCCCCAAAGGTGGCATGTAGCCCGGCGACCGGGTCGTTAATATCGCTTTGTTCCCAGGCAGAGAGGACCGCATGACCGAGCGGCATAAAGAGCTGCAACGCCGTTTGTTGACGCAGAATTGCCTGAGTATCAATGCGCCCGGAATCGCCAAACAGCGTGGCCAGCAATGCGGCGGCGTCGGTCACGCCAGCCTGTTGTAAGCGGGTTTGCAGCGCAGGCAACACGCAGCGCTGAATCACGTCCAGCAGCATGTCATCGCCCGCAACTTTAAAACCTTCACGGAACAGCAGATGCGGGGTAATTTTGACATTCGCGCCAACGCCGTCATCAAGCTGGTAATGAACGACGGCCATATCCGTTGTCCCGCCGCCAATGTCGATCGATGCTACGCGCAGCGCACGGCCTTTAGTCTCACCAGGCTCCGGCAAACGGTCCGGGCGGGCAAGGGCGTTAAAGAACGATTCGGTGTGGCCATCGTAGTGTGAGATAGCCTCGTTATACAGCCACACCAGTTGCCCGCAGCTGGCTTCATCCCATTCCATCTGAATTTCAGGTACGGGAACCACACTTTTTTCCTGCTGCTTACGGGTGGTGAAGTCTTCATCCTGTGGGTGCCAGCCCATCGCTTTCCAGACCAGGGCAATAGCTTCAAACATGCGCAGGCGGAAAATCTCGCGCTCCTGTTTGGGCATCGCCGACGGTAGGGTCAGGATCAGCGTCCGTAACTGACGCGGAGATGCCGGGAATCCGAGGCGCAAACGCGTCGCTACGCTGTTAATTTGCCCCAGCGCCTGGGCCAGTATTTCGCACAACATATGCGTCATCAGCGTGCTGCGGCTGTATTGTGGTGAGAACACTGGTAGACGATCGTCCTGCGGCAGGCTGAACAGCGGTTGCCCGTCATCGTTCATCAGGTTCATCAGCGGGAAGGCGGTAGCCAGCGGTTCGCGCTGGGTTTTGCCATTCATCTGGCTAAAGCGCCAGTCATGTAACACCGGCGTTTCATCCCACAGATAGCGGCGCGGGCTTGAGATCCCACTGTTGCCCTCGGTGCCCATACGCTGCATCGCCAGCTTACGGGCTTCATCACCCACACGCACAATCGACGGCCAGATAAAGGCGTCATCACGTCCGCTCTCAACGGAAAAGTGCTGTTTACCAAAGCGCGCTTCGGAAAACTCCAGCCGACTGGTGAATAGCGGATCGTTGAGGAACTGCGGCTCGCTTAACGAACGGACCTGCAATTCAGCGGTCTGACGCAGCCCGTCATTGGCATCCCCGTGATCTTCAATCAGGACACCACAGGTATGGGTATTACCGATATCCAAAATAAGATCGACGGGAATGGCGGGTGTGCTAAGGGTGTGTGTAACCAGTTTCACTTCCGGGACAGAAAGCTGCTCACCTAACAGGGTCAGCACATTCAGCCAGTGCGCCTGGTATTCAAAGTTACGCAGCGCCTGCTGGATCTCTTGTTCTGAGCGGTTCTCATGTTGGGTGACATGGTGCATAAAAGATTCGCGCAACCAGCCGTCAATCCAGGTCTGGTCAAGGAAATCAGCAATTTCGTTGTCATGCCAGGCCAGCGCAAACCGTGTACCGTTAAGCAGATCATTTTCGTTGGGAGTTAACGCCGCAGGTGCATTTTCAGTAAGCTGGCTGTCCAGCGCTACGGTAACACGGTGGGTGTTACCCGCGCTGTCCGGCTGCGCCAGCTTTCGCACCTGCACGCGTGCCCAGTTATCCGGGCCTTCAACAAACGTACGCGGCGGGTTAAAGCGCAGAAACGGTAGCGGCAGCCAGACGCCGTCGAGCACGTCCAGCGAATAATGTAACGTCTGGGTACTTTCCGGCTTCACCACTTCGGGTTGTGCGCCGGTGCTGCCCGGTAGGGTATAGCGTCCTGACGTCAGATCGAAGTCCAGTCGCAGTAGCGGACCGTTTGCCGTTTTGCGCACAAAGCGTCCATGGTGCGCAGATTCCTGCGGCGTGAGGCCGAAATCCAGAAATTGTACACCGCTATTGGCGATGAGCGTCACGCTCTGTTTGTAATCACACAGATTCACCAACATAAAATCAGGCACCTATCTTTTTGATCGTCAGAGGGATTTCCGCGTGATCGTCATAACGCGCGGTACAGGCGGCGACGTCGTTGGTTCCCGCTTTACAGGTAATTTCAGGCATCGGATAACGTGACCCGTCGGTACAACGGGCATTGCCGCGACTCTTAATCATTAATTCACCCGACTGGTGCAAACCGGAGAAAATCTCGGCACGACAAACAATATTGTCACCATGAACCACGCGTGCAGTGCCTTTATTGGCCTGGATCTGATAGCGCAGGGACGGCGCTTTGCCGCTCACCGGATCTTTAACATCGACCATGACGCGCCAGTTACCGTTGAGAAAACGTGTCGTTCCTGCCTTCATCTGGTTGGCATCCATCACCAGTGCATCTTTTGGAATTGCGGCAATCACCACCGGTCCTTCGACAGGTTTCTCTTTCTTCACAGCGGGAGTCACTTCAGCACGATGCAGGGGCAGTGCAGATGTCAGTGCTGGCAGCGGTGCCATATCAACCTTAGCGACTTCAACAGCGGCGACTGCGGGTCCGGGCTGGGCGGTCTGTTGCTTCCACAGCAGCGGCCCAACGATGGCTGCAATAATCACTGCGGCAACGGGCAGGCTCCACAGCGGCAGGCGGCGTATGGGCTTCTCCTGTACCGGGGGCGCAGTAACTTCAGGTTCGTTAACAATGACCGGGGGTTGAGGTTGAGGTTGAGGTTCAGGTTCAGTCGGTTTTGGCAGATCAACGACCGGCGTCAGTAAGGGGGCATCGGCCTCGGCAAAGGTAATTTCCGGTGCGATTTCTTCTTCCTGTTCTGGCTCTGCTACGGTAACCACAGGAGGAACATCGGCAATGCGCAGGCAGTCGAGGACATCGTCGCGGGGATTTTCATTCAAATTGACGAAGCCCCAGAACGTAATAACGGGTTTGCCATCAACCAGAAACACGTGGTTTTCACCGGGAAACTGGACGGCTTTTTCGAGCAGCGAACCAAATAGCTGTAGCGAGGTTTTCCCCGATTGCAGACTTTTACGGCTCAGGGTCGCCGCATTTTCCAGCGTGCTTCCCAGATAGCGCAGCGCACGAAAACGTGCCTCTTCATCAGCGGCTTTCCACGCCACGGCTTTCCCTTCTATCGGGGAATACCAGTCAACCCGATCGCCGCTGTCGTTAATTTGTGGGATCGCCAGACAATCCACCATCGCCTGCTGTTTACGCAGACGAAGCGTTTCACGAATTTGCAATGCTGAATCAAACACGGCCTGACCACCGCCGCCCACGGCCTGATAGTCATCCAAATTGCCGCTGCGCAAGAGAGTTTTTGCCACGTTGTTACCCCTTAGACTTCTTCACGTATCTACTTTACGTTTTATAAAAACGAGCAAACGGCGAAAGAGAGGCAAAAAGGGGCTAATTTTCATGGCATAGAGTGCCGGGAAAAATCTTGACGTTTTGAAAAAGACTTAAGGGAAATTAATTCGCTTAGGGTGATGAATTATTCAGCGAAATACACCGGATTAGAATAACCTGATAGTGATTTGTTATTGGTCAGTTTTTGTCAGCTATGCTCTGATATCCCAGTTAATAATAAAATAAGAAGGCTTATAACCATGATTGCAAGGAAAACGATACTCGCGCTGGCTCTCAGCGCCGTCTTACCGTCAGGCGCTGCGTTCGCGGCCAATACTGACACCATCATCTACTGCTCTGAAGCATCGCCGGAGTCATTTAACCCGCAAATTGCCAGTTCCGGTCCCTCATTTGTGGCCAGTTCACAAGTGCTCTACAACCGACTCATCAACTTTGATCCGGTAAAGAATACCCCGATACCGTCTCTGGCAACGGACTGGACGATTTCCCCGGACGGTAAGACTTACACGTTTACCCTGCGTCAGGGCGTGAAATTCAACAGTAATAAATTCTTTAAACCGACCCGCGACTTCAACGCTGATGACGTGATTTTCTCGGTATTACGGCAGAAAGATGCCGATCATCCGTATCAAAAGGTTTCTCAGGGAAGCTACGAATACTTTAACGATGTCGGTCTGGATAAACTGATTAAAGAAGTGAAGAAGGTTGATGATTTTCACGTTCAGTTTGTCCTCAATGAACCTAATGCCGCGTTTCTTGCCGACTGGGGTATGGATTTTGCCTCCATCCTTTCTGCGGAATATGCCGACGCGATGCTGAAAAAAGGCACCCCGGAAAACGTCGATAACTGGCCGATTGGCACCGGGCCTTACGTGTTGCAGCAGTACAAGCAGGACTCGCAAATCCGCTATCTCGCTAACCCTAACTACTGGGATGGCGCCGTTCCAACAAAGCACCTGATCTTCTCCATCACGCCAAACGTCCAGACGCGCCTGGCAAAACTGCAAACCAATGAGTGCCAGATAATCCCGGCGCCAGCCCCCGTACAGTTTGACGAGATTAAAAAGAATAAAGATTTGACGCTGCATTCGGTTGAAGCGCTGAACGTCGGATATCTGGCGTTTAATACCGAGAAAAAACCGTTTGATAACGTACTGGTGCGTCAGGCGCTAAACTACGCGACCGATAAAAAGGCCATTATTAACGCCGTCTTTTTAGGTTCCGGTACGGTGGCAAAATCGCCGATTCCGCCGAATATGATGGGCTTCAATAAAGATCTGCAGGATTACACTTACGACCCGCAAAAGGCGAAAGATCTGCTGAAGCAGGCGGGGCTGGAAAACGGCTTTGAAGCGACGCTGTGGTCAATGCCGGTTCAGCGCCCTTACAACCCGAACTCCCGACGGATTGCTGAGATGATCCAGAGCGACTGGGCAAAGGTGGGCGTGAAGGCGAAAATTGTGTCGTACGAGTGGGGGGAATATCTCTCCGGAATGCGTAAAGGTGAGCATGACACCGCGTTGTTTGGCTGGATGTCAGACAACGGCGATCCGGATAACTTCGCCGATGTGCTGCTGGGCTGCGACAGCATAAAAACCGGATCTAACGCCGCGCGCTGGTGCGATAAAGAGTATAATTCGCTGGTTCAAAAGGCGAAGTTGGTGAGTAAACCGGAAGAGCGCGCCGCGCTTTACCAACAATCGCAAGAGATTTTCTACCAGCAGGCTCCGTGGATAGCCCTGGCAAACGGTAAAACGTTCTACGCTACGCGCAGCAACGTCAGCGGATACAGCGTCAGTCTGATGGGCAGTGATTTTTCAAAAGCAAAATTAAATTAATGAGTTAAGGAGAGGTTATGTCGCATCTGGATGAGGTCAGCGCACGTGTTGATGCCGCCATTGAAGAGAGCGTCATTACGCATATGAATGAATTGCTGATTGAGCTCAGCGATGATGTCGCGTTGAGCCGGGAAGACCGCTATACCCAGCAACAGCGTTTGCGTACGGCTATCGCACATCATGGTCGTCAACATAAAGAGGATATGGAAGCCCGTCGCGAACAGTTGACCAAAGGTGGCACAATCCTCTGATATTTCCCTTATCCGGCCTGCAGACACGCTCTGTAGGTCGGATAAGCGAAGCGCCATCAGGCAATTAAAACGAACGTCTCGCCACTAGCCACGCCCCGATGACCAACAGCACCGCGCCACAGACCGGACCTACCAGCGCCCGCAGCGGCACGCCGTGACTACGTAGAATATCCAGCACCAGCCCGCCGATTAACTGGCTAGCCACCAGCACCGCGATAGTGGTAGCGGCCCCCACATTTTGGTACCCATTGATGCTGGCAAAAACAAAGAACGATCCCAGCAATCCGGGGATGAGCGTCCACCAGCGCACGCTGGATACCAGTTCTCCAAATCCCGCAGCTCCTTGCTTAAACCACAGTATGCTGACAAACAGCACGATCCCGACCAGCGAGTTAAGCAACATGGCGATGAGGATCGTCGAGGACGTCTGGGTGATGCGTACCATCAAGGTATTTTGCACCACCAGACCAATACCCGCGGCAATCAGAAAGGAGAGGGTCAGCGTCTGGTTCATCTACGGGCATCCGGATCGCGGCGATCGTCTAACTGTAACTGCATGAAGGTCAGATCCAGCCACCGCCCAAATTTAGTGCCAACCTGCGGCATTTGCGCGGTGGTTTTAAAACCCAGCAAGCCGTGCAGATGCAGTGATGCCTGATTCTGAGATTCAATACCTGCCACCATCACATGCTTGCCGCATGCGCGGGCTTCGTCTATCAGTCTGCTGAGCAGTGCCCGTCCTAGCCCTTTTCCCTGATGTTCAGGATGAACATACACCGAATGTTCAACGGTATGACGGAAGCCATCAAAGTTACGCCAGTCGCCAAAGGAGGCGTATCCCGTAACCACGCCATTCTCTTCACTCACCAGCACCGGATACCCCATCAATTGTCGGGCTTCATACCAGGAAATACGGTTTTCGGCATCGACCGTTTGATCGTTCCAGATAGCCGCCGTATGCAGTACCGCATGGTTGTAGATTTCTGCAATGGCGGCGCAGTCTTCTTTGCTGGCAAATCGAATTGACATGTTGAACCTCAGGGCTTGTTCACTATAGTATTACAATATGAATACTATTGAAGACAGCATAAATCAACGGATCAGTGCAAGAATTCGCATCGAGCGGGAATCTCGCGGTTGGTCACTCACGGAACTTGCCGAGCGCGCGGGCGTGTCGCGGGCCATGATCCATAAAATAGAACGCGGCGAGAGTAGTCCAACGGCTACGCTGCTGGGTAGGCTTTCCGGTGCGTTTGGCATCAGCATGTCTACCCTGATTGCGCGGGCTGAAATGCAGGAGGGCAAGCTGCTGCGCTTCGTCGATCAGCCCGTCTGGCACGACCCGCAAAGCCACTATCTGCGCCGCCATGTTTCACCGCGCAGCGATCTGCCTATCGATCTGGTGCAGATTGAATTACCCGCCGGTAGTGATATCCCGATGCCTGCCTCTTCCTATGTGCAGGCCAGACAACTTATCTGGTTACAGCACGGGGAATTAGTCTTTGTGGAAGGGGACGTACGCCATGAAATGCAGGCAGGTGATTGCCTGGAACTTGGCCCGCCGAATGACTGTCGGTTTATCAATGAAACCGCGCAACCCTGCGTTTACCTGGTTGTGCGGTTAAACCACGTCGTCAGCTAAATAGCAGGCACAGACTGCTACTATTGATGGATTCATGCCAAAAGCAGAGGAGCACATCATGGGTCAACAGACTAATCGTAACCGTCGCTGGGTACTGGCTTCACGCCCGCATGGCGCGCCAGTCCCGGAGAACTTCCGTCTTGAAGAAGATGAGGTGGCAGCGCCAGGTGAAGGCCAGATTTTGCTGCGCACCGTTTATCTTTCCCTCGATCCCTACATGCGTGGCCGTATGAGCGATGAGCCATCTTACTCACCACCAGTAGAGATTGGTGGTGTTATGGTGGGGGGGACCGTAAGTCGCGTGGTGTCATCCCACCATCCGGACTACCAGCCAGGCGAATGGGTATTGAGCTACAGCGGTTGGCAGGACTATGACATCTCCGACGGTAACGGGCTGGTGAAGCTTGGCGATCATCCCGAACATCCCTCCTGGGCGCTGGGTGTTATGGGTATGCCGGGGTTTACCGCTTATATGGGCCTGCTGGATATCGGTCAGCCGAAAGCGGGAGAAACGCTGGTGGTAGCCGCCGCAACCGGGCCGGTTGGCGCAACGGTCGGGCAGATCGGTAAGCTTAAAGGTTGTCGGGTGATCGGTGTGGCGGGTGGGGCAGAGAAATGCCGACATGCCACCGAGGTATTGGGCTTTGATGTCTGTCTCGATCACCACACACAAGATTTTGCGCAACAACTGGCAAAAGCCTGCCCGCAGGGTATTGATATTTACTACGAAAACGTCGGTGGAAAAGTATTTGATGCCGTTCTGCCATTGCTCAATACCTCAGCGCGCATCCCGCTTTGTGGCCTGGTCAGCGGTTATAACGCCACGTCGCTTCCGGCCGGACCTGACAGATTACCGCTGTTAATGGCAACGCTGCTGAAAAAGCGTATCCGCATGCAGGGTTTTATCATTGGTCAGGATTATGGACACCGTATTCATGAGTTTCAGCGGGAGATGGGGCGCTGGGTTAAAGAGGGCAAAATCCACTACCGTGAGCAGGTGACCGAAGGTCTGGAAAATGCGCCACAAACCTTTATCGGTCTGCTGACCGGCAAAAACTTCGGCAAGGTAGTTATTCGTCTTGCTGAGGATTGATGCGTAAAGGTGGAAGACGGTGAATGCCTGTAACCAGGCCTGCTTCGTACAAAATGTAGGCCTGGTAAAATGCCAATGTCGTTAACTGGTATTCATGGAGGAAATAAGAAGGTTACTACATGAAAGCGAATAAACACTCCACATTGAGATAAATAATGATTACTATTCTCATTCTTAAAAAGGCAAAACCATGATTTTGCTCATTGAAGCTATGTGAAGCAGTAACAAACGAATTTATCAAAGGGAGTCGTCATGTCTTTACGTCATTTGTTTTCACCGCGTCTGCGTGGTTCTTTACTGTTAGGTTCACTGCTCGTTGCATCATCTTTTACTACGCAGGCCGCAGAAGAACTGCTGCGCAAAGCCGTCGGCAAAGGCGCCTATGAAATGGCGTACAGCCAGCAAGAGAACGCGCTGTGGCTGGCGACCTCACAGAGCCGCAAACTGGATACCGGCGGGGTGGTTTATCGTCTTGACCCGGTCACCCTCGAAGTGACCCAGGTGATTCATAACGATCTCAAACCGTTTGGTGCCACCATCAACAACGCCACGCAAACGCTGTGGTTCGGCAACACGGTAAACAGCGCGGTTACGGCGATGGATGCCAAAACGGGTGCGGTGAAAGGACGTCTGGTGCTGGATGCGCGTAAGCGCTCTGAAGACGTTCGCCCGCTGCAGCCGCGTGAGCTGGTCGCCGATGATGCTACCAACACGGTATACATTAGCGGTATTGGTAAAGAGAGTGTGATTTGGGTGGTGGACGGTGAGACGATCAAGCTGAAGGACACCATCCAAAATACCGGCAAAATGAGCACCGCTCTGGCGGTCGACAGCAAGGCTAAACGCCTGTACACCGCCAATGCGGACGGCGAATTCATTACCATCGACACCGCCACCAACAAAATTCTTAGCCGCAAAAAACTGCTGGATGATGGGAAAGAGCATTTCTTTATCAACCTGAGCCTGGACACCGCTGGCAACCGCGCATTTGTCACCGACTCTAAAGCGGCGGAAGTGCTGGTCATCGACACCCGTAATGGCAACGTACTGGCAAAAGTCGCCGCGCCGGAATCTCTTGCTGTGCTGTTCAACCCAACGCGTAATGAAGCCTACGTGACTCATCGCCAGGCCGGTAAAGTGAGTGTGATCGACGCGAAAAGCTATAAAGTCGTCAAAACATTCGAGACCCCAACGTTCCCGAATAGCCTGGCGCTCTCCGCCGACGGTAAAACCCTGTACGTCAGCGTGAAACAGAAATCTACCCGCGAGCAGGAAGCTACCCAGCCGGACGATGTTATTCGTATTGCGCTGTAAAAAATCCGGAGGGGGAAACCCCTCCTGTCATTTCTCTAAACCCCACGATACGCCTCGTTACACCCCGCCAGTAGCCCGACCCACTTCAGGGACTTACACTACGCCCTCAACGGCTAACTGAATAACACGGGAATACCATGAAAAAGCCATTTATCTGTCTTTGTGCAGGCGTAATGCTGTTTACCCTGGCAGGATGTACTACCGATTACGTCATGACGACCAAAAGCGGACAAACCATTACCACCCAGGGTAAGCCAAAACTGGATAAAGATACGGGAATGACCAGCTATACCGATCAGGATGGAAATGCGCGGGAAATTAACAGCAATGATGTAGCGCAGTTGATTGAAGCGAACTAAAAAAGAAGGCCTGAAGGGTTAACCTGTCAGGCCTTCAGCCATTACGGCGCGGTGCGGTGGATTTCCGCGACGCGTTTACGCACACCGAACCAGCCTGCAACCAGCAGGATGGCAATCAACGGTAACGACGCGATGGTGTAGGTGCCGTTTGGATAGTCAAATGCCATCAGCACCAGCACGCTCAGCAGGAACAGTAGGGTTAGCCACGAGGTAAACGGAGCGCCCGGCAGTTTAAAGCTGACGTCTGCCGTTTTACCTTCTTTTATGGCCCGGCGCAGACGCATCTGACAGACCATGATAAAGCCCCACGACGCAATAATGCCCAACGACGCGAAGTTCAACACGATCTCAAACACCTGCGACGGGACGAGATAGTTCAGGAATACCCCGACGACATAGACGACCAGCGTGGCGAGGATCCCAGCCCAGGGTACTTGTTGACGGCTCATTTTAGCCATGAATTTAGGCGCCGATCCGCCCATCGACATGGAACGTAAAATACGCCCGGTGCAGTACAGCCCAGAGTTAAGGCTGGAAAGCGCGGCGGTGAGCACCACAATATTCATGATACTGCCGATATACGGCACGCCCAGTTTGGAGAAGAAGGTAACAAACGGGCTTTGCCCCGCCTGATAGGCATTCCACGGCAGTAACAGAACCAGCAGCACGACAGAACCCACATAGAACAGACCAATACGCCAGATAACGCTATTGATCGCTTTTGGCACCATGGTTTGCGGATCTTTGCACTCACCAGCGGCCGTGCCCACCAGTTCAATAGAGGCAAATGCGAAAACCACCCCCTGAACCAGTACCAGCGCCGGCAG
Organism: Citrobacter sp. Cpo089; assembly: GCF_030332695.1. Lineage (NCBI taxonomy): Bacteria > Pseudomonadati > Pseudomonadota > Gammaproteobacteria > Enterobacterales > Enterobacteriaceae > Citrobacter > Citrobacter sp. Cpo089. The sequence continues at coordinate 8,736 of NZ_JAOWHJ010000067.1, read as the reverse complement.
CAGGCCATGTGGGAAGAATCCACCGTTGTCGGTGATCAGGTGAAAACCGGTGGCGTTACCATCCAGCGGCTTTCCAGTGCCTAAAAAGACGGTACCCACCACCAGGAAAATCACAATCGCCAGCACTTTGACCAGTGCAAACCAAAACTCCATCTCCGCGAACCACTTCACGCCGATCATGTTCATAGTGCCGACAATAGCCAGCGCGCCGAGGGCGAACACCCACTGCGGAACATCCCCAAATGCGCCCCAGTAGTGCATATACAACGCCACCGCGGTGATATCGACAATGCCGGTCATCGCCCAGTTGATGAAGTACATCCAGCCAGCCACATAGGCGGCTTTCTCACCTAAAAATTCACGAGCGTAGGAGACAAAGCTGCCGCTGGAAGGGCGATGTAAAACCAGTTCGCCAAGCGCACGCAGTATAAAAAACGAAAAAATACCGCACACCAGATAAACCAGCGCCAAAGCAGGACCCGCCATCTGCAAGCGTGCGCCAGCCCCTAAAAACAATCCGGTACCAATTGCGCCGCCAATGGCGATCATTTGTACCTGTCGATTACCCATCGCTTTGTGATACCCCTCTTCGTGGGCATTCAACCAGCGTCGTTTCGCCGCATGTTGTTCCGCGGCTTGCGTGTTGTTTGTGTTCATTACTTTTCCTGTTGGCCTGACAAAAATACAAAATCCTTTTTGCCGCACCAGCTGCGGCGAAAACAGCCTTACCCTTCATTGTGTTATGGGGGAAAACTGCCGGCCGAGCATCCTACATTCAATTGTTCGGTTCCGCAAAGCCCCGATAACAAGAATTCAGCATTTTGTACAGCCAGCACTGGCGCGGTGTGGCCTCGATTCAGCCAATAAAAGAGAAGGGTGTAAATACGTGGAGAGGTGTGCGCTTATCGAGACATTCATCCGATAAGCGCCGTAAGGTTATGCTGATACGCCAAAGACCTGAACAGCCTGCTGTAAGCGCGATGAACGTTGAGTCAGATCGGCGGTAGCATCGGTGACACGCTCCACCATCTCGGCGTTATTGTGTGTCATGGTGCCAACGCGTGAAATCGAATCGTTAATCAGATCCAGCGCCTGGGTTTGCTCACGCGTCGCCAGACTAATATCTTTGATCATCATCGACATCTGCAGGACATCGCCAATCATCCCAGTGAGATGCGTTTCCGTTTGCTCCACCATTTTGACGCCGCTATTGACGTTGGCGACGTTCTTCTCAATCAGTTGTTTGATCTCTTTTGCTGCAGACGCCGAGTGTTGCGCCAGATTACGGACCTCTGCCGCCACAACGGCAAATCCACGCCCGGACTCCCCGGCTCGCGCGGCCTCAACCGCGGCATTGAGCGCCAGAATATTAGTCTGGAAAGCAATACTGTCGATAACGCCGATGATGTCGACTATCTGCCCGTTGTCACGCGATATCGCCTGCATCATGGCAATAGTTTGTTTCATAATATCGCCGCCTTCTGCCGCATTGGCGCTGGTTTTATCGGCCATGGTCATAGTATGAGCCGCAGTCTCAGCAGTTTGCTGTACGGCGCTACCAATTTCTTCAATGGCTGCAGCGGTTTGTTGCAGGTCGGCAGAGGTTTCTTCTGAACGCTTGTGCAGCGCCGTACCTTCTTTTGATACCCGCTGACTGATGGCGCGAATACCGGATATTTGCGTACTGACATCATCGACCAGGGAATTCAGATTAAGCCCGGACTGATTAACCAGACGCATCAGCATTCCGATCTCATCCACCCGATTTAAATGACAGTTATCAGGTTTTCTCCCGGAGACCACTTTCTTCATTTGCGTCAGTAGCGTATTAACTGGCTGACAAATTTGATACTTAAGGTAAATAGCAAGCATCAGAAATAAGAACAGCAACCCTCCCGCCTGAATAAATGGATTAACAGGAGCGAAGAGAAATAGAACAGCGAGCAGGGCGATTACCCCTAAAGAATAATTGACGCGCTGGCTAATGCTCAGCCATTTAAACATTGATGCCCATGACAATATTCCGCGACGAATGACAATGCCTTTAAAAAGTCGAAATCCTTTAATCTGCTGATTATTAATTTTATGATATAAGCTTTCGCTTTGAGTTATTTCATCGCGCGAAGGAACGGTACGCACCGAGATGTAGCCGGTGAGTTTTTCATTGTGCCAGACCGGCGTAACGTTGGCGCGAACCCAGTAATGGTCGCCATTCTGCCGGCGATTTTTCACCATCCCCGTCCAGCTGTCTCCCTGCTGTAGCGTGTACCACATATCGGCGAACGCCGCGGGAGGCATATCGGGATGGCGAATAATATTATGCGGTTCGCCCATTAATTGCTGTTCGTTAAATCCGCTGGCATCAATAAACGCGGAGTTAGCGTAGGTAATATGACTTTCTTTATCCGTCGTAGAAAGCAGCGTCGCTTTATCGTTAAGTGCGTGCTCAATTTGTGTAACGGGCATGTTACTTTTCATAGAGGTCCCATGGTGCTATGTATAATCCATACAAAAATCCCCGCAATAAAATCGGGGGATATTAAAATCTGTTTTAAACCGTTTTAATAAGAAACGTTGCATTCTCTACTAATCATCAATTCTGTGGAAGTAGTTAAAATAAAAATTCCTATGTAAATCATTCATCCTGTGTCATAAAAGTGAAACAATTAATACAAGCGCATAACGTGACAAGTCGTTTAAACTGACTTAACGTAAATCGCGTTAAAAAACCTTTTCGTAAAAAGAAAACTGGCATGAAATGATTTTGATGCTATTACCGTGATGCCAACGACCCTATTATATTTTGTAGGCTATTAATTGCGGGTGTTTTTCTGTTTAGCGTTACAACCAGTACTGGGCGATCCAAATTTTAACCCTGGCAGCGACAGGGGTTGTTATCTACTTTTTAGCTGAGTAAATGTGAATTAAATGTTTCAGTATGGCTATTTGATAAATTAATAATAAAGACATGTTAACAAACATAGGCTCTTAACATGTCATATCGCCTGAGTATTCTGGATAAAAGCCCCATCGGGGAAGGTGAAACTGCCGCGACCGCGCTTTCCCGGACGTTGCGCCTGGCGCAACAGGCAGAAGAGTGGGGGTACCATCGTTTCTGGATCGCGGAACACCATAATACGCCACAGCTGGCCAGCCCATCGCCGGAGCTGGTGATCGCCTGGATCCTCGGGCAAACCCAGCATATCCGCGTAGGTTCCGGCGGCGTGATGCTGCAACATTACAGCCCGTACAAAGTGGCGGAAAACTTCAATCTTCTGGCATCGCTGGCTCCTGGACGTGTCGATCTCGGCGTAGGGAAAGCCCCTGGCGGCTTACCGCTGTCGACCCAGGCGTTACAGCATGGGCTGCATCAGGAAGAAAAAGGCAGTTTTGCCGACCAGCTTTCTTTGCTTAACGATTGGCTGGCGCTGAGCGGAACGGAAAGCGGGGAAACGGTATTCCCGACGCCAATTCCACCGATACCACCGGAAAAGTTTGTACTGGGAGCCAGTGTGCAAAGCGCGCAGTTAGCTGCGCAATCCGACTGGAATTTCATCTTCGCAGCGCACCTCAATGGTGACAAAGCGTTATTGCATGACGTTTTGTCCTTCTGGCAGACCCACAGTGCACGCCCGACGATAGTCGCCGTGCAGGTGATTGTGGCTGACAGTTACGACACCGCTGCGCAACTGGCGGAAAACGTACAACTCTGGGGCGTGGAGCTGGAAGATGGTCAACGTGTCACGGTAGCCAGCGAAGAACAGGCGCTGGCGTTTGCCGCTCAGTCTGGCAGCCCACCACGCAAAATCGCGCGTCGTGAGCAGGCGTTGCTACACGGCACCGCTCAGGAGGTGATGGCAAAGCTGAATGCTCTGCATACGCAATTTGGCATTGACGAATTCATTATCGACACGCCAGTGGCGCAAGGGCATGCGCGTCTGACATCGCTGCGTTTGTTGGCGCAAGCCCATAATGCCGTGGAGGTGCTCTGATGACTCTCGGCTCAACGCTTATCGACTGGCGTCGTGAACTACATCAGCATCCGGAGCTTTCTCTACAGGAGGAAGCAACCACGGCGCGCATTCACGCCTGGTTGCACGCTGCGGACGTCGACATTCTGCCATTCGAGCTGAAAACCGGTCTGGTCGCTGAAATTGGTCAGGGAGAAGATGTCATCGCGCTGCGGGCGGATATCGACGCGCTACCGATAGAAGAAAGGGCCGACGTTCCGTTTCGCTCCCTCACGCCGGGCGTGATGCATGCCTGCGGGCATGACGTCCATACCAGCGTTATGCTTGGTGCAGCACTTCTGCTAAAACAACAGGAAACAACCTTACCGGGGCGAGTACGTATTTTGTTTCAGCCAGCTGAAGAGAGTTTCGGCGGCGCAAAAACGTTGATCCGCGCCGGTGCGCTGCAAAACGTAGCGGCTATTTTCGGTATGCACAATGAGCCCGGTTTGCCGGTGGGCGAATTTGCCACACGCGGCGGCGCATTTTATGCCAATGTCGACCGCTTCGTACTGCGCATTAATGGCAAGGGCGCACATGCGGCGCGTCCGCATGAAGGTAAGGATGCCATCCTGCTCGCCAGCCAACTGGTAACGGTGCTGCAAAGCGTTGCCAGCCGCGACGTTAACACGCTGGATTCGGTGGTGCTCAGCGTGACCCGTATTCAGGGGGGAAACACATGGAACGTACTGCCGGAGTCCGTTGAGCTGGAAGGGACACTCAGAACGCACCGAAACCAGGTACAGCAGCAGGTTAAGGCTCGGGTTAATGACATCGCCGCCGGATTTGCCCACGCCTTTGGCGCACAAATCGACGTAATCTGGCATGCGGGACCAACCGCATTGGTAAATGACGATCGTTGGGCCGATATTGCCACCGCGGTGGCGAAACAGTCAGGCTATACCACCCACCATGCCGACCTGCATATGGGCGGGGAGGATTTTGCCGTCTACCTGCAAAATACGCCTGGCGCATTTGTCAGTATTGGCAGCGCCAGTGAATACGGATTACATCACCCGGGATTCAATCCGGACGAGCGTTTAATTGAACCTGCCGCGCATTACTTTACGCAGTTAGCAAAAACGGCATTCGCACACCTTTAAGTTTACCTGTTGGGTAGGGGTTATTATGGCTGAAAATCGACAACTACGGCTCGGCACTATTCTGCATGGCGCATCGGGAAATATGTCCGCATGGCGCCATCCAGCGGCTCAGGCTGATGCCAGTATTAATTTTGATTTTGTCAAAGAGACGGCGCTTATTGCGGAAAAAGGGAAGCTGGATTTTATTTTTGTCGCCGATGGTCTGTATATTAATGAAAAATCAATCCCGCATTTTTTAAATCGTTTTGAGCCGCTGACAGTATTATCCGCTTTGGCCAGCATCACTCAGAATCTGGGGCTGGTTGGCACAGTGTCCACATCATACAGCGAGCCGTTTACGACCGCACGGCAGTTCGCTAGCCTGGACCATCTCAGCCAGGGGCGCGCCGGGTGGAACGTGGTTACGTCTCCTCTGGAAGGATCGGCAAAAAACTATTCTCGCGCTCAGCATCCAGAGCATGCCCAGCGTTATCGTATTGCTGATGAATATTTACAGGTAGTGAAAGGGCTGTGGGATTCCTGGGAAGACGATGCGTTTACCCGTAATAAAACAAGCGGGGAATTTTTTAATCCGCAAAAACTACACACGCTTAACCATCATGGAGATTATTTCCAGGTCGCCGGACCGTTAAATATTGGGCGTACGCCACAAGGCCGTCCGATTATATTTCAGGCGGGAGCTTCAGCAGATGGCAAGAAATTAGCGGCGCAGCATGCTGATGCCATTTTTACCCATCAGGAGTCGCTGGCAGAGGCTAAAGCGTTCTATCAGGAAGTAAAAAGCCAGCTGGAAGTGGCCGGACGACATCCCGATCAACTGCATATATTCCAGGGCGTCAGCGTTATTGTTGGCGACAGCGCAGAGGACGTTGAGCAGCAGTATCAGACTACCGCTGCGCTGGTCTCCGTTACTGACGCGCTGAACTATCTTGGCCGCTACTTTGAACATCATGATTTTGCCCAATATCCGCTGGACGCACCGTTCCCGGATCTGGGCTCTCTCGGACAAAACAGCTTTCGCAGTACGACTGATGAGATCAAGCGCAACGCACGCGAGCGTGGTTTAACACTTCGTCAGGTTGCTCTGGAAGCGGCAAGTCCTCGTCCGCGTTTCAGCGGCACGCCACAACAGGTTGCCGACGGACTGCAGCAGTGGTTCGACGAAAAAGCCGCAGACGGTTTTATCATCCAGGGTGGCACGCCGGATACCTTTCCGCGGTTTGTCGAACAGGTTGTCCCCGAGCTTCAGGCGCGCGGTCTGTTCCGCCATGAATATCCCGGTACGACCCTGCGCGCAAGTCTGGGATTAGCGACACCTGCAAATCAATTCACACAATAAGAGAAAAACGCTATGCAGAAAAAATCACTATTCCTCGCGCTGTCACTGGCTTTCAGCGCTACCGTCTGGGCAAATGAGGTGACGATTAATGGCACGGGCGTAAGCCTGGAAGCGAATAAAGCGCCGATTAATACGGTAAAAAATCCGCAGGCGATTGCGCAGTTACCCGCAAACCTGCACCTGGCCGTACCGGGTAAATTCACCGTGGCGATTGCCGGGCTCAGCCAGCCGCCGCTGACCGTCTTTGCCGATGACAATAAAACGCTGATCGGCAGCGAGGCAGATATCGCGCGTCTGGTGGCTGACAGTTTGGGGCTGGAACTCAACGTTGTACCTACGTCATGGGAAGACTGGCCGCTGGGCGTCACTTCCGGCAAATACGATGCCGCGATCAGCAATATTACCGTCACCAAAGCACGCAAAGAAAAATTCGATTTCGCGACGTATCGGAAGGACTCTCTTGGCTTTTATGTCAAAACCGGTAGCAAGCTGAAGAAAATCGAGCAGGCGGAAGATATCGCAGGACTACGCATTATCGTCGGTTCGGGGACAAACCAGGAAGCCATTCTGTTGGCCTGGAACGATGAGAACGTGAAGAAAGGGTTACAGCCGTTTACGCCGGTGTATACCAAAGATGATGCCGCGCAAACCCTGGCCCTGCAGTCAGGCCGCGCCGATGCCTACTTCGGTCCTAATGTAATCGGCGCGTGGAAAGCTGCACTCAACGGTAAAACGCAATTAGTGGGTAGCGTTGATGGCGGTTGGCCAAAAGCGGCACATATCGCTGTGACGCTGAAAAAAGACAGCGGTCTGGTTCTGCCGGTACAAACCGCCCTCAACGGCGTGATTGGCAACGGCGACTATGACAAGGTGCTGAATCGCTGGGGAGAAGGGGTGGAACGCATTCCACAATCTGAAATCAACCCGGCCGGTTTAGGCGACTAAGGAGGTCATCGTGAGCGATCAATTTCGCGTGCTCTCACCGGAAGCCAGCGAGCTGCAGCCCATTTTGAACGGTCTGTTCGGTGAATATGCCGCCCGCTATGGCGATTACTTTTCTCGCGACGCTGAAGTGGAACTGACCGAATGGTATCTGGCGCCGCAGGGACTTTTTGTGGTACTGGAGCGCCGGGGCGAAATTATCGCCACCGGAGCTTACAAACCTTACGACAAGGACACCGCCGAGATTAAGCGTATCTGGACAAAAAGCAGCCTGCGTCAGCAGGGGCTGGCGGCGCGCGTGGTGCAGGAACTGGAACGTAGAGCGCTGCTCGCAGGCTACAGCCGGATTTATCTGACCACGGGATTTCGCCAGCCGGAGGCCGTCAGACTTTATTTAAGCCAGGGCTACGATCCGCAATTTGATACGACGCGCGATCCCGAAGAGTACAGCCTGCCGCCGTTTGATGGACGGCTGCGCTTTACCAAACTGCTGACTATTGCCGGTCAGGCCAGAATCGCCTGAGGAGAGAAAATGAAAACGACAGATAGCATTAGAGTCGTACCGGCACGTTATCCCATGCGTACCGTAGGCGCGGTCATTGCCTTATTTGCCCTTGCGGTAATTCTCCAGTCCGTGGCGTTTAATCCGCGCTGGGAATGGAGCGTGTTTGCCCGCTGGTTCTTTGATCCGGTTATCTTGTCCGGCCTCGGGCAAACACTGTTACTGACGCTGATCGGGACGCTGTTGAGTATTCTCATCGGCGGTCTGCTGGCGTTGGCGCGGCTTTCATCTTCCTGGCTGTTGAACGGTCTGGCATGGGGATACATCTGGCTGTTTCGTTCGTTACCGCTGATTGTAGTGCTGATCGTTTTGTACAACTTCTCCTATCTGTACGACACGTTGACGATTGGTATTCCGTTCACTCCCATTCAGTGGGGAAGTTTTGAGACCATCAATGTACTCGGTCAGTTTTCCACTGCGGTGGTTGGCCTGACGCTGGTACAAAGCGCCGGTAATGACTCCAACTTATTGATAGTGTTTTATGTTCAGATAATGCCCGATGACTTTGTCATGCAGCTCCACCGATTTTGAGAACGACAGCGACTTCCGTCCCAGCCGTGCCAGGTGCTGCCTCAGATTCAGGTTATGCCGCTCAATTCGCTGCGTATATCGCTTGCTGATTACGTGCAGCTTTCCCTTCAGGCGGGATTCATACAGCGGCCAGCCATCCGTCATCCATATCACCACGTCAAAGGGTGACAGCAGGCTCATAAGACGCCCCAGCGTCGCCATAGTGCGTTCACCGAATACGTGCGCAACAACCGTCTTCCGGAGCCTGTC